>NZ_CP054925.1:9118216-9427324 GCF_013364075.1 Amycolatopsis sp. Hca4
CGAGGCGACCCCGCCGCCGTCCCGGCCCGCCCCGCGCCGCGCCGACCCGCGGTCCGCGGACGCCCGCCGCAGCCCGAGCGGGCAGCACGAGCTGCCGCCCCGCCGCGGGCAGGCCCCCAGCGGCGAGTACGACCTGCCCCAGCCGTCCCGCCGGGCCCGGCGGGAGGATCCTCCGGGGTACGACCCGCGCCGCGGCGCGCCGCAGCCCGGCCGTCGCCGCCTGGAGCCGCCCGGCACGCTGCCGTCGGCCGACGCCGACCTCGACCCGCAGGAGCGGCGGGCCGCCCCGGCCCGTGCCGCCCACGCCCGCCACGGCCTCGACGAGGGCTCCGAGGTCGACCAGCCGGCCCCGCGCCGGCGCCGGGCCGCACCCGAGCCCGAGGAAGCCGCAGCCCGGCCGCCGCGCCGGCGCGCGACCCCGGACCTCGACGAGGCCGAGGCCAGGCCGCCCCGGCGGCGGGCCGTGCCGGACCCCGACGACGAAAACCCGCCGCCCCGGCGGGCCGCGCCCGAGCGCATCGAACCGGCGCCCCCACGGCGGCGTCGCGCCGACGCCGAAGCGGCCGAGCCCCGCCCAGGCCGTCGTGGCGCGGCCGCCGAGCCGCCGCCCGCCCGCCGCCGGGCCCCCGAAGCGGCCGAAGCCGCCGACTCACGGCGGCGCCGTTCGGCGCTGGAGCCCGACGCCGAACCGGCCCCCCGGCGGCTCGCCCAGCCGGGTGACCGCTCCGTTGGCGTGCCCGAACCGGGCGCCGAGCCGCGCCGCCGCCCGGCGGCGCCGCCCGCGCGCGACGAGCCGGTGACCGACGTGCTGCCCGCGCTGGCCCCGCCGCCCCCGGCCGAACCGCCGCGGGCCCCTAAGGAGGAGCCCGAGCCCTTCGCCGAGGACGACGAGTACGCGGACTACGACGAATACGACGAGTACGCGGACTACGACGAGGCGGAGTACGAGGACGAGTACGACGACTACGACGACGAGCCCGCGAAGCCGCGGAAGAAGGGCAAGCGCGCTCTCGGCTGGGTCGCCGCGATCGCGGTGATCGCCCTGCTCGCCGGCGGCGCCTGGTACGGCTTCAACAAGTTCTTCGGCTACGACGACTTCGACGGTGCCGGCACCGACGACGTGGTCTTCCAGGTCGACGACGGCGACACGACGTCGGCGATCGGCGCGAAGCTCACCACGGCGGGCGTGGTCGCCAGCAGCAAGGCGTTCGTCAAGGCGGGCGAGGGCAACCCGAAGCTCGCCCGGATCCAGCACGGCTTCTACGTGATGAAGTCGCACATGTCCGGGGCCAGCGCGGTCGACCGGATCACCGACGCGGCCTCCCGCGTCGGCCAGCTGGAGATCCGGCCCTACACGCAGTTCGACGACATCACCCAGCCCGACGGCAAGGTCACGCCCGGCGTCTTCAGCCTGATGGCGAAGGCGTCGTGCGCGCAGCTCAACGGCAAGAGCACCTGCGTCTCCGCGGACGACCTGCGCAAGGCCGTCGACGCGGCGGACCTCAAGCAGCTCGGCGTGCCGGACTGGGCGATCGAGCCGGCGAACAAGGCCGACCGCAAGGACCGCAGGCTGGAGGGCCTGATCGCGCCGGGCCTCTACGACGTCAAGCCGGGGTCCACCGCGCAGGAGATCCTCGGGCAGCTGGTGCACAGCTCGGCCGAGGCGCTGCAGAACGACGGGCTGACCCCGCAGTCGACCGGTCCGGGCATGACGCCGTACCAGACGCTGATCATCGCCTCGATCATCGAGCGTGAAGCGGTCAAGGCCGACTTCGGCAAGCTCTCGCGGACCATCTACAACCGGCTGAAGATCAACATGCGGTTGCAGATGGACTCGACGGTCAACTACGTGCTGGACCGCCCGACGCTGCTGACCGACGAAGCCGACCGGCTCAAATCCGGCGCGTACAACACGTACAAGAACGCGGGACTGCCGCCGACGCCCATCGCGGTGCCGAGCCCGGACGCGATCCAGGCCGCGGTGAAGCCGCCGGCCGGGGACTGGGTGTACTTCGTCAAGTGCGAGAAGAACGGCCTGTCGTGCTTCGCGGTCACCAACGACGAGCACAACAAGAACCGCGATCTGGCCAGGCAGCGCGGTGTCATCTGAGCCACGCAAGGCCGCGGTGCTGGGCAAGCCGGTGGCGCACTCGCTGTCCCCGGTGCTGCACGGCGCCGCGTTCGCCGCGCTCGGCCTGACGGGCTGGACGTACGAGCGGATCGAGACGACCGCCGAGGGGCTCCCGGCGCTGGTCGACGGGCTCGGCCCGGAGTGGACCGGTTTCTCGGTCACCATGCCGGGCAAGCGCGCGGCGCTGGACCACGCGGACGAGGTGACGCCGCGCGCGGCCGCCGTCGGCGCGGCCAACACGCTGGTCCGCACCGAGCGGGGCTGGCTGGCGGACTGCACCGACGTCGAGGGCGTGACCGGCGCCCTGCGCGCCGCGGGCGGCTACCGGCCGTCCCCCGGGGACACGGCGGTGGTGCTCGGCGCGGGCGGCACCGCGGCGGCGGCGGTCGTCGGCCTGGCCGACCTCGGCGTCCGGCAGGTGCGGCTGGTCGTGCGCGAACCGGCCCGGGCCACCGAAACCCTGGACGCGGCGAAGCGGGCCGCGCTCGACGTCGACGTCCTGCGCTGGGCCGAAACGGACTTCGCCGCGCTGGGGTCCGCCGCGGTGCTGGTGAACACCGTCCCGCCGGACGCGGTCGCCGCGCACGTGGGCGAGCTCGCGCGGGTCGGGCACGTCCT
The DNA here is from genome assembly GCF_013364075.1 of Amycolatopsis sp. Hca4. Lineage (GTDB taxonomy): Bacteria > Actinomycetota > Actinomycetes > Mycobacteriales > Pseudonocardiaceae > Amycolatopsis. Next base: position 9,120,966 of record NZ_CP054925.1, read on the forward strand.
CGACGTCATCTACCACCCGTGGCCGACCCCGCTCGCCGAAGCGGTCGCGGCCCGCGGGGGCCGGCTCGCCACCGGGCTGGACATGCTGCTGCACCAGGCGTTCGGCCAGGCCGAGCACTTCACCGGCCGCCCGGCCCCGCGGGCGGCGATGCGGGACGCGCTGCGCGAAGCGACCGGGAACCTGCTGCCGCTGCCGATCGGCTGAAACCACTTGCGCGCGTTGATAATCTGGTCGACTGCCTTGCCGAAGGGGGTCAACCGGAATGACCAGTCAAGACGCGTTGAGCGAAGAAGAGGTCCACAAGGCGTGGGTCGGTGAAGCACCCAAGCTGAACTCGACCGTCACGCTCGCGGACTACGACCCGGAGTGGCCGCGGCTCTTCGCCCGCGAAGCTGAGCGGATCCGGGGCGTGCTGGGGGAGCGGGTGCTCGTGCTGGAGCACGTCGGCTCGACGTCGGTACCGGGCTTGTGCGCCAAGCCGATCGTCGACATCCTCCTGGAGGTCCCGGATTCCGACGACGAGGACGCCTACGTCCCGGCGCTGGAAGCGGCGGGCTACCGGCTCGTCATCCGCGAACCGGACTGGGAGAAGCACCGCTGCTTCAAGGGCCCGGACACGAACATCAACCTGCACGTCTACTCGCCGGGCAACGGCCAGACGCCGCGCTACCGCCTCTTCCGCGACCGCCTGCGCTCGCACCCGGAGGAACTGGAGCTGTATGCGGCGAAGAAGCGTGAGCTGGCCGCGAGGACGTGGAAGTACATCCAGCACTACGCCGACGCGAAGACGGAGGTGGTCGAGGAGATCATCGGCCGCGCCCGGGCCGAGCAGTACGACGGCCACGCCGAGGAGTACGCCGAGCACGCGGAGAAGTCCGTCACCAACGCCTTCTACGACCGGCCGGCGATCCTCGACCTCGCCGGGGACGTCGCCGGGCTGCGCGTGCTCGACGTCGGCTGCGCGGCCGGCCACCTGAGCGCGCTCCTGGCCGAGCGCGGCGCCGACGTCCTCGGCGTCGACTCCAGCGCGGGCATGATCGCCGTCGCCCGCCGCAAGTTCGGTGCCGTCGCCCGGTTCGAGGTCGCGGACATCGCCCGGCCCCTGGACCTGCCGGACGCCTCGATCGACGTCGTCACGGCGTCGCTCGTGCTGCACTACCTGGCCGACTGGGGGCCGACGCTGGCCGAGTTCCGCCGGGTCCTCAAGGCCGGTGGGGTGCTGGTGTTCTCGGTGCACCACCCGGGCGAGGACTGGCGGTGGTTCGGCAAGGAGAACTACTTCGAGCTCGAGCTGCTGGAGGACGAGTTCCCGCCCGGCAATGTGGTCCGCTTCCACCGCCGCCCGCTGAGCTGGACGTTCCAGGCGGTCCGCGACGCGGGCTTCGCGGTGGACCGCCTGGTGGAGCCGATGCCGGTCCCGGAGGCGGAAGCGGCCGATCCGAAGTGGACGGCGAACCTGCGCAGCAAGCCGCGGTTCCTGTACTTCCGCGCGGTCAGTCCCGTTTAGCGAGCTCCTGGATCAGGTCGACGATCTCCCGGCTGACGGGCCGGAACACCCGCAGCCGGGAGAGCGCGGCCAGCCGGGCCAGCAGCGGGACGCTGCGCTCGACCAGCAGCCGGCTGCGTTTCGTGCCGGGCGAGCGGTCGTGGACCCAGAACAGCACCACGCCCATCTGGAACAGCCACAGCAGCTCCGGCAGCTGGGTCCGCAGCTCCGGGTCGAGCTTGACGTCGGAGCCCTCGACGACCTCGCGCATCAGGCCGATCGACGCCTCGCGGGCGGCCGCGGAGTCGACGCTGAACGGGCTCAGCGGCGACTCCGGGTCGGCCGCGTTGACGAAGAACTGCGTGCCGAAGCGGTGGTAGGGCTCGGCGACGTCGAGCCAGCACAGCAGCACCGCCTTCAGCCGGGCCGCGAAGCCGGTTTCGCTCTCGAGCAGCGCCCGCGCCGCCGCCAGGTGCTGCGCGGCCATCTCGTCGTAGAAGCCCTGGATCAGCTGTTCCTTGGACGAGAAGTAGTAGTAGGCGTTCCCGACGGAGACGCCGGCCTCGGCGGCGATCGCGCGCATCGTCGTGCGGTCGTAGCCGTTCTCGGTGAACAGCCGCATCGCGGTCGTGACGATCAGGGACCGCGTTTCCTCGCTCTTGGCCACGCGCTGCACGTTAGCGCCGTCAGGGAGCCGGGAAGGGCGGGGCCTGCGGCACGCCCGGGTACGCAATGGGCAGCGGCGCGGGCTTCGGGGCGAGGTGGCGGCGCCGGATGCCGTTGAACACCAGGACGTTGACCAGGTGCATGACGCCGAGGACGAGCGCCACCGTGCCGATCTTGACCGACAGCATCTCGAACACGTCCCGGGCGCTGACCACGAAGCTGTGGCTGGTCAGGAACAGCGTCACGAACCCGAGGCTGACCAGGTAGAAGCCGACCACCAGCAGCTGGTTGACGGCGTTGGCGAGGCCGGGGCTGTCGGCGAAGACCTCGGTGAGGAAGGTGCGGCCGTGCTTGCTCAGCGTCCGGGCGACGAGCACCGTCAGCGGGACGCTGATCAGCAGGTAGAGCGCGTAGGCGAGGACTATCGGGTCCATGGTTTCCTCCTTTTGAACGTGTTCAAGAGAACCGTAGCCTTGGTTTTGAACACGTTCAAGAGGGCTGGGTCACGTCGGCCGGGAAAGCCAGTCCGCGATGTCGGCGACCACGGCCGGGTCGACGTGCTGCGGTGCCTCGTAACCGGCAGGGGTGGACGGCCCCTCGCCGCGGAAGAACAGGTGGTCGTCGGCCTCGTGCACGCGGATCGTGACGTCGGATCGTCCCACCAGGCCCGCCCGCCAGCGCGCGAGGTCACCGGCCACAGTCACCTGGTAGTCGCGGCCGCCCTGGAGGATGAGCATCGGCTTGTCCAGCGTGGCGGCCGTCGCGACCGGGTCGTAGGCGCGCAGGTCCAGCCAGTAGGAGGCCGGCCACCCGAACAGCAGGTCCGCCGCCGGGGTCGCCGGTGACAGGCCGGGGCTCTCGACGAGCGCCGCCTGCCGCGCGACCGACTCGGCGGCCGCCGTGGTGGCCGGGCCGGGGTCCAGTTCGGCCAGGTAGCGGGCGACCCGGACGGCCGCCCGCGGCAGCGGCAGCGTGTCGCCGGCCAGGCTGATCAGGCCGGCGATCGACGGCTCGGCGGCCGCGACCCGCGGAACGGCGTTGCCGCCACCGCTGAGCCCCAGGACGAACACCCGCGCCGGATCCACCTTCCGCTGCCGCTGGAGCAGGTGGACGGCGGCGACCGCGTGCGGCACGTACTCGTCGGCCATCGTGAAGCCGGGCGCGGAGCCGGTCTCCGGGTGGACCCGGGTCACCTTGTCGAACCGGGCCACCGCGATGCCACGCGCGGCCAGTCCCCACGCCAGATCTTTGAACGGCTTGTTGGGCCCGGTCGTCAGGTCGCGGTCGGCGGGCCCGGAGGCGAGCAGCACCAGCCCCGGCCGCGGGCCACGCCCGCGCGGCACGGTGAGCGTGCCGGGCACCGCGAGCGGGCCGGAGCCGACGGTGACCTCGTGCTCGGCGAACCGGGCCGGCTCGGCGTAGGGCGGCGGCTCCCAGGACGCGCCGGACGGCGGCGCGAGCCGGAGCCCGTGCAGCAGGTCGGCGTCGTCGATCGACATGACCACGGTGAGGCCGCCGCGCTCGCAGGTGACCGGGACGCTGACCCGGACCAGCCCCGCCTTGGCCGGCTCGCGCACCGGCGCGCCGACCGCCCGGACCGGGCCGGCCTTGGCGATTTCGGTCTCCCAGCCGACTTGGAGCGTCCCGGCCGAGGCCGCCGCCCGCAGCCGCGGCGCGAAACGCGCTTCGGCCTCCGTGAAGCGGCCCGCCGCCGCCAGGCCGACGACCGCCAGCGCGATCGCCGCCGGATCCGTGTCCGTCATCCCGCCCCCAACCGTTCTCGGATTTTGCGAACGGTATCACCGCATGAGATCGTTGGGTAGTGGACACCTGGGAACTGCTGGGACACCCGGCGCGGCTGCGGATCGTGCACGCCCTGCGGGGCGAGCGGACGCTCACCACCGCCCAGCTCGGCGCGCTGCTGCCGGACGTCTCGAAAGCCATGCTCTACCGGCACGTCGAGGTGCTCGCCGCCGGCGGGGTCCTGGAGGTGGCCGGCGAACGCCGGGTCCGCGGCGCGGTCGAGCGCCACTACCGGCTGCGCCGAGACCGGGCGGCCATCGACCCCGGCGAGGTCGCTTCGATGACGGCCGAGGACCACCGGCGCGCGTTCGCCGTGGCGGTCGCGACCCTGGTCGCCGAGTTCGACGCCTACCTCGACCGCGACGGCGCCGACCCCTCCGCCGACCCCGTCGGCTACCAGCAGCACGCGATCTGGCTCAGCCGGGACGAACTGATCGCCCTGGTCGGGGAGCTGCGCGCGGCGATCCTGCCCCGGCTGGCCCAGCCCGCGACGCCCGGTCGCACCCGGTACCTGCTCAGTCCCATCCTCTTCCCCGGCGAACCGGCCGCCGCCGACCCCGGCTGAGCCGCCCGGCTACGGTGAGGCCATGCGGATCGCGATTCTCGACGACTACCAGGACGTCGCCCTCACCTTCGGTGACTGGAACTCGCTGCAGGCCGACATCACGGTCTTCACCGAGCCCCTGACCGACGTCGTCAAGCAGCTGCAGGGCTTCGAAGCGGTGGTCGCGATGCGCGAGCGCACCCGGTTCCCGGCCGAGGTGCTCGACGCCCTCCCGGACCTGAAGCTGCTGGTCAGCACGGGCAAGCGGAACGCCGCCATCGACGTGGCGGCCGCGCGCCGCAACGGTGTCGTGGTGTCCGCCACCGGCTACATCGGGGAGCCGACCGCCGAGCACACCTGGGCGCTGATCCTCGCCGCGTCGCGGAACCTGCCGCAGGAGTTCCGCTCGATGCGCGAGGGCGGCTGGCAGACCGGTGTCGGCACCATGCTGCACGGTAAGACGCTCGGCCTGCTCGGCCTGGGCAGGCTCGGCGCGGGCGCGGCGAAGATCGGGCAGGTCTTCGGGATGGAGACCATCGCCTGGAGCCAGAACCTGACGCCGGAGAAGGCGGAACCGCACGGCGTCACCGCGGTGTCCAAGGAGGAGCTGTTCGCGCGGTCGGACGTGCTGTCGATCCACCTGGTCCTCGGCGAGCGCACCCGCGGCCTGGTCGGGGCGGCCGAGCTCGCCGCGATGAAGCCGTCCGCGCTGCTGGTGAACACCTCGCGCGGCCCGATCGTCGACGAAGCCGCGTTGGTGGACGCATTGCGGCGCAAGGAGATCCGCGCCGCCGCACTGGACGTCTACGACACCGAGCCGTTCCCCGCCGACCATCCACTGAGGACACTCGACAACGCGGTCCTGACGCCGCACATCGGCTTCGTCACGCGGGAGGTCTACGAGATCTTCTACGGCGACGCGGTCGAGGACATCGCCGCCTACCAGGCGGGGACGCCGATCCGCGTCATGGAGTGAAGAAGGTGTGCGGCCCGCCGGGGCCCGAGGTCCCCGCACCGGCCCTGCGGCGGGCCTGCACCCCTACAGAACACCACCCGGGCCCGGCCGGTGGCAGGGTCTTTGGACCCTGCCCGCGGGTCCGTTCGGCTGAACGGCCTGCCGCGGCTGGCCGTGAGTGAGAAACCGCACCGGGAACCGGTTTCCCGGTCACGACCGGTCAGGGGAACGGGACGGCGTCCGGGGCGCAGGTCGTCCCCGGCGGCGGGACGGTGAGCTCGGTCAGGTAGCGCACCACGGCCGCCGACGCGCAGGCGCTCGGGGCGTCCAGCGACGTGTGGCCGTAGCCGTCCACGACGAGCACGCGGCCGTCGCCCAGTTCCGCCGCCGTGGCCTCGGCGTTGGCCAGCGGGGTCGCCGGGTCGAACCGGTTGTTCAGCACCAGGACCGGGTGCGGCCGCGGCCGGTTCCACGGCCCGGTGTAGCGGTCGTCGTCGCGGGCGGGCCAGCCGACGCACTGGGCCATCGAATACACCGCGCTCAGTCCGAAGTACGGCTGCCGCGCGCTTTCCCGGGCGGCGAGCGCGGCGTAGTCCGCGGGCGACTGCGGGTTGTCGCTGTCGAGGCACTGGACGGCCAGGAAGCCGGGGGAGTGCGTCGGCACGGCCGGGTCGAGCACCGGCGCCGCGGGGCCCGGGTCCGCCGGCATCGCGGCGAGGGTCTGGGCGAGCCGCTTCCACCGGCCGGACTGGTAGAGCGCGCTGCCGACCGTCTTCATCAGCGAGGCCACGCCCGGGCCGCGCGAGGCGTGGGCGAAGATCCCGGCGAACCGCTGTTTCGGGTCGCCCGCGGAGAACGCGCACTTCGGCCCGGCGGCGGCGCAGACCGCGAAGAACCGGTCCAGCTCCTGCTGCTGGGCACCGGCGACGTCGGCCCGCACGTCCACCGGCTCGTGCTCCCGGCCCGGCTCGCCGGTGGCGTTCGCGACGAGGTCGAGCGTGCCGTCGAGGGTCATCGCGCGCACCTTGTCTCCGAACAGGTTCGCGTACGTACCGCCCAGGTAGGTGCCGTAGGAGTACCCGTAGAAGTTCAAGGACGCGTCCCCGACGGCCTGGCGCAGCAGCTCCATGTCCCGGGCGACGTTCGCCGTGGAGAGGTGGTTCAGCAGGGCGCCCGAGGCCGCGCAGGCCTTGCCGGTCGCCGCCGCGGCGGCGAAGTACGCCTCCGGCTGCCGTACCGGCGACCCGGCCGGCGGCTGCGCGTTCGCGCAGCGGATCGGCGCCGACCCGCCGATCCCGCGCGGGTCGAAGCTCACCAGGTCGAACCGGGCCCGCAGCTCGGGCGGGTAGCGGGCGGCGAACCGCGTCAGCTCGCCGACGCCGTCCGTGCCGGGGCCGCCGAAGTTGAAGAACAGCGAGCCGAGCCGCCGTCCCGGGTCACCGGCAGGCAGCCGGATCACCGACAGGGTGATCGTGGTGCCCTTCGGCTCGCGGTAGCTCAGCGGAACGGCCGCGCCCGCGCACTGGAACGGCCCGTGACAGGGCGCCCACCGCAGCACCGGGACGGCGGCGCCGTTCGTGCCGAGCGCCGGGGGAGCGTCCGGTGCCGCCGCCGGGGACACCACCGGAGCGGGAGCGGCGGCGGGGGCGCTGCAGGCGGCGAGCAGGAGGAGGACTGCGGCGAGGACGGCCCGTCTCACGCGGCCAGTTCCGCCAGGACGGCGTCGGTGTAGCGCGGCCAGACCTCGGCGGCCCACGGCCCGAACGCGCGGTCGGTGAGGGCGATGCAGGCCGCGCCGGCGTCCAGGTCGACCCAGAGGAACGTGCCCGACTGGCCGAAGTGGCCGAACGTCCGCGGCGAGCTGTGCGCACCCGTCCAGTGCGGGCTCTTGTGGTCGCGGATCTCGAAGCCGAGGCCCCAGTCGTTGGGCTTCTGGTGCCCGAAGCCGGGCAGCACGCCGGACAGTCCCGGGAACACCACGCTCGTCGCTTCGGCGACGGTGGCCGGGTCCAGCAGCTTCGGGGCCTGCAACTCGGCGGCGAAGGCGACCAGGTCGTCCACAGTGGACACCGCGCCGGACGCGGGCGAGCCGTCCAGCACGGTCGACGTCATGCCGAGCGGGGCGAACAGCGCCTCGGCCTGGTACTGCGCGAAGGGGATGCCGGAGTGCTCGGCCAGGGCGTCGGCCAGCTGCTCGAACCCGGCGTTGGAGTACAGGCGCCGGGTGCCCGGCGCGGCCATCGCCTTGTGCGCGTCGAAGGCGAGCCCGGAGGTGTGGGCCAGCAGGTGCCGCACGGTCGACCCCTCGGGCCCGGCCGGGGTGTCGAGCTCGACGACGCCTTCTTCAACCGCGATGAGGGCGGTGTAGGCCGTCAGCGGCTTGGACACCGAGGCCAGCCGGAACTCCCGCGCCGGGTCGCCGTGCCGTCCGGCGACGCGGCCGTCCGCCGTCACCACGGCCGTCGCGGCGTTGTCCACCGGCCACTCGTCGATCAGGCGCACGCTCTCCATGGGGCCACCCTACGAAACGAAGGCCCCCGCACCGGTGTCGGGGACCGGTGCGGGGGCCTTCGCGGGGGTGACGCTCAGGCGTCGAGGTCGGTGGCGACCAGCTGGGCGACCGCTTCCACGGCCTCCTCGGCACCCTCGCCCTCGGCGCTGATGACGACCTCGTCGCCGTAACCGGCGGCCAGCGTCATCAGGTTGAGCACGCTGCCGGCGGCCACCGGGCTCCCGCCGGCCTTGGCGATCTGCACCGCGACGGGCTGCGCCGCGGCCGCCTTCGCCACCAGCGCGGCCGGCCGGGCGTGCAGCCCCACCTTGCTGGCCACGGCGACGCGTTTCTCCGGCATGTTCGTCCTCTCGCTAAACAGGTTCTCCGTCGTTACGGATGTTACGCGGCGGCCGTGCGGTCGAGGTCGGCCTCGATCGAGTCGTCCTCGCGGCCCGGCGTGCGCAGGTTCCACTTGGTGATCGCGAAGCGGAACACCACGTAGTAGATCACCGCGTAGACGAGGCCGATCGGGATCAGCAGCCACGGCTTCTGCGCCGCCGGGGCACCGAAGTTGAGCAGGTAGTCGATCGCGCCGGCCGAGAAGTTGAAGCTCTGGTGGATGCCCAGCGCGTTGCAGATCGCCAGCGAGGTACCGGTCATGATCGCGTGGAACAGGTACAGCGGCCACGCGACGAACATGAACGAGAACTCGATCGGCTCGGTGACACCGGTGAGGAACGAGGTCAGCGCGCCGGCGATCATCACACCGCCGACGACCTTCTTCTGCGCTGGGCGGGCCGTCTGCCAGATGGCCAGTGCGGCCGCGGGCAACGCGAACATGAAGATCGGGAAGAAGCCCGTGGTGAAGGCACCCGCCGACATCTTGCCCGCGACGAAGTTGTTGATGTCACCGCCGTCGAAGATGAACCAGACCGGGACGTTCAGCAGCTGGTGCAGACCGACCGGGATGAGCAGGCGGTTCAGCGCGCCGTAGATGCCGCCACCGACGATCGGGGAGGCGGTGACCGCGTCACCGGCGGCCTCGATGCCGCTGTTGACCCAGTGGAAGACCAGGCCGAAGATCACGCCGAGGAGCACCATGACGCCCGCGGTGATGATCGGGACGAACCGGCGGCCACCGAAGAACGCCAGGTAGGCGGGCAGCTTGATGCGGTGGTACTTCTGCCACAGCAGCGCCGCCACGATGCCGACCACGACACCGGCGAGCACCGAGTACGGCCACTTGATCGGCGCGAGTTCGGTCGCGCCCGCCTTGTAGCCGGGCAGGTCGCTCAGCGGTGCGAACACCTGGACGACGGCGCTGAAGACGAAGAAGCCGACGACGGCCGCGACGGCGGTCGAGCCGTCGCCCTTCTTGGCGAAGCCGACGGCGATGCCGACCGCGAACAGCAGCGGCAGCCAGTTGAACAGCGTGCCGCCACCGGCGGCCAGCACCGAAGCGACCTTGTTCCAGCCAAGGCCGTCCTTGCCGAGCATGTCGTCCTGGCCGAGCCGGAGCAGGATGCCCGCCGCCGGGAGCACGGCGATCGGGAGCATGAGGCTACGGCCGAAGCGCTGAAGACCGGCGAGACCGCTGCCGCTCTTCTTCGCCCCCTCCGCGGTGGTGGAGCTCATCTGGATCCTCCATAGTGGGGTGGTTGACCGGGTTCCGGGGTGTTCCGGTCCAACTGCATGGTCACCTGGTAGTGGTCTCCCCGGTACCAGGACGTGATGTCTTCGATGGGGTCCCCGTTGGCGCTGGAGACCCGCCGGAACACGAGCAGCGGGCTGCCGGCACGCATGCCGAGCAGCCGCGCGGTCTCGCGGTCCGCGCCTTCGGCCCAGACCGTCTGCCACGCCTGGTCGGGACGCACACCGTACGTCTCGGCCAGCTGCGCGTAGATGGACTGGGTCAGGTCGAGCCCGAGCAGGCCGGGAGCCCGGCCCGCGTGGTACCAGCCGCGCTCGACGGCCAGTGGCACGCCGTCGGCGTGGCGCAGGCGCACCAGGTGGTGCGCGGACGCGCCATCGGCCAGGCCGAGGGCGTGTGCCGAGGCGGTGGGCGGCACCTCGGTGGCCGCCGAGACCACCTCGGTCGTCGGGGTCAGCCCCCGCCTCCGCATGTCGTCGGTGAACGACATCAGGTAGAGCTGCAGCTCCATCCGCCGTGCGGCGGTGAACGTGCCCTTGCCGCGGACCCGGGCGAGCAGCCCCTCCTCGACCAGCTTGCCGATCGCCGACCGGACCGTGAGCCGCGACACGCCGTAGCGCTGGGCCAGCTCGCGTTCGGACGGGATCGGCGCACCCGGCGGGAGCTCGCGCTCCACCGTGCGGCGGAGGATTTCCCGCAGCTGGGCGTGCTTGGGCGTGGGCCCGTTGACAACCTTGTCGGGCGGCGGGACGTGCGCTGCCGCGCTCATCGGCGTCACCCTCCTCGTTCTCTCGCACCGGGGGGCCGGTGCTCGCATCCGGCCCCGAACATTGGTACGTTCCGGTCTAGACCAATGATCTGATGGGGCAGGATGCTCCGCCGCGCGGACGGGTGTCAACCACCGTTATCCGTTCGTGGCCCGCGGCGGGGTGCAAGCGGACGAACGGCGTAGTACAGGTGGACACGCGGTTCGCGTCAGGTTGGGAACAAACAGTGATCAAGGAGACCGCGATGGCGGATGACAGGCCGGAAAAGATCCTCGCGGCACTCGGCGGCGCGGGCAATCTCACCGAGGTCGAAGGCTGCATCACGCGGCTGCGCTGCGAGGTCGAGGACATGAGCCTCGTCGACGAGGGCGCGCTCAAGAAGGCCGGCGCGATGGGCGTGGTCAAGATGGGGTCGACGGCCCTGCAGGTGATCGTCGGGCCGGAGGCGGACACCATCGCCAGCGACATCGAGGACCTGCTGTGAGCTTCGACATCCTCAGCCCGGTCGCCGGGCGCGTGGTGCCGATCACCGAGGTCCCCGACCCGGTGTTCGCGCAGGCCATGGTGGGCCCGGGCATCGCGGTGCAGCCCTCCGGCGGCCGGTCGGACGCGGTCGCGCCGGTCGACGGCACGGTGGCCACCCTGCACCCGCACGCCTACGTCATCGCCACCGAGGACGGCAAGGCCGTGCTGGTCCACCTTGGCATCGACACGGTCAAGGAGAAGGGCGAGGGCTTCACGCTGCACGTCGTCAAGGGCGAGCAGGTGCGCGCCGGGCAGCCGGTCGTCAGCTGGGACCCGGAGGCGGTGACCGCGGCGGGCTACTCGGCGATCGTCCCGGTCGTCGCGCTGGACGCCTCGGCGGAGGTTTTGTCCGGTTTGGACACCGAGCGGGACGTCGCCGCCGGCGACCGGCTGTTCGCCTGGGACGCCTGAGCCACTCCTTCCTGCTCCCGGACGCGAACGGGCCCTGGTGGACGACGCTCCACCAGGGCCCGTTCGCGTGTCCGGCTCGTCAGCCGGTGACGACCTTCCCGTTTTCGACCTTGACCGGCACCGACGGCAGCGGCTTGTTGGCCGGGCCCTGCTTGACCTCGCCGGTGAGGGCGTTGAACACCGAACCGTGGCACGGGCAGATCAGGTCGGCCCCCTTCGGCGCGACGGTGCAGCCCTGGTGCGTGCACACCGCGCTGAACGCGGCGGCGGCCGACTCGGACGTCCGGGCCACGATCACGTCGGAGCCGTCCGGCGCCTTCGCCGCCTTGGCCTGCCCGACCGGGACTTCGGCGAGCGCGACCAGCGGTGTCCCGGCGGCGATCGGGGCCTGCGCGGTGCCCGACTTGCCGTTCGGTTCCGACGAGCAGGCGGTGAGGGCGACGGCGCCGACGGCGGCACCTGCGACGGCGGCACCGGTGGACAGGACGGTGCGGCGGGAGTGCAGTTCGGCTGTCATGCCCTTATGAACGGGACGGCCCCCCGTTCGGTTCAATTCCCGGTGAACCGGATCGCCCCCTGTTCCGTGTATGTAGCGGAGTGGGTGTGGAGTGGAGGAACGATCATGGTGAGTTGGGTTCTGCGCATCGTCGTGGCGGCCGCGCTGCTGGGCTCGGCGGGAGTGCACTACTTCCTGTGGACCGAGGACTACCCGGGCATCGTCGGGCCGCTGTTCCTGCTCGACGCGATCGCCGGGCTGGTGCTGGCGATCGCGGTGCTGGCGTGGCGGCACTGGCTGCCCGCGCTGGGTGCGTTCGGCTTCGGGGCGCTGACGCTCGGCGCGTACGTGCTGGCCGCGACGGTCGGGTTCGCCGGCAACCACGACCAGTTCAACAGCCAGCCGGAGTACTGGGGCGTCATCACGGAGGCGGTCTGCATCGTGGGCGGGCTGGCGCTGCTGTTCGTGAAGGACCGGCGCCGCGTCGCGGCCTGAGTTCGTGGGAGAGGTCGCCGAAGAGGCGCTCATGCGCGCGCTGCACGAAGAGCACGCGGCCGCGTTGTGGTCCTACGCCCTGCACCTGACGTCGGGGGACCGGATCCGGGCCGAGGACGTCGTCCAGGAGACGCTGCTGCGGGCCTGGCGGTCGCCGTCGGTGCTGGACCAGACGCAGGGCTCGGCGCGGGCGTGGCTGTTCACCGTCGCCCGCCGGATCGCCATCGACGGCTGGCGGTCGGCGTCCGCGCGGTCGGAGGTGCCGACCGACCGGCCGCCGGACCGCGTGGTCGCCGACGGCACCGACCGCGCGGTGCAGGGCTGGCTGGTCGCCGAGGCGCTGGCCGAGCTGTCGGAACGGCACCGCGAGGTGCTGCGGCTGTGTTACTTCCAGGGCTATTCAGTGGCAGACGCGGCGCTGAAGCTGGGAGTGGCCGAAGGGACGGTCAAGTCGCGCACGCACTACGCGTTGCGCGCGCTCCGGCTGGTGCTCGAAGAGAGGGGAGTGACCCAGTGAGCGAAGACCCGTTCGCGACGTTCGACGCCGCGTACGTCCTGGGGGCGCTCGCCCCGGAGGACCGGCAGCGCTTCGAGGAGCACCTGCGCACGTGCGACCGGTGCGCGTCGTCGGTCCGCGAGCTCGCGGGGCTGCCCGGGCTGCTGGCCAGGGTGGACACGCCGGCCTCGCTGCCCGACGCCGGGCCGCCCCCGCCGGACCTGCTGCCGGTGGTGCTGCGCCGGGTGCGGCGCGGCCGCCGGATCCGTCTCGCGGTGACGTCCGCGTCGGCCGCATTGGCGGTGTCGGCCTGCGTGGCGCTGGCCGTGGTGGCCTCGGCGCCTGCTGTGCCCGCTCCGCCGCCTGCGGTGGCGATGACCGCCCTGGGGCAGTTCCCGGTCCGCGCGGACGCCCGCCTGGCGGCGTTCGACTGGGGCACCCAGGTCGACATGTCGTGCAGCTACACCGGCGGCCGCAGCGGCGGCGAGTACCTCCTGGTGGCGATCTCGCGATCCGGGACGGAGACGGAACTGGCCACCTGGAAGGCCCTCCCGGACAACACGGCCCGCCTGTCGGTCGGCACGGCCCTGCGGACGCCGGACCTGGCGGCACTGGAGATCCGCTTGGCGACCGGCCAGCCCCTGCTCCGCCTGACGCTCTGACCGGTGGCTCATCCGGGCCGCAGGGGGCCCCGGATGAGCCACCCACCCCACCCTTTTCCTCAGTTCCGCCCCCAGTCACGCGGTTCCCGCCCTCAATCACGGGTGATGCCCCTCCAGTCACGAGTGATGCCCGCCCAATCACGCGAGATGCCCCTTCAATCACGCGAGATACCCGCCCAATCACGCGAGATCCGTCTTCGATCACGCCATCCGACCTTCCGGATACGCCATCCGACCCTCCAGGTACGCAGGCCGACCCTCCAGGTACGCAGGCCGACCCTTCAGGTACGCGAGCCGACTCTCCGGGTACGCGAGCCGCCCGTCCAAGCACGTGCGCTATCCCCGGCCCGAAGTCGCCCACAGGAGTGAATCCGCTCCGAACACGTCCGGAATCCTCCGTTCGCAACAACCGGTGATTGCCGTCCGCAACCCCGCGGCAGCAGCCTGGAGTCATGACCTTTCCGATCTTCGCCACCACCACCGCGGCCGCCCTGCAGCACGCCCCGGCCCTGATCCCGCTGCCGTGCGCCGCCGTCCTGGCCGTCCTCGGCGTGACCGCCGCCACCGCTCTCCGGCCGTTCGCCTTCTTCGCCGGTGCGGATGACCGGAGGTATCTCCGGGCCCGCGCCGCGCCCGTGACAGGATTGAGCCCATGTTGCGCTGGATCACCGCAGGTGAATCGCACGGACCCGCGCTGGCCGCCGTGCTCGAAGGCATGCCCGCGGGCGTCTCCGTCACCACCGCCGACGTCACCGAGCAGCTGGCCCGGCGCCGTCTCGGCTTCGGCCGCAGCCCGCGGATGGGCTTCGAGACCGACCACATCGAGTTCCTCGGCGGCGTCCGCCACGGCCTCACCCAGGGCGGCCCGGTCGCGGTCCACATCGAGAACACCGAGTGGCCCAAGTGGGAGCAGGTCATGGCGGCCGACCCGGTCGACCCGCAGATCCTCGAAGGCCTCGCGCGCAACGAACCGCTCACCCGCCCGCGTCCCGGCCACGCGGACCTGCCCGGCATGCAGAAGTACGGCTTCGAGGAGGCCCGTCCCGTCCTCGAGCGCGCCAGCGCCCGCGAGACGGCGTCGCGGACCGCGCTCGGCACCGTCGCGCGCAACTTCCTCAAGCAGCTGCTCGGCGTCGAAATCCTCAGCCACGTCGTCTCGATCGGCGGCGCCGACGCGCCCGAGGGTCCCCTCCCGCTGCCGGAGGACCTGGCGGCCATCGACGAGAGCCCGGTGCGCGCCTTCAGCCAGGAGGGCACCGAAGCGATGGTCGCCGAGGTCGACGCCGTCCGGAAGGCGGGTGACACCGTCGGAGGCGTGATCGAGGTGCTCGCCTACGGCCTCCCGCCGGGCCTCGGCTCCCACGTCCACTGGGACCGCCGGCTCGACGCGCGGCTGGCCGGCGCGCTGATGGGCGTCCAGGCGATGAAGGGCGTCGAGGTCGGTGACGGCTTCACCACCGCCCGTCGCTGGGGCAGCCAGGCCCACGACGAGATCGACCGCGGCACCGGTCCGGTCGGCGTCACCCGCCGGTCCAACCGCGCGGGCGGTCTGGAAGGCGGCATCACCAACGGCGAGCCGCTGCGTGTCCGGGTGGCCATGAAGCCGATCTCGACCGTCCCGAAAGCACTGTCCACAGTGGACGTCAAGACCGGTGAGCCGGCCGTGGCCATCCACCAGCGCTCGGACGTCTGCGCGGTGCCCCGCGCCGGGGTCGTGCTCGAGTCGGTGGTGGCGCTGGTCCTCGCCGACGCCGCGCTCGAGAAGTTCGGCGGCGACTCGCTCGCCGAGAGCAAGCGCAACGCCGATACGTACCTCAAGGCCCTCGAGGAGCGGTGGTGAGTCCGCGCGCGGTGGTCGTCGGGCCGCCGGGCTCGGGCAAGAGCACGGTCGGGCCGCTGCTGGCCGCCGCGCTCGGTGTCGCGTTCCGGGACAGCGATGACGACATCGTCGCTCGGGCCGGGCGCAGCATCTCCGACATCTTCGCGGAAGACGGGGAGCCCGCTTTCCGCGCGCTGGAAGAGGAAGCGGTCGCCACCGCGCTGGCCGAGCACGACGGCGTGCTCTCCCTGGGCGGCGGTGCGCCGCTCACCCCGGG
The DNA here is from genome assembly GCF_013364075.1 of Amycolatopsis sp. Hca4. Taxonomy (GTDB): domain Bacteria; phylum Actinomycetota; class Actinomycetes; order Mycobacteriales; family Pseudonocardiaceae; genus Amycolatopsis. The sequence continues at coordinate 9,136,514 of NZ_CP054925.1, forward strand.
CACCCGGGCGCGGCTGGCCGAGCACACCGTCGTGTTCCTCAACGTCGGCCTCGCGGCGGGGGTGCAGCGCACCGGGCTGTCCTCCGCGCGGCCGCTGCTGGCCGGGGTGAACCCCCGCGCCACCTTCAAGAAACTGCTCGACGAGCGGGTGCCCGTCTACCGCGAGGTCGCCACCGTCGAGATCGTCACCGACGATCGGACGCCCTCCGAGATCGTCGCGCACCTCGTGGCGGAGCTCGCCGCTCCCGCCGAAGCCAAGGAGTGAGTTCCCTCGTGTCTGATCCGGTGCGCATCCCGGTCGCCACGGCCCAGCCCTACGACGTCGTGGTCGGGCGCGGCCTGCTCGGCGACCTCACCGAGCACCTGGCCGGCGCTTCGAAGATCGCGCTGATCCACCCGCCCACGCTGACCACCACGGCCGAGGCCATCCGGGACGAGCTGGCCGCCGCGGGCCTGGACGCCCACCGCGTCGAAATCCCGGACGCCGAGGACGGCAAGGCGCTGACCGTCGCGGGCTTCTGCTGGGAGGTGCTCGGCCGGATCGGGCTGGACCGCCGCGGCGCCGTGGTCGGCCTCGGCGGCGGTGCCGTCACCGACCTCGCCGGGTTCGTCGCGGGCACGTGGATGCGCGGCGTCCGGCTGGTCAACGTGCCGACGACGCTCCTCGGCATGGTCGACGCGTCGGTCGGCGGCAAGACCGGCATCAACACCGACGCGGGCAAGAACCTGGTCGGGGTGTTCCACGAGCCGAGCGCGGTGTTCGTCGACCTCGCGACGCTGGAGACGCTGCCGCCGAACGAACTCGTCGCCGGCATGGCCGAGGTCGTCAAGGCCGGTTTCATCGCCGACCCGCGGATCCTGGAGCTGATCGAGGCCGACCCGGCCGCCGCGCTCGACCCGGCGGGTGACGTCCTGGCCGAGCTGGTCCGCCGGTCCATCCAGGTCAAGGCGGACGTCGTCGCCGCCGACCTGCGCGAATCCGACCTGCGGGAGATCCTCAACTACGGGCACACGCTCGGGCACGCCATCGAGCGCCGCGAGCGGTACCGGTGGCGGCACGGCGCCGCGGTCAGCGTCGGCCTCGTGTTCGCCGCCGAGCTGGCGCGGCTGGCCGGGCGGCTCGACGACGCCACGGCCGCGCGGCACGCCTCGGTGCTGAAGCTGCTCGGCCTGCCGACGACGTACGACGCCGACGCGCTGCCGCAGCTGCTGGAAACCATGAAGGGCGACAAGAAGACCCGCTCCGGGGCGCTGCGGTTTGTGGTCCTCGACGCGCTCGCGAAGCCCGGCCGGCTCGAGGGGCCGGACCCGGCGCTGCTCGCGGCCGCGTACTCGGCGATCGCGTCGGAGCCGTCCCGCAGCGGCGGGAGCGTGCTGCTGTGAAGGTGTTCGTCTTCAACGGCCCGAACCTCGGCCGGCTCGGCAAGCGCGAGCCGTCGGTCTACGGCTCGACGACGCACGACGACCTCGCGGCGCTGTGCGTCAAGAGCGGCGAGGAGCTGGGGATCGAGGTCGAGGTCCGGCAGACCGACTTCGAGGGCGAGCTGGTCGGCTGGCTGCACGAGGCCGCCGACGGCGGGAACCCGGTGGTGCTCAACGCGGGCGCGTGGACGCACTACTCGATCGCGGTGCGCGACGCCGCCGCGCAGCTGACCGCGCCGCTGATCGAGCTGCACATCTCCAACGTCCACAAGCGGGAGGCGTTCCGGCACCACAGCGTCCTTTCGGACATCGCCACGGCGGTCATCGCGGGTCTCGGCGTCGACGGCTACCCGCTGGCCCTGCGCTGGCTCGCCACGCACGCCGGATGACCCTGCTGGCGACACCGCGGCTCACGCTGCGGCCGCTGGCCGAGGCGGATCGCGAAGCCGTGGTGGAGGTGTTCGCCGACCCGGAGATGAGCCGGTACTTCGCGGCGGACTTCTCCGACCCGGCGACGGCGAGCGCGATGGTCGACCGCCGGCTGGCCTACGACGGCCCGGCCGGCCAGGGCCACTGGGTGATCGAGCGCGACGGCCGGGTGATCGGCGTCGCGCACCTGCGGCCGTCGGGGGAGCTGCCGGGCGGGGTGCCCGAGCTGGGCTACTACGTCGCGAGCGCGCACGCGGGGCAGGGCCTGGCCACCGAGGCGGCCCGCGCGCTGCTGGACCACGGGCTCGGCACGCTCGGCCTCCCGGCGGTGTGGGCACTGGTCCACGAGCGGAACGAGGCGAGCCGGAAGGTGGCTGCGCGCCTGGGCTTCCTCGACGTCGGCAGCGGCGTCCACTACGGCGACCTGCACCGGGTGCTGGTCGCGCTGCCGGCCGTGAGCGGGCGCCCGCACCACATCGAGCTGTGGGTGCCGGACCTCGCCGAAGCCGAGCGCAGCTGGGGCTGGCTCCTGGGCGAGCTGGGCTGGCGCGAGTTCCAACGCTGGCCGGACGGTGTCAGCTGGCGCCTCGGCGCGACGTACCTGGTGGCCGAGGCATCCCCGGCACTGACAGCAGAGGTGCACGAGCGCACGCGGCCGGGCCTGAACCACCTGGCGCTGTACGTGGACACCCGCGCGCAGGTCGACGACCTGGCGGCCCGCGCTCTCGCCCACGGATGGCGCCCGCTGTTCGCGGACCGCTACCCCCACGCGGGCGGCCCGGCCCACTACGCGGCGTACCTGGAGAACGAGGCGGGCTTCGAGGTCGAGCTGGTCGCAGCGGAGGGACCACCCGCGGTCGAGTGAGCCGGCGCCGGTGGGCTGCGCGCAACGGTGCGCTTGGGAAGGCAAGACCAGCAGCAGCACCGGGATCGCCGAGGGCCGCCGCCCTCGCGGCCGGCAGGCGCGGGGCGCCCGGCTCGAACCCCTGCCGGGTGCTGAGGGCGCCCGAGGGCAGCTGCGCCGCCGCCGAAATGATCCCAAAGCCGCTCCGAGCATCGCGCTACCCCGAAGTGGTCACGTTCGAGCGAACCCGAACCGTGGCGCGGCCGCTCGAACAGGTGAAGCAGCTCGCTACACTCCGATGCCGTGCACCCGTTTCGTCGCCTGAACCGGCGACCCGCTCGTGCCCTTCTCGCCAGCTTTCTGGCCGGGCTGCTGCTCGCGGGCTGCACCGAGGGTTACGCCCAACCACAAGCCGGCGAGCATCCCGTGCAGCAGACCGCCGTCCCGGCGCGGCCCAGCAACGTCAGCCTCGCTTCGGGTTACCCCCGGCAGAGTGGTGGTGTCGTCGCCGCCGGTGGGGCTGATGCTGTCTACAACTACGGGCCCTCCGTCATGGTCGATCGGGGGCAGACCCGGATGTGGTGGTGCAGCCAGTACGGCGGGGCCGGGCCGGCCGGGGACGACATCCTCTACGCGGAGGCGCGGTCGGCGAACGGGCCGTTCACCGGGCCGGGTGGCGGGATCCCGGCCGCCGTCTTCTCCGGGGCGCCCGGGCAGTTCGACGGGATGCACACCTGCGATCCGTCCGTTCTGCGCGTCGGCTCCACCTACTACCTGTACTACACCGGCGCCGCCGGGGATCACGCTCTCGGCAACGCCGTCGGGCTCGCGACCAGCGCCGATGGCATCCACTGGACGCGCGCGGCCGGCGGGAAACCGATCCTCGGGCCGTCGCACGACGTGCACCGCGCGAACGTCTACGGGGCCGGGCAGCCGTCCGCGGTCTACCTCGACGGCTGGTTCTACCTGATGTTCACCGACACCACCGGCCGCGCCGCCGGGCCCAACGGTGCCGGTCAATTTCTCCTGCGCTCGCACGACCCGGCGTTCGGGTCCGGGGTGCAGGCGCTGGACGTCGGCGGGTTCGTGCCGGTGGCTTCGACTTCGGCGCCGCGGGCCCGGTCGGTCGTCGACGGGTTCAGCGCCGACCTGATGTGGGTGGGTGCGCTGGCCGCGTTCGTCGTCGCGCACGAGACCGAGGGCGGGACCACCCTGACGTTCTGGACCGCGGACTTCACCGACCACCCCTACCAGCCCGTGGTGATCCCCGGGCCGTGGCGGGAAGGGCCGGGCCTGGTGCGCCGGCCGGACGGGCACGCGCCGCTGTCGGCGGCCGATCCGTGCGACCGGGTGCCGTTCGACCTCGTGCGCGCGACCGGGCTCGGTGGCGCCGGCGCCCCGACCGACCTGCGGCACTTCGGGCTCGACCTGCTGGGCAGCCAGGCCTGCGCGAACCCCGGCCGGGTGGCCGCGACGTTCGACGGCGTGACCGCGCCCTCCCCGGAACGGACGATGGACCTGGTCCGCGCCGGTGGCCGGGTCCGCGTGGACCGCCGCGCGGTGGCGGCGGCGCTGGCCGGCGAGGTCCTCGACCGGACCCCGCCCGCGTTCGCGACGCTCCCGTTGACGACCCGCCTGCGCTCGGGTGCGGAGGCGGTCCAGGCACCGGACCGCGGCTTCGCCTTCGTCCTGGACGGCCACCGCTGGCCGGTCCCCGGCCCGGCGGCCGTCGGCGACAACGGCTCGACCGCCCGCCCGGTGCCGGCACGCCAGTGGGACTCCTACCCGGCGGGTGCCTCCCTGGTGGGCTGAACGAGCGCGGGCAACCGGACCCGGCCCGCGAGCAGCGCGCCCAACCCGCGCCGCCGCTCACGAGCACTTACCCGCGCCGCCGCCAACGGGCACTGGCCCGCGCCGCCGCTCACGGGCGCTGGCCCGCGCCGCCGTCAACGAGCACTAACCTGCGCCGCCGTCAACGAGCACTAACCCGCGCTGCCGCTCACAAGGGACCGCGGTCGCGCACTCAGCGCTCCCCTTCGGCGCTCGAAGACCGCCCGATCCGGCCGCCGACGAACAACCCCAGCCCCGCCGGGACCAGCACCAGCAGCGCCGAGAACGCCGCTCCGCCAGTGAGGGCGCCGCCCAGTTCCGACACGCCCGTCTGGTCGACGAACACCGCGCGCCCGATCACGTAGAGGATGCCCGAGACCACGCCCGCGACCAGCGCGGCGATGAACCAGGCCCGGCCGCGGTCGGGGACCCCGCGCCACGCGTCCAGCGCGCTCCACAACGCCGCCGCCCCGACCAGGACCGCCAAGGCCAGTGACACCGGGAGCGCCTGGTCCGTCGGGTGGTAGACGGCGTACTTGGCCAGCAGCGTCAGCGCGACGCCGTGCAGCACCGCCATCACCAGTCCGCGAATCACCCAGGCGCTCATCCTGCGGAGTGTAGGCGGCCTACTGGCGAGTCGCTTCCCCCGGCAGGCCCGCGCACTAGGGTGGACGGGTGCCTGAAACCCATGGACGACGTCGCGCCGCTCTGCGTGGGCTCCTGACCGGAGCCGGTGTCGATGCGCTGCTGGTCACCGATCTGCTGAACATCCGCTACCTGACCGGGTTCACCGGGTCCAACGCCGCCGTGCTGCTGCACGCCGGCGGGGACGACAAGACGCTCTTCTGCACCGACGGCCGCTACACCACCCAGTCGGCCGTCGAGGTGCCCGACCTGGAAACCGTCGTCGACCGGGCCAGCGCCGCCGCGCTCGTGGCCAGGGCCGCCAAGGACACCGCCGCCTACGGGCAGGTCGGGTTCGAGAGCCAGCACGTCAGCGTGGAGACCTACGAGGCGCTGCAGCAGCAGGTGCCGCTGAAGCGGACCCCCGGCCTCGTCGAACGGCTGCGCGAGGTCAAGGACGAAGCCGAGATCGAGGCGCTGCGCCAGGCGTGCGCCGCCGCCGACCGGGCGCTCGACGACCTGCTCGCCGCCGGGGGGCTGCGGCCCGGGCGGACCGAGCTGGAAATCGCCCGTGACCTGGAGAACCGGATGCTGGAGCACGGCTCGTCCGCGCCCAGCTTCGCCTCCATCGTCGCCGCCGGCGCGCACTCGGCCATCCCGCACCACCAGCCGACGCACGCCGAGCTCCGGCGCGGCGACTTCGTCAAGCTGGACTTCGGCGCGACCGTCGACGGCTACCACTCGGACATGACCCGCACCTTCGTCATCGGCGAGCCCGCGGACTGGCAGCGGGAGGTCTACGACCTCGTGCACGCGGCCCAGGCGGCGGGCGTCGACGCCGTCCGGCCGGGTGCCGAAGTGTCCCATGTGGACGCCGCCGCGCGGGACGTGATCAAGGACGCGGGTCACGGCGAGCACTTCGCGCACGGCCTCGGGCACGGCGTCGGCCTGCAGATCCACGAGGCGCCCAGCTTCGCCGCGACGGGCGTCGGTACACTGGCCGCCGGTATGGCGGTCACCGTCGAGCCCGGCGTGTACCTCGCGGGACGCGGTGGCGTGCGCATCGAGGACACGCTCGTCGTGCGGGCTGGGGAGCCCGAACTCCTCACCCTGAGCACCAAGAACCTCGTGGTCGTCTGACGGCGGCCCCGAACACCGGAAGATCGACACAGGAGACTGCAAGCTCGTGGCCACGACCAACGACCTGAAGAACGGGCTCGTCCTCAACCTGGACGGCCAGCTGTGGACCGTCACCGCGTTCCAGCACGTCAAGCCGGGCAAGGGCGGCGCCTTCGTGCGCACCACCCTCAAGCACGTGCTCACCGGCAAGGTGGTCGACAAGACGTTCAACGCGGGCACGAAGGTCGACACGGCCACGGTGGACCGCCGGAACATGACCTACCTCTACAAGGAGGGCCAGGACTTCGTGTTCATGGACGGTGACACCTACGACCAGATCACCGTCCCGGCCGAGGTCGTCGGCGACAACGCCAACTACATGCTCGAGAACACCGAGGTCCAGGTCGCGGTGCACGAGAACGAGCCGCTGTACGTCGAGCTGCCGACGTCGGTCGAGCTGGTCGTCCAGCACACCGACCCCGGCCTGCAGGGCGACCGCTCCACCGGCGGCACCAAGCCGGCCACGCTGGAGACCGGCGCGGAGATCCAGGTCCCGCTGTTCCTGTCCACCGGCGAGAAGATCAAGGTCGACACCCGCGACGGCCGTTACCTGGGCCGCGTCTCCAGCTGATGCCGACGTCGAAACCCCACCCGAACCGCGGCGGCGCGATCAGCCGCCGTCAGGCACGCCGCCGCGCGGTGGAAATGCTGTACGAGGCCGCGCAGCGCGACACCGACGCGGTGACGCTGCTGGCCGATCGGGTCGGCGCGACGGACGTCGACCCGATCGCGGACTACACGATCAGCCTGGTCGAGGGCGTCACCGGGCGGAAGGCCCGGATCGACGAACTGCTGGCCGAGCACGCGCAGGGCTGGACCCTGGACCGGATGCCGAAGGTCGACCTCGCGGTGCTGCGGGTCGGGGTCTACGAGCTGCTCTGGGCCGAGGACGTGCCGGACCCGGTCGCGATCGACGAGGCCGTGGGCCTGGCGAAGGAACTGTCCACGGACGACTCGCCGCGGTTCGTCAACGGCGTCCTGGGCCGGATCGGCACGATCGCCGACCGCCTGCGCGCGGTTCTGTAGTTCCCCCGGTCAGGTGACCGGGGAGCGGGCTCGCCCCCGAACGAGCCCCCCGACGAGTCAGTGAGCGTCTCCGGTGCCCCACCGGGGGACGCTCACTGCGTCGGCGTGCCACACCCGGAATCAGTCCTCCTTGGAAGGACGGGCCTCCGGCGGCAGGACGCCCCAGTCGATGAGCTGCTCGGTCAGCTCGCCCGGGGTCATGTCGTAGATGATCGCCAGGGACCGCAGGTCCTCGGTGCGGATCGAGAGCACCTTGCCGTTGTAGTCGCCGCGCTGGCTCTGGATGGTCGCGGCGTAGCGGGCGAGCGGGCCCACCTTTTCGGCGGGCAGCTGCTGCAGGCGCTCGAGGTTGATCACGATCTTGGTGGCGGGCTCGGCACCGGAGGGGACCCGGCCCTCGGGCAGCAGCTCGACCACCGGCACACCGTAGAAGTCGGCCAGCTCGGCCAGCTTCTGCACGGTGACGGCGCGGTCGCCACGCTCGTACGAGCCGACGACGACGGCCTTCCAGCGCCCACCGGACTTCTGCTCGACCCCGTGCAGGGACAGACCCTGCTGCTGGCGGATCCCGCGGAGCTTGGCCCCGAGCGCCTTGGCGTAATCGCCCATCTGGTCGTTCTCCGTTCTTCACCCCCTCCCGGTCGGGGTGACCGGGCCGGGGGACTCGCTGAGTCGAATACTCAGAGTAATGGTTACGCATTGTTGTCACCAGGTCAAGCGCGAGCTTGTCGCGAATCACCTCACACCACCCGGAAGACTGAGCAAAGTGCCTGCTACTGTCGGTGCGAAAGCCCCGACCAGCAGGGGAACAGACGTCCTTTAAGGACCCGTCCGGTGAGGCGGGGAAGGAGTCCGGTTTGTCGTCACGCCCGCGTGACGCGGCTGGTTCGGCCGGGGAGCGCGAGCTCCTGACGGCCGGCGATGTCGCGCGCACGATCGCCCGAATGGCCCATCAGGTCATCGAAAAGACCGCGAACGGTGCGGAGAGCACTACCCCGCCCGTGTTGCTCGGCATCCCGTCCCGGGGCACGCCGCTCGCCGTCCGCCTCGCCGACAAGATCGGCGAGTTCTCCGGGGTCCGCCCGCCGGCCGGCGCCCTCGACGTCACCCTCTACCGGGACGACCTCCGCCGCCGCCCGCCGCGCGCGCTCGAACAGACGCAGCTGCCGACCGACGGCATCGACGACCGCGTCGTGATCCTGGTCGACGACGTCCTCTTCTCCGGCCGGACCATCCGGGCCGCCCTCGATGCCCTGCGTGATCACGGCCGCCCGCGCGCGGTGCAGCTGGCCGTCCTGGTCGACCGCGGTCACCGGGAGCTGCCGATCCGCGCCGACTACGTGGGCAAGAACGTGCCGACGGCCCGCTCCGAGGGCGTGTCGGTCCTGCTGGCCGAGATCGACGGCCGGGACGCGGTCCTGCTGCGTTCGGCCGACACCGCTGCTGGAGAGGACTCGTGAAGCACCTGCTCGCCACCGACGGCCTGGACCCGGCGCTGGCCACGGCCGTGCTCGACACCGCCGACGAGCTCAAGCACACGCTGCTCGGCCGCGAGGTCAAGAAGCTGCCGACGCTGCGCGGCCGCACGGTGATCACCCTGTTCTACGAGAACTCGACCCGCACCCGGGTGTCGTTCGAGATCGCCGGGAAGTGGATGAGCGCCGACGTGATCAACGTCTCCGCGTCCAGCTCCTCGGTCAACAAGGGCGAATCCCTGCGGGACACCGCGCTGACGCTGGCCGCCGCGGGCGCCGACTGCGTGATCGTCCGGCACCCCGCCAGCGGCGCCGCCCAGCGGCTGGCCGGCTGGCTGGCCGAGCCCGGCACGTCGGTGGTCAACGCCGGTGACGGCACCCACGAGCACCCGACGCAGGCGCTGCTCGACGCGGCCACCCTGCGGGAGCGCCTCGGCTCGCTCAAGGACCGCCGGATCGCCATCGTCGGGGACGTCCTGCACAGCCGGGTCGCCCGCTCGAACATCCACCTGCTCTCGGCCCTGGGCGCGGAGGTGGTGCTCGTCGCGCCGCCGACGCTGCTGCCCTACGGCGTCGAGAGCCTCCCGGTGACCGTTTCGCACGACTTGGACGCCGAGCTGCCCGCGGTCGACGCGGTGATGATGCTGCGGGTTCAGGCCGAACGGATGCACGGAGGTTTCTTCCCGAGCGCGCGGGAGTACTCCATCGCGTACGGCCTTTCGGAACGGCGGCAGAAGTTGCTGCCGGACCACGCGGTCGTGCTGCACCCCGGCCCGATGCTGCGCGGGATGGAGATCGCTTCGGCGGTCGCCGACTCCCCGGCCTCGGCCATCACCGAACAGGTCCGCAACGGCGTCCACGTGCGCATGGCGGTCCTCTATCACCTCCTGGCCAGCGAAGGAGCCGCCGCGTGAGCACCGTGATCAAGGGCGCCCGCCCCTACGGCGAGGGCGACCCGGTCGACGTCCTCGTGGAGGACGGCGTGATCACCGCGATCGGCGCCGTCGACGTCCCCGAGGACGCCGAAGTCATCGAAGCGAACGGCCAGGTGCTGCTGCCGGGCTTCGTCGACCTCCACACCCACCTGCGCGAACCCGGCCGCGAGGACACCGAGACCATCGACACCGGCTCGGCCGCGGCGGCGCTCGGCGGCTACACCGCGGTGTTCGCCATGGCCAACACCGACCCGGTCGCCGACAACGCGGTCATCGTCGAGCACGTCTGGCGGCGCGGCCAGGAGGTCGGCCTGGTCGACGTCCACCCGGTCGGCGCGGTCACCGTCGGGCTCAAGGGCGAGAAGCTCGCCGAGCTCGGCACGATGGCGAACTCGCAGGCGCGGGTGAAGGTGTTCTCCGACGACGGCCTCTGCGTCGCCGACCCGCTGCTGATGCGCCGGGCGCTGGAGTACTCGACCGCGCTCGACGTCGTCATCGCCCAGCACGCCGAGGAGCCGCGGCTGACCGTCGGCGCCCAGGCCCACGAGGGCGAGCGCGCGGCCCGGCTCGGCTACACCGGCTGGCCCGCGGCCGCGGAAGAGTCCATCGTGGCCCGCGACTGCCTCCTCGCCTTGCACGCGAACGCCCGGCTGCACGTCTGCCACGTCTCGACCTCGGGCACCGCGGACGTGCTGCGCTGGGCGAAGGACCGCGGCACGAAGGTGTCGGCCGAGGTCACCCCGCACCACCTGCTGCTCACCGACGACCGCCTGGCCACCTACGACCCGGTCAACAAGGTGAACCCGCCGCTGCGCACCGAGTCCGACGCCGAAAAGCTGCGTGCCGCGCTGGCCGACGGGACCATCGACTGCGTCGCCACCGACCACGCGCCGCACGCGGTCCAGGACAAGGACACCGAGTGGAGCGCGGCCCGGCCGGGCATGCTCGGGCTGCAGACGGCGCTGTCCATCGTGGCCGAGACCATGGTCCGCACCGGCCTGCTCGACTGGCGCGGGGTCGCCCGCGTCATGAGCGAGCGGCCCGCGGAGATCGGCAACCTGGCCGACCACGGCCGTCCGATCGAGGTCGGCGAGCCGGCGAACCTGGCCCTGGTGGACCCGGACGCCGAGTGGACCGTCCGGGGCGCGGAGCTGGCCAGCATCGCGACCAACACCCCGTACGAGGGAATGCGGCTGCCCGGCGTGGTGACCGCGACGCTGCTGCGCGGGCGGATCACCGCGCGGGACGGGAAGATCTGCTGATGGAGCGCTTCTGGCTCGTGCTGGCGATCTTCGCCTTCTTCCTGCTCTGCCTCTGGGGCATGTACGTGGGCTGGCGGCGCAAGGCGCGCTCGCAGAGCGTGCAGGTGCCGCCGTTCCCGGCCATCCCGGACGACCCGGGCGAGGTCCTGCTGGCGTCCACCGGCGTCTACCTGGCGACGACGATCGCGGGGGAGTGGCAGAACCGGATCGTCACCCGCGGCGCGGGCCTGCGCACCGGCGCGGTTTGGCGGTTGCACGGCGGGGGTGTCGCGGTCGAACGCGGCGGGGCGCCGGACTTCTGGATCCCGCGGGACGCCGTCACCGGAATCCGGCGCGACACGAAGATCGCCGGGAAGGTGATGGGCACGGACGCGCTGCTGATCGTCAGCTGGCGGCTCGGCGACGTCGAGCTCGACACCGGCTTCCGCGGCGACGACCTCGACGACTATCCACAGTGGATCGAACAGCTCAAGATCAAGGGAGGTGCCCAGTGAACGCGCGCGCTCAGGCCGCACTGGTACTCGAAGACGGCCGGGTGTTCCGCGGCGCTGCCTACGGCGCGCAGGGGCGAACCCTCGGCGAAGCGGTGTTCTGCACCGGCATGACCGGTTACCAGGAGACGCTGACCGACCCGTCCTACCACGGCCAGATCGTGGTGCAGACGGCGCCGCAGATCGGCAACACCGGCTGGAACGACGAGGACGACGAGTCCTCGAAGATCTGGGTCAACGGCTACGTGGTGCGCGACCCCGCCCGCACGCCGTCCAACTGGCGCTCGAAGCGCTCGCTCGACGACGAGCTGGTGCGCCAGGGGATCGTCGGCATCGCCGAGGTGGACACCCGGTCGCTGACCCGCCACCTGCGCGAGGTCGGCGCGATGCGCGCCGGGGTGTTCTCCGGCGACGCGCTCGGCAGCGTCGACGACATGGTCGCTTCGGTTTTGGCCAGCCCCAAGATGGAGGGCGCGGACCTGGCGGGCCAGGTGTCCACGCCGAAGCCGTACGTCGTCTCGCCGTCCGGTGAGGTTCGCTTCCGGGTGGCGGCGCTGGACCTGGGCATCAAGTCCAACACCCCGCGCCAGATGATCAAGCGCGGCATCGAGGTGCACGTCCTGCCCTCGACGTCGACTCTGGACGAGCTCCTCGCCATCGAGCCGGACGGTGTGTTCCTGTCCAACGGCCCCGGTGACCCGGCCACGACGACCCACGCCACCGAGCTGACCAAGCAGGTCCTCGGCCGCGAGATCCCGCTGTTCGGCATCTGCTTCGGCAACCAGGTCCTCGGCCGCGCGCTCGGCCTGGGGACGTACAAGATGCGCTACGGCCACCGCGGCATCAACATCCCGGTGATCGACGTGGCGACCAAGTCGGTGGCGATCACCGCGCAGAACCACGGCTTCGCCCTCGAAGGCGAGCCGGGGCAGCGCTTCGAGTCCCCGTTCGGGGCGGCGCAGATCAGCCACTACTGCCCCAACGACGACACGGTGGAGGGCGTCCGGGCGCTGGACGTCCCGGCGTTCTCGGTCCAGTACCACCCCGAAGCCGCGGCCGGCCCGCACGACGCGGCCCCGCTGTTCGACGCATTCGTTTCGCTCATGGAGAAGAAGGCCTGATGCCGAAGAGGACGGACATCCAGCACGTGCTGGTGATCGGCTCCGGGCCGATCGTGATCGGGCAGGCCGCGGAGTTCGACTACTCCGGCACCCAGGCCTGCCGGGTGCTGCGCAGCGAAGGCCTGCGCGTCTCCCTGGTGAACTCGAACCCGGCCACCATCATGACCGACCCCGAGTTCGCCGACGCCACCTACATCGAGCCGGTGACGCCGGACTTCGTCGAGAAGGTCATCGCGGAAGAGCGGCCGGACGCGCTGCTCGCCACCCTCGGCGGGCAGACCGCGCTCAACTGCGCCGTCGCGCTGCACGAGCGCGGCGTGCTCGACAAGTACGGCGTCGAGCTGATCGGCGCCGACATCGACGCCATCCAGCGCGGCGAGGACCGGCAGAAGTTCAAGGACATCGTGCGCTCCATCGGCGCCGAGGTCCCGCGCTCCCGCGTCTGCCACGACATGGCCGAGGTGCGCGACACGGTCAAGGAACTCGGCCTGCCGGTCGTCATCCGGCCGTCCTTCACCATGGGCGGGCTCGGCTCCGGCATGGCGCACACGCCCGAGGACCTCGAGCGGCTCGCCTCCACCGGGCTCGCCGAGTCGCCGGTCACCGAGGTGCTCATCGAGGAGAGCGTGCTCGGCTGGAAGGAGTACGAGCTCGAGCTGATGCGCGACAAGCACGACAACGTCGTGGTCGTCTGCTCGATCGAGAACATCGACGCGATGGGCGTGCACACCGGCGACTCGGTCACCGTCGCGCCCACCATGACCCTCACCGACCGCGAGTACCAGGTGATGCGGGACGTCGGCATCGCCGTGCTGCGCGAGGTCGGCGTCGACACCGGTGGCTGCAACATCCAGTTCGCGATCAACCCGCGCGACGGCCGGATGGTCGTCATCGAGATGAACCCGCGCGTGTCCCGGTCTTCCGCGCTGGCGTCGAAGGCGACCGGCTTCCCGATCGCCAAGATCGCCGCGAAGCTCGCCATCGGCTACACCCTCGACGAAATCCAGAACGACATCACCGGCGAGACGCCGGCCGCGTTCGAGCCCACTTTGGACTACGTGGTCGTCAAGATGCCGCGGTTCGCCTTCGAGAAGTTCCCGGGCGCGGACCCGACGCTGACCACGACGATGAAGAGCGTCGGCGAAGCGATGTCGTTCGGCCGCAGCTTCCCCGAGGCGCTCGGCAAGGTGATGCGGTCGATCGAGACCAAGGCGACCGGCTTCTGGACGCTGCCCGACCCCGAGGGTGCCACCCTGGAGTCCACTTTGGACGAGCTGCGCAACCCGCACGAGGGCCGGTTGTACGAAGTGGAGCGTGCGCTGCGGCTCGGTGCCACCGTCGAGCAGGTGCACGAAGCCAGCGGCATCGACCCGTGGTTCATCGACCAGATCGCGCTGATCGGCGAAGTGGGCGCCGAAGTGCGTGACGCACCGGTGCTGGACGGCGATCTCCTCCGCCGCGCCAAGCGCACCGGGCTCTCGGACCGCCAGATCGCCGCGCTACGGCCGGAACTGGCGGGCGAGGACGGCGTCCGCGCGCTGCGCCACCGCCTCGGCGTGCGGCCGGTGTTCAAGACCGTCGACACCTGCGCGGCCGAGTTCGCGGCCAAGACGCCGTACCACTACTCGGCTTACGAGTCCGACCCCGACGCCCAGTCCGAAGTGGCCGTCCAGTCCGACAAGCCGAAGGTGCTCATCCTCGGCTCCGGCCCGAACCGGATCGGCCAGGGCATCGAGTTCGACTACTCCTGCGTGCACGCGGCGATCGCGTTGCGGGAGGCCGGCTTCGAAGCCGTCATGGTCAACTGCAACCCGGAAACCGTGTCCACCGACTACGACACGTCCGACCGGCTGTACTTCGAGCCACTGTCCTTCGAGGACGTCCTCGAGGTCGTGCACGCCGAGCAGGCGTCCGGCACGGTCGCCGGTGTCATCGTCCAGCTCGGCGGCCAGACCCCGCTGGGACTGGCGAAGAAGCTCGCCGACGCCGGGGTCCCGGTGGTCGGGACGCCGCCGGAGGCCATCCACCTGGCCGAGGACCGCGGCGCGTTCGGCGAGGTCCTCACCGACGCCGGCCTGCCCGCCCCGCGCTACGGCACGGCGACGTCCTTCGAGGGTGCCAAGCGGATCGCCGACGAGATCGGCTACCCGGTCCTCGTCCGGCCGTCGTACGTCCTCGGCGGACGCGGCATGGAGATCGTCTACGACGAGGAAACCCTCGCGGGCTACATCCGCCGCGCCACCGAGGTCACGCCCGAGCACCCGGTGCTCGTGGACCGCTTCCTCGACGACGCCATCGAAATCGACGTCGACGCGCTGTTCGACGGCGAGGAGCTCTACCTCGGCGGCGTGATGGAACACATCGAGGAAGCCGGCATCCACTCCGGCGACTCCTCGTGCGCGCTGCCGCCGATCACGCTCGGCCACACGGACCTGCAGGCCGTCCGCCGCTCCACCGAGGCGATCGCCCGCGGTGTCGGCGTGCGCGGGCTCTTGAACGTCCAGTACGCGCTCAAGGACGACGTCCTGTACGTCCTGGAGGCCAACCCGCGCGCGTCGCGCACGGTGCCGTTCGTGTCCAAGGCCACGGCGGTGCCGCTGGCCAAGGCGGCCGCGCTGATCATGACCGGCTCGACGATCAAGGACCTGCGCGAGAGCGGCGTCCTGCCTGCCGAGGGCGACGGCGGGCAGCTGCCGGCCGACTCGCCGGTCGCGGTGAAGGAAGCCGTGCTGCCCTTCCACCGCTTCCGCACCCCCGAAGGGCACGGCGTCGACTCGCTGCTGGGCCCGGAGATGAAGTCCACCGGCGAGGTGATGGGCGTCGACGTCGACTTCGGCAAGGCGTTCGCGAAGTCGCAGAGCGGCGCGTACGGCTCGCTGCCGACGTCCGGGCGGGTGTTCGTCTCGGTGGCCAACCGCGACAAGCGCTCGCTGGTGTTCCCGGTGAAGCGCCTGGCGGACCTCGGGTTCGAGATCCTCGCCACGTCCGGGACGGCGGAAGTGCTGCGGCGCAACGGGGTCGCGTGCACGGTGGTGCGCAAGCACTACGAGGGTTCGACCGAAGCCGAGCCGAACATCGTGGACGTCATCCTGAACGGCGATGTCGACATGGTGATCAACACCCCCTACGGGAACAGCGGTCCCCGCGTCGACGGCTACGAAATCCGCACCGCGGCGGTGTCCCGCGACATCCCGTGCGTGACCACCGTGCAGGGCGCCGCGGCGGCCGTGCACGGCATCGAAGCCCTCATCCGTGGCGACATCGGGGTCCGTTCGCTGCAGGAGCTGCAGGCGGCCCTGAAGGCGAAGTCGTGAGCGGGCGGGAGCGGTTCGGTGCGCGGCTGGCCAAGGCCGTCGCGGCCCGCGGCCCGCTGTGCGCCGGCATCGACCCCCACCCCGGCCTGCTCGAGGCGTGGGGACTCCCGGTGGACGTTTCGGGCCTGGAACGGTTCGCGCTGTCCGCCACGGAGGTCCTGGCGGCCCGCGCGGCCGTCGTGAAGCCGCAGTCGGCGTTCTTCGAAAGTTTCGGACCGGCCGGTGTCGCCGTGCTGGAACGGGTGGTCGAGACCGCCCGCGAGGCCGGTGCGCTGGTGCTGCTGGACGTCAAGCGCGGCGACATCGGCTCCACGATGGCGGCGTACACGGCGGCGTACGTGGCCGACGGGGCGGCGATCGCGGCCGACGCGATCACCGTTTCGCCGTACCTCGGGTTCGGCTCTTTGGCCCAATGCGCCGAAACGGCGATCTCCGCGGGGCGCGGCATCATCGTGCTCGCGCGGACTTCGAACCCGGAAGCGGCCGCCGTGCAGAACGCGAAGCTGCCCGACGGGCGCACCGTCGCCCAGGCGATCGTCGACTCCGCGGCGGCGTTCAACGACGAAGCGGCGCCGCTCGGCGATGTGGGTGTGGTGGTCGGGGCCACCGTTCCGCCGGGAGAGCTCGATCTCTCGCGGTTGAACGGTCCGGTGCTGGCACCCGGTTTCGGGGCCCAGGGAGCCACTGTGGCCGATTTGCGGGCCCTGTTCGGGATGTCCCTGCCGGGCGTGCTGCCCGCGTCGTCCCGGGACATCCTGAAGCACGGTCCGGAGCAAGCGGCTTTGCGCCAAGCGGTCGAACGGGTCGCCGAACTGCTGGCCGACCCGCAGGAAAACGGCCAATAGCAGGGTCCGGAACCGGGTCCCACCAGGCACCCCCGCATTGTGGCCGGTGCTCACGGGTGGGTACCGTCGCGTCACCCACCCAGTTTTGAGAACTACCGGAGGAAAACGTGGCACTTCCCCAGCTGACAGAGGAACAGCGCGCTGCGGCGCTGGAGAAGGCCGCCGCCGCTCGCAAGATCCGTGCTGAGCTGAAGGAGCGGCTGAAGCGGGGCGGTACCACTCTGGTCGACGTGCTGAAGCAGGCCGAGGAGAACGAAGTCCTCGGCAAGATGAAGGTTTCGGCTCTGCTCGAGGCCCTCCCGGGCGTCGGCAAGGTCCGCGCGCAGCAGACCATGGAACGACTGGAGATCGCCCCCAGCCGTCGCCTTCGCGGCCTCGGCGACCGGCAGCGCAAGGCGCTGCTGGCCGAGTTCAGCGGCGAGTGAACGGCGCCGGTCGTGACTACCCGGTGAACCGGGGCGCCGACCGCGGCAGTGAGCCGGTGACGGGAGACTTCTCCCGGCACCGGCTCACCGTCGTATCAGGGCCATCGGGAGTCGGGAAGTCGAGCGTGGTGGGCGAGCTGCGGAAGCTGGAGCCCGACGTCTGGTTCAGCGTTTCGGTCACCACGCGCAAGCCGCGTCCCGGCGAAGTCGACGGGGCGCACTACCACTTCGTCGACCGCGCGGAGTTCGACGCGATGGTCGCCGACGGCAGGCTGCTGGAGTGGGCCGAGTTCGCCGGCAACTGCTACGGCACCCCGCGCGAGCCGGTCGAGAAGGCCCTCGCCGAGGGGCGCCCGGCCGTCCTGGAGATCGAGCTGCAGGGCGCCCGCCAGGTCCGCGCGGCCATGCCGGAGGCCCGGCTGGTGATGCTGATGCCGCCGTCGTGGGAGGAACTGGTCGGCAGGCTCACCGGGCGCGGCACCGAGAACGAGGCCGCCGTGCAGGCCCGGCTGGCCGAAGCGGAGCGCGAGCTGGCGGCGGCCGGGGAGTTCGACCACCGCGTCGTCAACGCCGACGTGCGGGAGGCCGCCGAGCACTTGCTAAACTTGATTACTGATCAGTCTGCCGAAGATTCGGAGCATCACGCGTGACCACCCAGGTAGCCCTGACCGAAGAGCTCGAAGGCATCACCAACCCGCCGATCGACGACCTGCTCGAGAAGGTCAGCTCGAAGTACGCGCTGGTGATCTACTCGGCCAAGCGCGCCCGCCAGATCAACGACTACTACGCCCAGCTGGGCGAGGGGCTGCTGGAGTACGTCGGCCCGCTCGTCGAGCCGGGCCCGCGCGAGAAGCCGCTCTCGATCGCGCTGCGCGAGATCCACGGCGGCCTGCTCGAGCACACCGAGGGTGAGTAAACCCCGCGTCGTCCTGGGCGTGGGCGGCGGCATCGCCGCCTACAAGGCCTGTGAGGTGCTGCGCGGGCTGACCGAATCCGGTCACGACGTCCGCGTGGTCCCCACCGAAGCCGCGCTGAACTTCGTGGGCGCGGCCACCTTCGAAGCCCTCTCCGGGCACCCGGTGCACACGGGCGTGTTCACCGAGGTGCCGGAGGTCCAGCACGTCCGCGTCGGCAAGGAAGCCGATCTCGTCCTGGTCGTCCCGGCCACGGCGAACCTGCTCGCCAAGGCCGCCCACGGCCTCGCCGACGACCTGCTGACGAACACCCTGCTCACCGCCCGGTGCCCGATCGCCTTCTTCCCGGCGATGCACACGGAGATGTGGGAGCACCCCGCAACCCGCGACAACGTCGCCCTGCTGCGCTCCCGCGGCATGGTCGTCACCGAGCCCGACTCGGGCCGGCTGACGGGTGCCGACACCGGCAAGGGGCGCCTGGCGAACCCGGCCGAGATCGTCGACCTGGCGAAGCTGCTGCTGGCCCGGCCCGACGCCCTCCCGCGCGACCTCGAAGGCGTCCGCGTGGTGATCTCGGCCGGCGGCACCCGCGAGCCCCTCGACCCGGTGCGCTACCTGGGCAACCGCTCGTCCGGCAAGCAGGGCTACGCGCTGGCCCGCGTCGCCGCCCAGCGCGGCGCCGACGTCACCCTGGTCGCCGCGCACACGGTCGCGCTGCCGGATCCGGCGGGCGCGGTCGTCGAGCACGTCTCGACGGCCGAACAGCTGCGACAGGCGGTGCACGCCGCGGCCCGCTCCGCGGACGTCGTCGTGATGGCCGCCGCGGTCGCCGACTTCCGGCCGGCGAACCGGGCCGAGCACAAGATCAAGAAGTCCGACGACCAGCCGGACCCGGTGATCACCCTCGACCGCAACGCCGACATCCTCGCGGAATTGGTGCAAAACCGGCGGCCGGGACAGGTCGTCGTGGGATTCGCCGCGGAAACCGGCGACGAACACGGCAGCGTGCTCGAGCACGCCCGCGCGAAACTGAAGCGCAAAGGCGCGGATCTGCTGGTCGTCAACGCCGTCGGCGACGGCAAGGCGTTCGGCACCGAGGACAATTCGGGCTGGCTCCTAGGGGCCGATGCCACGGAAAAACCCCTACCTCTCGCGCAGAAGGCTGAACTGGCGTCCACGGTGTGGGACGCTGTTGTGAGCTTCATGAAGCGTTGACCGTCCCCCGAGCGATAGTCAGTACGCTTGCACAGGTAAGGGGTGCCTAACTTTCGGGGCATCCGACGACAAGGTGAGGAAGTGACGGCCACCGTGACCGCGTCTAGCAGCAGATTGTTCACCTCGGAGTCGGTGACCGAAGGGCACCCAGACAAGATTTGCGACGCCATCAGCGACTCGATCCTCGACGGCCTGCTGTCGAAGGACCCCCGCAGCCGCGTCGCCGTCGAGACCCTGATCACCACCGGCCAGGTGCACGTGGCCGGCGAGGTGACCACCGAGGCCTACGCCGACATCCCGACGATCGTCCGCGACGTCATCCTCAAGATCGGCTACGACTCCTCCGCCAAGGGCTTCGACGGCAACTCCTGCGGCGTCAACGTGGCGATCGGCTCGCAGTCGCCCGACATCGCCCAGGGCGTCGACACCGCGTACGAGTCGCGGGTCGAGTCGGACGAGGACGAGATCAACCGCCAGGGCGCCGGCGACCAGGGCCTGATGTTCGGCTACGCCTGCTCGGACACCCCCGAGCTGATGCCGCTGCCGATCGCGCTGGCCCACCGGCTGTCGAAGCGGCTGACCGCGGTCCGCAAGGACGGCGTGCTGCCGTACCTGCGCCCGGACGGCAAGACCCAGGTGACCATCGAGTACGCCGGCGACCAGCCGGTCCGCCTCGACACGGTGGTGGTCTCGTCGCAGCACGCCGACGGCATCGACCTCGAGCGGATGCTCAGCGTCGACGTCAAGGAGCACGTCGTCGGCCCCGAGCTCGCGGAGCTGGGCATCGACACGTCGAACGCGCGCCTGCTGGTCAACCCGACCGGCCGGTTCGTCATCGGCGGCCCGATGGGCGACGCGGGCCTGACCGGCCGCAAGATCATCGTCGACACCTACGGCGGCATGGCCCGCCACGGCGGTGGCGCGTTCTCCGGCAAGGACCCGTCCAAGGTCGACCGTTCGGCCGCGTACGCGATGCGCTGGGTGGCCAAGAACGTCGTCGCCGCGGGCCTGGCCCAGCGGACCGAGGTCCAGGTGGCGTACGCGATCGGCAAGGCGGCCCCGGTCGGCCTGTTCGTCGAGACGTTCGGCACCGAGACGGTCGACCCGTCGAAGATCCAGCAGGCCATCACCGAGGTCTTCGACCTCCGGCCGGCGGCGATCATCCGCGACCTCGAGCTGCTGCGCCCGATCTACGCCCCGACGGCGGCGTACGGCCACTTCGGCCGCCCGGAGCTGAACCTCCCCTGGGAGAGCACGGCCCGCGCCGAGGCCCTCAAGGCCGCGGCCGGCGCCTGACGCACGATCCGGTGAAGGCCACCCCGCGGTTCGCCCCGGGGTGGCCTTCCTCGTGTGCCCGCGAATTTCGCGTGATGCCTCGCCAATCACGTGTGATGCCCCGGCAATCACGGGTGATGCCCCTCGGGGCACGCGAGCTGCCTCTCCGGTCCGGCTGTCGGTGGGGTCTGGTAGAGATCACGGCGTGAGCAGTTCCGAGCCCGCCGCCCTCTGGGAGCTCCCGGAGACGCCGCCTTCGCCGAAGGCGGCCCCCTCGCGTGCCCGGAAGAAGCCGGGGGAGAAGCCGAAGGGGGCGCAGTCGCCCGCGGCCGAGCGGCCCGTCGCGCGGGTCGTCGTCGACATCCCGCTGGCCCACCTGGACCGCACCTTCGACTACCTCGTGCCGGAGAAGCTGCACGAGACCGCCGTGCCGGGCTGCCGGGTCCGCGTCCGGTTCGCCGGGCAGCTGGTCGACGGCTACCTGGTCGAGCGCGGCGAAACCAGCGACTACGGCAGCAAGCTGGCCTTCCTCGACCGCGTGACGTCGCCGGAGGCGGTGCTGCCGCCGTCGCTGCACGCGGTGTGCCGCGCGGTCGCGGACCGCTACGGCGGCACGCTGTCCGACGTCCTGCGGCTGGCGATCCCGCCGCGGCACGCCAAGGCCGAAGGCGAGCCGCCGCTGCCGCCCGCGGCCGTCCCGGAGCCGCCGGACACCGCGGCCTGGGCGCGCTACCAGCGTGGCCCGGCGTTCCTGGAGGCCCTCGCCGAGGCCAAGCCCGCGAACGCCGTCTGGCAGGCCCTGCCGGGCGAGGACTGGCCCCGCCGGCTCGCCGAGGCCGCCGGCGCGGTGGCGGCCGCCGGGCGCGGCGCGGTGCTGGTGGTGCCGGACCACCGCGACCTGACCCGGGTGCACGCGGCCTGCGCGGCGGTCGTCGGCGAGGACGCCGTGGTGGCGCTGATCGCCGGCCTCGGGCCCGCCGAGCGGTACCGGCGCTGGCTGGCCGTGCTGCGCGGCGCGGTCCGGGTGGTCGTCGGCACCCGGGCGGCGATGTTCGCGCCGGTCCACGACCCTGGCCTGTTCGTGGTCTGGGACGACGGCGACGACCTGCACCTCGACCAGCACGCGCCGTACCCGCACGTGCGCGACGTCCTGATGGACCGGGCGCACGCCGCTAAGGCGTCGCTGCTGGTCGGCGGGTTCGCCAGGACGGCGGAAGCCCAGCTGCTCGTCGAGTCCGGCTGGGCCGCGCCGGTGCTCGCGGACCGCGCGACCCTGCGCTCGGCCGCCCCGCGCGTGACGCCGGTGGGCGAGGACTTCGACGTCGCCCGCGACGAGGCCGCCCGGGTCGCCCGCCTGCCGGCGGTGGCGTTCGAAGCGGCCCGCCAGGCGTTCGCGGCGGACCTCCCGGCGCTGGTCCAGGTGCCGCGGCGCGGGTACGTCCCCGGCCTGGCCTGCGGCAACTGCCGGACCCCCGCGCACTGCCGCCGCTGCGCGGGGCCGCTGGCCCTGCCCGGCGGCTCGCTCGACGGGCAGCCGAAGCCGCCGGCGTGCCGCTGGTGCGGCGTCCCGGAAACGGCGTTCCGCTGCACGGCGTGCGGCTCGGTCCGGCTGCGCGCGGTGATCGTCGGCGCGAAGCGGACGGCGGAGGAGCTCGGCCGCGCGTTCCCCGGCGTCCCGGTCCGCACGTCGGGGGCGGCGGAGGTGCTGGAATCGGTGCCGGGCAAACCGGCACTGGTGGTGTGCACGCCGGGAGCGGAGCCGGTGGCGGAGGGCGGCTACGGCGCGGCCCTGTTGCTGGACGGCTGGGCGTTGCTGGGCCGCCAGGACCTCCGCGCGGGCGAAGAGGCGTTGCGCCGCTGGATGGCGGCGGCGGCCCTGGTCCGCCCGGCGGCCGCCGGCGGCCGCGTGATCGTCGGCGCCGAGGCCGGCCTGGCGGTGGTCCAGGCCCTGGTCCGCTGGGACCCGGCCTGGCACGCGGGCCAGGAGCTGGCGGAGCGCCGCGAGCTGGGCTTCCCGCCGGCGATGCGGATGGCGAGCGTGGAGGGCAGCCCGGACGCGGTGGCCGCCCTGCTGGAGGACCTGCCGCTGCCACCGTCGGGCGAGGTACTGGGCCCGGTCCCGATCGGCGAGGTCGACGAAGAGGGCAACGCGGACCGCGAGCGGGCACTGGTGCGCGTGTCGCGCGCGGAGGGCAAGGCACTGGCCGCATCGATCCACGCGGCGGCGGCCCGCCGGGACGCCCGGAAGGCCACCGAACCGATCCGCATCCAGCTGGACCCGCTGGACCTCATCTAGCCGCCGGCTCCCCAGTCGCGGGTGTCCTCAGGATCGGACGGTGCCTGTTCGCCGGGGACGAGGCTGTCCTCCGCGCTCGGGTCTTGTCCGTTTGCTGAGCCGACTGCGTCGACCGTCCGGTACCGCTCGCGTACTTGCCGGGCCTTCTCCGGATAGCCGTGCTGGTCGACGAGGTCGGCGAGCTGGTGGCCGAACAGGCCGTTCTCGGCGTCGTCCGGGTCGGGCAGCAGGTCAGCGTGCTCCGCTCGGGGTTCGGTCATCGGCTCGACGCTGTCGGCTGTGACGGTCGGCTCGGGTGGGGTTGGCGACGGTGCGAACCAGTCGGGTGTCGGGGCCGCGGGCATGCGCGCGTTCTCAGGGAGGAGATGCTTGAACAGCTCGTCCACTTCCGCGTCGTTGGCGGCGGCGGACAACTGGGCCAGTGTGCCGATGAGGTCGACTGTCTCGCGCACGTTCTTGTCGTTACGCGCCAGCCACCACACGACCGTGCTGCCGACACTGGTCAGGACCTCGTCGCCCAGGTAGGCGCGCACCATGCGCTCACGCTCGATGCGCCGCTCCTGCACCTGTTGCTCCCGGCGTAGATCGGCAAGCTTCAGAAGGTGTTCGCGGTGGTGCTTGCTGACCTCGACCCTCACCTCGGTCGCCCAGACGGACAGGAAACCGTCGGGACTGGTGGCGGCCTGGCCGAGCGAAGCCGCCAAGGCATGAAGGACGGTGTCGTCTTCGGGGTGGTGCGACTGGCTGATCTGGCGGGCTCGGTGCACCACGGCCGCGGCAGCCAGGGCGGCCGGGTTGGCGTGTCCGTCGAGCGGCCGGTTGGGAGCTACGAGCCAGTGGACCCGGCAGGAGAACGCAAAGGGGATACCGTCCATTGAGCTGGGCAATGATCCCGAGGAAACTTCGCAACTCGGTGGCGTGGGAGCCGGGGGAGGCGGTGGCGGGGGCGCCTGCTCGGCCGCCATCCGCCGTCGTTGCTCGGCGGCGATGCGGAGTTCGGCTTGGCCGCGGCGGTAGTGCCGGCTGTGCAAGACGAAGAGCGTGCCGCCGGCCGCGGCCGCCATGAACAGGCCCGTGACCCACAACGGCCAACCCGCAACGAGCCCGACGCACAGGGAAACGAGCAATGCGGCGACGCTGCCGACGATCGATTCGGTCGTGTTCCGGTTCATGCTTCTCCTCGGCGTTCGGCAGTCATGCGCAGGTCGATGTGGTGTTGCAGCGTGAGTGCGCACTGCACGGTCATTTGGCGAGCTTCTTCGTTCGTGGCTCGGGCGACTGAATCGCAGGCGAACTTGTAGAGCCGCCTGAGCAGGCGTACTTGTCCGTCGCAGGCCTCGACGAGCAGGAGCGGGTGATCCGCGAGCCAAGCCTGGACCGGGCCCTCCGGTAATGCGGCGAAGCCATCCGAAACCAGCGGTCGCCAGAGCGATCGCAGGCGTTCACGCGTTCTTTCTCCTGCTGCCAAACTTCGCGGAACCCGCAGTTCGAGCAGAATCGCACGGTCGGCGGGGTGCGGGCCGGTGGTTGCCAGCCGATGGATGAGCCACCGTTCGAAACCCCGCCGGTGAACGAGGTCGAGCAGGCGTTCGCGCGCGAGAGTGCGCACCGCTTCGTCGCTGTTGCGCGTGAAGTAGTGCAAGCGCACCAGCGCTTGAGTCGGGCGCGCCGGGGATATGGTCGCGGTACAGGCCTCGATCATCACGGTCGCAAAGCCCGCCGGGGTGGAGGGCTTTCGCGCGCACTCGTAGACGAAACGTCGGAACTCCGGCGCTCGCGAGTCGTCTTGCAGGCCGGTATCGAGCATCCGGAGCGCAAGAGGTCGTGACCCGATGTCCGTCGACCAGTGCCGGGCCAGAGTGTAGGACGCCTCGAGCGGTCCGGTTACCAGAACCTGCTCGGCGAAATGGTCGACCAGCCCCGCGGCGACGGCGTGTTCGAGGCTGGGTGCCACGTGCGCCACCCATTCGGACAACTGGCCGCGCAAGTCGGGGAAGTAGGTCCAGAAGTGGGCTCGTACAGCCTTGTCGAGAGCCAGCTGCGTGAACGCGACGTCTCGACGACCGTCCACGTGCAGCCGTACTTTCGCCATCCGCTCCGCCAGGTAGCTGCCCGTCAGACCGTGCTTTTCCTCCACTGGCGGCTTCACGATCGCGGTGAAGGCGTTTTCCGCAGCCACCATCGCGTCCAGGGACGCACCGGGTAGGAAGGCCGAAACCACCAGCAGCGTGCGCAGCGCGGGATCCTGGTGTTCGCGGAACAGCAACGCAGCTTCGTCGCCGCGACCGGCGTGGGCCGCTACCGCCTCGCGCGTCCAGTCGGCGAGTGAGGTGCCGTGCGCGCCACGTCGTGCCGCTTCGGCGGTCAGGGCGGCGAGGTCTGCGACCTCTCGAAGTGGAGAACCGGCCAGGTAAAGCCGGAGGTCTTCGGCCACCTCGAACGTGGACGAGAGCGGAATGTTCTCCGCCGACAGGTGGGCCTCGAAAACAGCTGGGCCGGATGGGCGCTCGATGGACTTGAACATGCCCGCGTTCCACTCCGGCAACAGGGCCCGCTGATCAATTCGTACGACGACGGCAAGCCGGGCGTCTTGGTCGTCGACGGCGTGCCGGAAAGCCTCCAGGTCACGGCGGATTCCCCGGACGTCCTGGTCGTCCGTGCCGGTCAAGTCGAGCAACAGCCGCTCGCCGGGGCGGATCTCGGCCGGGCTGAGGGGCGGCTCCTCGTCGTCTTCGGAGCGGTCGGGAAGTTCACGCAGACGTCCGGTGTCCAGTGTCGCGTTCTCGGTCAGAGCCATCAGCGCCGCACTCCGGCGCCCGGCGCCGTCCGCGCCGGTGACGACGATCGTGCGTCGCCCGTCGAAAAGCGCGTCGGGCCCGACGAACCGTTTGGCAAGCCAGGCGACGTAGTCGGCGGACACGAACCGGTCGGCACGCCGGGGCCGCACTCCCGTCCCGTAGATCGTGATGTGCTGTGGCCCGGATCCACTGTGCAGGAAGCCGGCGCCACCACCGGTGTTGACGGTGTTTTCCGACGTGGTCATGGCCGGCGCTGATCGTCTCGAGACGCCGGGGCGTGGTAGTTCTGATCGCCGGTGCCGCCGTGGAGGAAGCCCGGCCCGCCGCCGGTGTTGACGGAGTACTGCGATCCGCGGCCCGGCTGAGGCGGCTCCTCCTGCGGCTGTTCCGGATCCGTGCCCGTCGGCCCGGCGACCCGAGGAAGGAAGCCGTCGCGAAGAAGGTGACCGCTGGGAGCGGGTACGCGGAGGTAACCGGTGCCGCGGTGCTTCTTCACCTCGACCGGAACGGGAACGTAATGCTCAGGTGCGTCGGCGGCGTACCCCGACAGGACGGCATCGCGGTACACCTGCTCCGACACGATGGCCGCCACGCGGGTCATCGGTCCCGAGCGGTTGAGGAGTTCTCGCACTGGTGCGGCATCGAGCAACCGGTGCGCCTCGATGCGTGCCGTTCCGCTCCCTTCGCTGAGCAAGTTGGTGCCGGAGTCCGTGACAGGTCCGATGTGGACACTGACCCGCATGCGCAGCGGAACCGGATCGGCGCCCACGTCGCTGCGGTACACGAGCTCTTCCTGCAGAGCCGGCAGAAAGGGATTCAGCAGGAAGGGGAGCACCGCGGACGGCAGGCCGACGGCGTAGCCATCACCCGTGCTGAAGCCGAACCGCTGCTCACGCCAAGCGTCGCCTTGACCGCAGCGCTGGAAAGCCGATCGGAGGATCGTGGGAATCGCATCGGTGACCGGGGCGTGGTCCTTGGCCAGGACGCCGCTGAAGTCGCGGATGTCCACCGCGAGCAGGGCTCGGTAAGGCGGAAGTTCTGTGGGCTTCACGAGATCTCCTCATCGTCGGTCGGCGAAGATGAGGATGGTGCGAATCCGGCGCCGATATTGTCCGGCATCGGACAACGCGAGTTGTGGCGCGCATCACACTCCAGCAGACTCTTTGAGTGCGTCGAGGTCGGACACCTCGAGCCTGCGCCCGGACCGGAGTGCGCCGAGCTTCCGGAGCCGTTGGAGGTGGAGGGCGACGGTGCTGCGGGCGAGCCCGAGGGCTTCGGCGATCTCCTGTTGCGAAAACGGCACCCGATTCGGGTGCGTCGCCGCCTGGTCGGCGAGTGTCACGACTTCGAGCAGCAGCCGGGCGATCTTCCGTTCGGGGGTGAAATGAACGAGTTCGACCTGGTAGGGGACCGTCTGGGAAAGTTTGGTCACGACGTAGTCCGTGAGGACCGAGTGTCCGTCATGCCGGCTGAGGAAAGCGTTGAACCGGTCGGTGGACAACACGCGGGCCGTGCAGGTGTCGATCGTTTCGACACTGGCTGTCCGCCGCGACAGCCTGCGGGCTGCGACCTCGCCGAGGAGGTCTCCCGCGCCGCGCAGGGTGATCAGCAGCTGCCCGCCGTCCGGTTCCGCGCCGAGGACCTTGACCCGACCGGAAACCAGGGCCAGAACCGCGGATCCGGGTTCGCCTTGCTGGAAAACACGACTCCCCGGCGGGTAGACACGGTTGACGCCGGACTCCAGCAGCAAGGTCCAGCGGTTCTCGCCGAGCAGCGCACGAAACCCACGTGTCACGAGAGGTGATATACCGCTTACTTGTCGTGTGCACAATGGTGTTCACGGTTGGGAGCGCGTGGCAGGACGCGCTCCCAACCGTGAACGTCAGCCGGTCGCCAGCACCTTCAGGCGCGTGATGTCCGCGCTGAACGTGTCCTGGTCGATCGGTGAGGAGCTGTACTGCCAGAACGTGTAGAAGCCCCAGTGGTACGGCAGTGTCCCCACCGACGACGCGTAGCGCGCCACCCACAGCGGGTTCGTCGAGCTGAAGTCGCCCGTGTTGCCGGTGCACTGGCTCCACCAGCTCGTCGCCGTGTAGATCACCGGCCAGCGGGTCGTCTTCGCGTGGTACTCGTCGCTGAACGCCTTGATCCAGGCCACCATCTGGGACGCCGTCTTGCCGTAGCAGGCGTTGTTCGGGCCCCACTCGATGTCGAGCGTGCCCGGCAGCGTCTTGCCGTCCTTCGACCAGCCGCCGCCGTGGGCGACGAAGTAGTCCGCCTGCGCCGCGCCGCCCGAAAGGTCCGGGCGGCCGTAGTGGTACGCGCCGCGGATCATGCCGACGTTGTACGACCCGGTGTACTGCTGGCTGAAGTACGCGTTCTGGTAGCCGGTGCCCTCGGTCGCCTTGACGTAGGCGAACTTCTTGCCCGCGCTCCAGTACGACGCCCAGTTGACGTTGCCCTGGTAAGAGCTCACGTCGATGCCGGGGACGCTCGAGTCCACCGCCGCCGGCGCCAGCCCGGCCGGGGCCACTCCGTCGTGGGCGCGGATCGAGGCACCCATCTCGTGGTTGCCGGTCTCCGGCGCGGCGCCGGCGGTGCCGGCGGTCACCACCAGCAGGGCGGTCGAGATCGTGAGCGCGGCGCCGAGCAAGCGGTGCCGGATCCGTCTTGGTGCAGTCATCTTCGGTTGTTCCTTCCGGTTGCCCTCGCGATGCGCGGTGTGCAGGCCGCGCCGCACGATTGTGTTACAGCGAGAACCGGAACGTCACTGCTCCATGTGATTTAATTTCCCGAACCCCTGAATCATGTGAAAAGCTGACAATAGGGGTGTATCGGCCCCCTTGGCGTCTTGTAGCGGGGCGAGGCACGAGGCAGACTCGCCCGCATGCCCGCGCACTGGAGCCGCACCACGCTCGTCCTGGCCGTCGCCGCCGCGCTCACCGCCGGTGCCGCCGTGCCCGCCACCGCCGCCACACCCACGCCGAAGTCGCCGGTCGCCGTCGGCTACGGGGGTGCCGTGGCCAGCATCGACGCCGATGCCACCGCGATCGGCACGCAGGTCCTGCGCGACGGCGGGAACGCCGTCGACGCGGCCGTCGCGGTCGCCGCCGCGCTCGGCGTCACCGACCCGTTCTCCGCCGGGATCGGCGGCGGCGGGTTCTTCGTCTACTACGACGCCAAGACCCACCGCGTGCACACCCTGGACGGCCGCGAGACCGCGCCGAAGACCGCCGACGAGAACCTGTTCCTCGAGAACGGCAAGCCGCTCCCGTTCGCCGACGCCGTCACCAGCGGTTTGAGCGTCGGTGTTCCCGGCACGCCCGCGACCTGGGCCGAAGCGCTGCGCAAGTGGGGCACGCGGTCGCTGGCGAAGTCGCTGAAGCCCGCGGAGAAGCTCGCGCGCGACGGCTTCGTCGTCGACCAGACGTTCCAGACGCAGATCGCGAACAACGCGGCGCGCTTCTCGGCGTTCCCGTCGACGCGCTCGCTGTACCTGCCGGGCGGCGCGCCCCCGGTGCCGGGGACGGTGTTCCGGAACCCCGACCTGGCGGGCACGTACGCGCAGCTGGAGCGCAACGGCGTGGACGCGCTGTACCGCGGCCCGATCGGCGTGGACATCGCCAAGACGGTGCAGAAGCCGCCGGTCGACCCGGCGTCGACGCTGAACGTCCGGCCCGGCAAGCTGACCACCGGCGACCTCGCCGCCTACCGCGCCATCGAGCGCGACCCGACCCACGCGCGGTACGAGGGTCTCGACGTCTACGGCATGCCGGCACCGTCGTCGGGCGGGCTGACGGTCGGCGAAGCGCTCAACATCCTCGAGAACTTCGACCTGAAGCACGCCTCGAAGGCCGACTACCTGCAGTACTTCCTGGAGTCGACCCGCTTCGCCTTCGCCGACCGCAACCGCTGGATCGGCGACCCGGCGTTCGTCGACGTCCCGGCGCGCGAGCTGCTGAGCCAGCGGTTCGCCGACTCCCGGGCGTGCCTGATCTCGAAGGACAAGGCGGCGACCAGCCCGGTCGCCCCGGCCGACCCCCGCCACCCGGCGCCGTGCGCTGCCGGTTCCGCGGCGGCGCCGACTCCGTACGAGGGGGAGAACACCACGCACCTGACGGTGGCGGACAAGTGGGGCAACGTCGTCGCCTACACGCTGACGATCGAGCAGGAGGGTGGCAGCGGCATCGTCGTGCCGGGCCGCGGGTTCCTGCTGAACAACGAGCTGACGGACTTCTCGTTCACGCCGGTGACGCCGGGAGTGCCGGACCCGAACCTGCCGGGCCCGGGCAAGCGCCCGCGCTCGTCGATGGCCCCGACGATCGTCCTCGACCACGGCCGCCCGTTCTTCGCGACGGGATCGCCGGGCGGGGCGTCGATCATCACGACGGTGCTGCAGGTGCTCCTCGGCCGCCTCGACCGCGGGTTGACCTTGGAGAACGCGATCGCGGCCCCGCGGGCATCGCAGCGCAACTCGGCGGCGGCGCAGGTGGAGCAGGCGTTCTTGGACCAGCCGGAGACGGCGGAGCTGAAGGCTCGCGGCCAGGGGTTCTCCACGGCGCCGGCGGAGATCGGAGCGGCGACGGGAGTGGAGCGGCTGCGCGACGGCCGCTGGCTGGCGGCGGCCGAGCCGGTGCGGCGGGGTCAGGGTGCGGCGCAGGTGGTTTGGCCGGCGAACTGGTAGGCGGGTGGCTTGGCCCGCCTTGCCTGGTGTGAGGCGGGCCGGCCACTTGGGCTGTCGCTGAGCTGGCCGAGGCTTCCGCCGCCCCGCCTGGCGGGCTGAGCCGCTCAGGTCGGCCCCGGGGGCGCCCCCCGGGTCCAGCGTATCGAGCGCGGCCGACAAAAAGCCGGGACAGCTCGCGTTGACGGCCTGGTTGTCCACATCACGATGAAGTCGTGGACAACCAGCCCCGAGCTGCGGGGGAGCGCGGCTTGAGTCGGGAGTGCCGGGGTTGATCAGTGAAGCTTGTGGTCACCGAACCCGCGCCCGCGCCCGGGGCGCCCCCCGGGGCCAGCGTATCGAGCGCCGCCGACAAAAAGCCGGGAAAGCCCCCGCTGACGGCCGGGTTGTCCACATCGCGATCAAATCGTGGACAACCCGCCCGAGCCGCCGACCGGCACATCGGGGCACTGGCGCGCCCCGTCGAGGCGGGCCTTCTAGACTCGGCCACGATGTTCCAGCCACCTGAAACCCCGCTTCCGCCGGGGGAGGCCCGATGAAGCTCGTCTTCGCCGGCACTCCCGATCCGGCGGTCCCCGCCCTGCGTGCCCTGCTCGATTCCGGGCGGCACGAGGTCGTCGCCGTCGTCACGCGGCCCGATGCGCAGGCCGGGCGTGGCCGCCGCGTCGTGCGGTCGCCCGTCGGTGC
The DNA here is from genome assembly GCF_013364075.1 of Amycolatopsis sp. Hca4. GTDB lineage: Bacteria > Actinomycetota > Actinomycetes > Mycobacteriales > Pseudonocardiaceae > Amycolatopsis. The sequence goes on from NZ_CP054925.1 coordinate 9,167,602, forward strand.
CCTTGCCGATGCACACGGCATCGAGGTCCTCACCCCCGCGCGCGCCGGTGACCCCGCCTTCCTCGCGCGGCTGACCGAGCTCGCGCCGGATGCCTGCCCGGTCGTCGCCTACGGGGCGCTGCTGCCGCAGGCCGCCCTCGACATCCCGCGGCTCGGCTGGGTGAACCTGCACTTCTCGCTGCTGCCCGCGTGGCGGGGCGCCGCGCCCGTGCAGGCCGCGATCCGCGCCGGCGACGAGATCACCGGCGCCTCCACCTTCCGGATCGTCAAGGAACTCGACGCCGGCCCGGTCTTCGGCGTCGTCACCGAGGCGATCGGGGCCACCGACACCGCCGGCGCGCTGCTCGGGCGGCTCGCGGAATCCGGCGCCAAGCTGCTGCTGTCCACCATGGACGGTCTGGCCGACGGCAGCCTCGTCGCGCGCGAGCAGCCCGCCGAAGGCGTCAGCTACGCGCCGAAGGTGACCGTCGACGACGCGCGGGTGTCCTTCGCCGACCCCGCCTCCGCCGTCGACCGGCAGATCCGGTCGGTCAGCCCGGACCCGGGCGCCTGGGCGGAGTTCCGCGGGGAACGCTTCAAGCTCGGCCCGGTCACGGTGCTCGACGAACCCGGCCCGCCGCCGGGCGAGATCGTGGTCGAGCGCAAACGGGTGCTGGTCGGAACGGCGACCAAGCCGCTGCGGCTCGGCGAAGTCCAGGCACCCGGCAAGAAACGGATGGCGGCCACCGACTGGGCGCGCGGTACGAGGATCGACCAGGGAGAGCGCCTCCGGTGAACGACCACAGGGAACGACGTCCGTCACGGCCCCAGCGGGGCCGTCCGGCACCGCGCAAGGAAGGGCCGCGCCGCCCGCCGGAGGTCGATCCGGCCCGGCAGGCCGCGTTCGACGTCCTCGCCGCCGTCCGGACGAAGGACGCCTACGCCAACCTCGTCCTGCCGGACCTGCTGCGCGAGCGGCGGATCACCGGCCGGGACGCGGCGCTGGCCACAGAACTCGCGTACGGCACGTCGCGGGCGCAAGGCCTGCTCGACGCGATCATCGAGTCCTGCGCCGAGCGCCCGCTCAAGCAGACCGACCCGGCGGTGCTCGACGCGCTGCGCCTCGGCGTCTACCAGCTGCTGCGCACGCGCATCCCCGAGCACGCCGCGGTGACGTCCACAGTGGACCTCGTGCGCGCGGAAGCCGGTTCGTGGGCGACGGGTTTCGCGAACGCCATCCTGCGCAAGGTGTCCGAAAAGGACGAAGCGGCGTGGCTCGACGAGCTGGCGCCGGACGAGGCGGCCGACCCGATCGGCGCCTACGCGCTGCGGACCGCGCACCCGCGCTGGATCGCTCGCTCGTTCGCCGAAGCGCTGGGTGACAAGGGCGCCGTCCTCAAGGCCGCGCTGGAAGCCGACGACGCGCGCCCCGAGGTGCACCTGGTCGCCCGTCCGGGCGAGATCAGCGCGGACGAGCTCGCCGCGATCACCGGCGGCGACCCGGCGCCGTACTCGCCCTACGGCGTGCGCCTGCCCGCCGGCGCCGGCGACCCGGCCGACGCCGAGCCGGTCCGCGAGCGGCTGGCCGCGGTCCAGGACGAGGGCAGCCAGCTCTGCGCGATCGCCGCGACGAAGGTGCCGCTCGAGGGCACCGACGAGCGCTGGCTCGACCTGTGCGCCGGCCCCGGCGGCAAGGCGGCGCTGCTCGGCGCGCTGGCCGCGTTGAGCGGGGCGACCGTCGACGCGGTCGAGAAGGCGCCGCACCGCGCGAAGCTCGTCGAGAAGGCCACGAGCGGGTTGCCGGTGAAGGTGCGCGTCGCCGACGGGCGCGAGAGCGGCCTGGAGCCGGGGTACGACCGGATCCTCGTCGACGCGCCGTGCAGCGGCCTCGGCGCGCTCCGGCGGCGGCCGGAGGCGCGCTGGCGCCGTCAGCCGTCCGACGTCGCGGACCTGACGAAGTTGCAGGGCGAGCTGATCGCCGCGGCCTACGAGCTGCTGCGGCCGGGTGGCGTGCTGACGTACGTCGTGTGCTCGCCGCACCTGGCGGAGACCGAGGGCGTGTTCGCGGAATCGGCGCGGCGGCTGAAGGCCGAAGTGCTGGACGCGCGCGAGTTCTTCCCCGGCGTCCCGGAGCTCGGCGACGGGCCGTACGTCCAGCTGTGGCCGCACCGCCACGGCACGGACGCGATGTTCTGCGCCGTGCTGCGCAAACCGTGAGGGACCTCGGGCTGGTGGCCAGCTCGTGCGGCGGGCTGGACGCCCGGTTCGCCGCCGAGCTGGCCCGCCCGGCGGCCGAACGCGGCTGGCGCCCGGCGATCACGCTGACGCCGGCCGCGCATCGCTGGCTCGACGCGACCGGCGGGCTCGCCGAGGTGGCCGCCTGCACGGACCTGCCGGTCCGCAGCGTGTCCCGGCTGCCCGGCGAGCCGCGGCCGCACCCGGACCCGGACGTGTTCCTGTTCGCGCCGGCGTCGGCGAACTCGGTCGCCAAGCTCGCACTCGGCATCGCGGACAACCAGGCGTTGACGGTGCTCGGTGACGTGCTGGGCGCGCCGGGAATCACGGTGGTGGTGGCGTACCAGATCCACGACACCCGTACGCACCACCCGGCGTGGCAGCGTCACCTCGACACGCTCGCGGGCGCCGGGGTGACGCTGCACCGCCTCGACGTCCGGCGGCCGTGGACCGAGGTCCTGGACCTGCTGCCGTGAGGCGCGCTGGCCGATTGCGCCGGCTGGGCTTCACCCGGGAGCGCGCTGAATCGGCGCCACGCCCGCGGGGGCGCCCCCGTCTTCCACGCTACCGGCCACCACCGACAATTTCGGGCCGCCGGCCTACGAACAGACCGCCGCATCCACAGCCGCGATCAGATGCTCGCTCGTGTCGGCCAAGGTCGGGTTCTCGTTCAGCACCACCGTTGCCCTCCGGTCCTTCGGGCCCACCCCCGCGAAGTTCGTGAAGCCGATGATGCCGCCTTCGTGCCCCCACACCACTCCGCACGACAGCGGGATGCTGCCCAGGCCCAAGCCGTAGCCCGCGCCCGGGAGGCCGAGGTCCGCCGGGACCGTGCGGCGCATTTCCGCCAGCTCGGCCGGGCGCAGGAGCCGGCCGCCCAGCAGCGCTCCGTAGAACCTGTCCAGGTCCGCCGGGGTCGTGACCAGGCCACCCGCCGCCCCGGCGATCGTGGCGTCGAAGTCGCTGAAGTCCACCAGCTTCCCGTTCACCGGCAGGTAGCCCACCGCGTGCGGGGACGGCAGTTTCTCGTCGCCGCGGCGGGGGAGGTACGTGTCGCGCAGGCCCAGCGGGCGGGTGATGCGGCGGGTGATCTCCGCGTCCAGCGCGTGACCGGTCACGCGTTCCACGAGCATCCCGGCCACGATGTAGTTCGTGTTCGAGTACGACCAGCGAGCCCCCGGCGGGAACAGCGCCGGGTGCGCCAGCGCCAGCGCGACCAGCTCGGCCGGCTCGGCGCCGCGGTGGCGCAGGGCCTCCGGGTCGGTCAGGTCGAGCGCGTCCGTATAGTTGTACAGCCCGCTCGTGTGCTGCAGCACCTGCCGGACGGTGATGCGCCCGTCCGGCAGCAGCCCCGGCAGGTAGCGCGAAACCGGCGCGTCCAAGCGGACCCGGCCCTCGGCCACGAGCTGCAGCACGACCGTCGCCACGAACGTCTTGGTGACGCTGCCCGCGCGGAACGATCCGTTGCGCGGGAACGGTTTCCCGGTGGCGACGTCGCCCACGCCGCTGCGGGTGACCTGGGTGCGCCTGCCGTCCTGGACCACCGCTGCCGCCCCCGGTACGCCGTCCTGGGCGGTCAGCACGTCCAGTTTCGCCTGGACCGGGCTCACGGCCGCGAGCGCCGGTGCCGCGGTGGTGGCGGCGAGCAGCGCGACGAGCGTGCCCGCGGTGACCGCCCGCAATGACTTCCGCATGGGAAAACCCCCTGGTGTCTCGGTGTTTCCCCACGCTAGGGGGACCGGGCACCAGTGGGTATGGGGTGCACCACCGGGACGGCCCGGGGGTGCACCCCACCACTCAGCGCAGCTTCAGCGCCCGCTTCAGGGTGCCGAACAGGTCGGTCTGGTTGGTCAGGCCGACGATGTTCGCCGCCTGCGGGCCCATGCCCGCGATGCGGACCTGGGTGCCGGTGTGCGACTGCGAGCCGCCCGCCTCCGCCGTGCCGTAGGCCAGGGTCATGTTCGCGCCTTCGTTGGTGACGAGCGTCGCGGTCAGGCCCGGGGTGGCGGTGGGTTCGACGATCTGGCTGCTGTGGCCGTGGTCGGCGGTCACCAGCACCAGGGTGTCGGGGTGGCTGCGGGCGAACGCCTCGCCGGCCGCGATGGCCGCGTCGAAGTCGACCGTCTCGCCGATCTGGCCGCACGGGTCGGCCGCGTGGTCCTGCTTGTCGATGCTGGCGCCCTCGACCTGCAGGAAGAAGCCCTTGTCACTGCGGCGGTCGTCCAGCAGCTCGAGGGCCTTGCGGGTCTGGTCGGCCAGCTTCGGCTGGGTCGCGGGCACCTTCGCGTTCGGCGTGCAGCGGGACGGCGCGGTGCCGCCGTGCACGGCCGCCGGGCCGGTCCAGTTCACCGGCAGGTTGCCGTCGGCGAACAGGCCGAGGACCGGCTTGCCCTTCTTCGCCGCGGCCAGGTCGGCCGCGGTGTTCACGACGGTGTAGCCGGCCGCCTTGGCCTGGTCCAGGACGGTCTTGCCCTGGAACTTGCCGGCCGTCACGGTCTGGTTGAAGTACTTCGCGCCGCCGCCCAGCAGGACGTCGGGATGGGTCTGGACCAGCTGCTCGGCGATCGAGCCGTTGCCGCCGTTCTCCTTGGCGTTCTTCGCGCACTTCGCGGTCGTCTCGACCGGGCCCTTGCAGTCGCGGCTGACCACGTGCGAGCCGAGCACGGCCGGGGTCGCGTCCTGGACCTCGGCGGTGGTGACGTCGCCGGTGCGCAGGCCGTTGCGCTTGGCGATCTCCAGGATCGTCGGGACGTCGTTGCCGTAGGCGTCGACGGAGATGGCGCCGTTGTAGGTCTTGGTGCCGGTGGCCCAGCCGGTGCCGGACGCGGCCGAGTCGGTCACGTACTCGGGCTTGGCCGGGTTGTTCTTCTCGACGGCGTACGTGGTGTAGTCGCCGGTGAGCGGCAGCTCGTCCATGGCGAGCCGGCCGGCGGCGCCGCGCTCGTAGTTGCGGGCGGAGGTGATCTCCGACTGGCCCATGCCGTCGCCGATGAACAGGATGACGTTGCGGGCGTGGCCGCCCTGGATCGCGGCGCGGACGTCGGCGGTGCGATCACCGGTGCCGGCGGACGACCGCGCGTCGGCGTTGTCGGAACCGTTGGTGGCCAGTGCGACCGGGGCGGCGGCGACCAGCGCGGCGCCGAGCGCGCCCGCGACCAGCCACCGGCGGCGGCCGGCGAACAGCGAAGCCATGTTTCTCCTCATTCGCGAACTTCGGGGACTTCGGGGGTTACGGCCCGGATTTCGGACACGGGCTATTAGTCCTCCCGCATGTGTGCCGCGGAGGGACTGAAGGTGACCGCCGGGTGGCCGCTGGCCGAACTCACGGCTTCCCGGGGGTGATCGGGAGCACGTCGGTTATTGACCGGCGAGGTGCCCCGGCTTGACGACCCCGGCCTCGTACGCGATGACCACGGCCTGGCTGCGGTTTCCGGCGCCGAGCTTGGTGAAGACGTTGCCCACGTGGGTCTTCACCGTCTCCAGGCTGATCACCAGCGCCGCCGCGATGTCCTGGTTGGACAGTCCGGTGGCGATGAGCCGCAGCACCTCGGCCTCGCGGCGGGTCAGCGTTTTCGCCGCCCGCGCGTGCTTGCCGCCCGCGACCCGGCCGCTCACCAGCCGCCGGATCGCCTCCGGGAACAGCAGCGACTCGCCCGCCGCGACCGTCCGCACGGCGTGCGCGATCTCCTCCTTGCGCGCCCGCTTGAGCAGGAACCCGCTGGCCCCGGCCAGCAGCGCCTCGTGCACGTAGTCGTCGTTGTCGAACGTGGTGACGACCAGGATCTTCGGCGGGTCCGCCAGCGCCCCGAGCACCCGGCGGGTGGCCTCGATGCCGTCCACGCCGGGCATCCGCACGTCCATCAGCACCACGTCCGGCCGCGTCCGCCGCACGGCGTCGAGGACCTCGCCACCGTCGGCCGCCTCGCCGACCACCGGCAGGCCCTGCTGCTCCAGCAGCGCCCGCAGCCCGGTGCGGACCAGCGGCTCGTCGTCGGCGAGCAGCACCGACGGCGTCACACACCCGCCCGCAGCGGGATGGTCGCGCGCAGCCGCCACTGCTGCCCGTCCGGGCCGGCGTCGAGCTCGCCGCGCAGGGCCTCGACGCGCTCGGCGAGCCCGGCCAGCCCGCGCCGACCGGTCCGCGGCCCGTCGCCGGGCAGCGCGTTGACGACGGCGATACCGAGGTGCTCCGGCCCGGCCTCGACCCGGACCTCGACCGCGCCCGGACCGGCGTGGCGCAACGCGTTGGTCAGGCCCTCCTGGACGATCCGGTAACCCTCCCGCGACACCGTCGCGGGCAGCGCGGCGACCGGGCCGGTGACGGCCAGCCGGACGTCGAGGCCGGCTTCGCGGGCGCGCACGGCGAGGACGTCGACTTCGGCCAGCGTGCGCGTCGGCGCCTTCGCGGCCGGCTCGTCGCGCAGCAGCCCCAGGACGTGGTCGAGGTCCTCCAGCGCGGTCCGGGACGCCTCTTCGATCGTGCCGAGCGCGCGCCGGACCTGCGCGGGATCGACCTCGACCAGGTCGGCCGCGGCCGCCGCCTGGATGGTCGACGTCGTCAGCGTGTGCCCGATCGAGTCGTGCAGCTCGCGGGCCAGCCGGTTGCGCTGGGCGAGCACGGCCGAGCGGCGTTCGGCCTGCGCCGCGCGTTCGGTGTCCGACGGGCCGAGCAGCGCCTCCGCGCCGGTCCGGAACCCGCGGGTGGCGCCCGCGGTGAGCACCAGCGCCGCGAAGAGCAGCACGACGCCGAAGGGGACCGTCCACCCGCCGAGCGGGACGTCGTCCCAGAACAGGCTGATGGTGTCCTGGCCGCCGGTCAGCCAGACCGCGGGCACCAGCAGGCCCAGGCCGAGGAAGGCGAGCACGGTGAGCAGGATGCCGCTCAACGCCGTGTGCAGGGCGAGCCACAGTCCCGAACGCAGCCGCGAACCGGCGTCGGGTCGCCCGTCCGGGGCCGGGACGGCCGTGCCGAGCAGGGTGTTCGCCAGGCCGATGCCGAGCCGCCGGACCGGCCCCAGCAGGCCCAGCAGCCCCATCAGCACCGCCATGGCGAGCAGGGCGAGCAGAGCCCGCACGCGGGAATCGGCTTCGACGGAGACCGCCGCGGCGAAGGCGAACGGGGAGATCGGCAGCGTGAGGACGGCACACGCGACGGCGTACGGCAGGCTGCGGTAGCTGCCGATCCGCGCCAGGGACGCCAGGAATCCGGACATGCGGTCGAGGTTAGGGCGACCCGGTGCACCGTGACCTCCCTCTCCGGAGCCAGATCCTGGTCACAACCGGTTAGCGACCGTTAGCGCCGTCCTCCTACACTCGGAACGTGGCAGACCGACCTTTGATCGCACCCAGCATCCTCGCGGCCGACTTCGCCCGGCTCGGCGACGAGATCGCCGCCGTGGCCGGCGCGGGGGAGGCCAGGGCCGACTGGGTCCACGTCGACGTCATGGACGCGCACTTCGTGCCCAACCTGACCCTCGGCCTGCCCGTGGCCAAGGCCCTGATCGACAGCACCGACCTGCCGATCGACTGCCACCTGATGATCGACGACCCGGATCGCTGGGCGGTCGGGTACGCCGAGGCCGGCGCCTACAACGTCACGGTGCACGCCGAAGCCGCGAAGGACCCCGTCGCGCTGGCGAAGAACCTGCGGGCCGCGGGCGCGAAGGCGGGCCTGTCGATCAAGCCGGGCACCGCGCTCGAACCGTGGCTCGACGCGCTCAAGCACTACGACACGCTGCTGGTGATGTCCGTCGAGCCGGGCTTCGGCGGGCAGTCGTTCATCGCCGACGTCCTGGAGAAGGTCCGCACCGCGCGGCGCCTGGTCGACACCGGGCACCTCAAACTGATCGTCGAGATCGACGGCGGCATCAACACCGACACCATCGAGCAGGCCGCCGAGGCCGGTGTCGACTGCTTCGTGGCCGGATCCGCCGTCTACGGCGCCGGTGACCCGGGCAAGGCGGTCGCCGCGCTGCGCGAGCAGGCGGCCCGCGGCCGGGCCGGCTGATCTCGCAGCGGCACCGGAGAAGCCACCGGGCCGCCGCGGGTGTTGGATGGAAGGGACCGGCGCAGGAGTCCGGCTCACGAGGAGGCAGCGCACGTGTTCACCGGCATAGTCGAGGAGATCGGCGAAGTCACCGCGGTCGAGCAGCTGACGAACGCGGCCCGGCTGCGCGTCCGCGGCCCGCTGGTCACCAGCGACGCCGGGCACGGCGATTCGATCGCGGTCAGCGGGGTCTGCCTGACCGTCGTCGAGGTGGCGGGCGGCGAGTTCACCGTCGACGTCGTCAACGAGACGCTGCAGCGCTCCAGCCTGGCCAAGGTCGCGGTCGGCGACCGGGTCAACCTCGAGCGCGCCACCCCGGCCGGCGGCCGGCTCGGCGGGCACATCATGCAGGGCCACGTCGACGGGACCGGCGTGTTCCTCGGCCGCGACGAGAACGGCGTCACGACGTTCGCGCTGCCGGCGCACCTGTCCCGGTACGTGGTCGAGAAGGGCTCGATCGCGGTCGACGGCGTCTCGCTGACGGTGGCGGCGATCAGCGCCGACCAGTTCGCGGTCGCCCTGATCCCCACCACCCTCGAAGTGACCACCCTCGGCCGCCGTGAAGCGGGCGACCTGGTGAACCTCGAGGTCGACGTGGTAGCGAAGTACGTGGAAAAGCTGGCCGAGGCCCACATCCGCGACCAGGTGCAGAATCGGGACAGCGGCGGCGGCACGGAGGAGCGGTCATGAGTGAGACGAGCGCGGCAGAACCCGAAGCGGGCTGGACCCCGTGCGGCAGCGGCGCGGCGTTCGACGCCGACGCCATCGAGCGGGCCATCGCCGACATGGCGGCCGGCCGGCCGGTCGTCGTGGTCGACGACGAGGACCGCGAGAACGAAGGCGACCTCATCTTCGCCGCCGAGAAGGCGACGCCGGAGCTGCTGGCCTTCATGGTCCGCTACACCTCGGGGTACGTCTGCGTGGCGCTGACCGAGTCCGAGGCGGACCGGCTGGACCTGCCGCCGATGTACCACACGAACCAGGACGCGCGCGGTACCGCCTACAGCGTCACGGTCGACGCCGCCGAGGGCATCAGCACCGGCATCTCCGCCGCCGACCGCGCCCACACGATCCGGCTGCTGGCCGACCCGGCGTCCACGGCGAAGGACTTCCGGCGCCCTGGCCACGTCGTGCCGCTGCGCGCCAAGGAAGGCGGCGTGCTGCGCCGGCCCGGGCACACCGAGGCGTCGGTCGACCTGGCCCGGATGGCCGGGCTCGCCCCCGCAGGCGTCCTCTGCGAGATCGTGTCGCAGAAGGACGAAGGCGACATGGCGCGCCGCGACGAGCTCGAGGTCTTCGCCGCCGACCACGACCTGGCGATCATCACCATCGCCGACCTGATCGCCTACCGCCGCCGCACCGAGAAGCAGGTCGAGCGGGTCGCCGAGGCCCGCATCCCGCTGGCGGCGGGCACGTTCCGCGCGGTCGGCTACGACTCGCTGCTGGACGGCATCGAGCACGTCGCGTTCGTCTACGGCGAGATCGGCGACGGCCAGGACATCCTGGTCCGCGTCCACTCCGAGTGCCTGACCGGCGACGTCTTCGGCTCGCTGCGCTGCGACTGCGGCCCCCAGCTGGAGGCGGCACTGGAAGCGGTCGCCGCCGAAGGCCGCGGCGTCGTGCTCTACATCCGCGGTCACGAGGGCCGCGGCATCGGCCTGCTGCACAAGCTGCAGGCCTACCAGCTGCAGGACGACGGCGCGGACACCGTCGACGCGAACCTCGCGCTCGGCGTCCCGGCCGACGCCCGCGACTACGGCACCGGCGCGCAGATCCTCTGCGACCTCGGCGTCCGCACCATGCGGCTGCTGTCGAACAACCCGGCCAAGCGGATCGGCCTGGAGGGCTACGGCCTGCGCGTCACCGGGCGGGTGCCGCTGCCGATCTCGCCGAACCCCGAAAACCTGCGCTACCTGAAGACCAAGCGCGACCGGATGGGTCACGACCTGGCGCAGCTGGAGCTCTACGACCAGGTCGGCGTGCGCACCGAACACCCCGACGGAGGAGCACTGTGAGCGGCGAAGGCCGTCCCGACGTCAAGCTGGATCTGTCCGACTGCAAGGCCCTGAAGCTCGGCATCGTCGCCACCCGCTGGAACGCGGACATCACCGACGTCCTGCTGGAGCGGGCGCTGGTCGCGGCGAAGGAAGCGGAGCTGGAGGAGGAACCGACGGTCGTCCACGTCGCCGGCGCGGTCGAGCTGCCGGTGGTGGCGCAGGCGCTGGCCCGCAACCACGACGCGGTGGTCGCGCTGGGCGTGGTCATCCGCGGCGGCACCCCCCACTTCGAGTACGTGTGCGACGCGGTGACGGCGGGCCTGACCCGGGTGGCGCTCGACGAGAGCACCCCGGTGGGCAACGGCGTCCTGACCTGCGACACGCACGAGCAGGCGGTCGACCGTTCGGGCCGGCCCGGCTCGAAGGAGGACAAGGGCTACGAGGCGACGGTGGCGGCACTGGACTCCGCGCACGTGCTGCGGAGCCTGCGCCAGCCGTGGACCGAGCGGGGCTTCCAGTGAGCGTGGCGACTTCGCTGGTGATCCGCCCCCGCCGGGCGATGATCATGTGCAGCGTGCTGGCGGTGGCGCTGCTGGCGGTGTTCGTCGTGGTGGCGATTTTGTTGCGCAACGGCGACACCGGGGTCCGCTTCCAGCGCTCCGACCAGGCGGCGATGGTGGGCATCGGAATCCTGCTGGCGTGCGGGGTGATGCTGTTCGCGATCGCGCGCGTGCGGGCGGACGCCGAGGGCATCGAGGTCCGGAACGTACTGGTGACCCGCCGCTTCGCGTGGAGCGACGTGCTCTCGGTGAGTTTCCCGGACGGGGCGTCCTGGGCGCGGCTGGAGCTGCCGGACGACGAGTACCACGCGGTGATGGCGGTGCAGGCCGTGGACCGAGACCGCGCGGTGGAGGCGGTGCGGGCACTGAGGAAACTGCACCGCGCAGCCACCGGCGGCTGACGGCCGTCAGAGGTCCAGGTCCACCACGATCGGGGCGTGGTCCGACGGCCCCTTCCCCTTCCGCGCGTTCCGGTCCACATAGGAATCCTTCACCGCGGACGTGAAAGCCTCATTCCCGTACACCAGGTCGATCCGCATCCCCTTGTTGTTCGGGAAGTTCCCGGCCCGGTAATCCCAGTACGTGAACGGGTGGTCGTACTTCAGCGGCCGCGGGAAGACGTCCGACAGCCCGAGGTCCCGCAGCCGGGCCAAGGCGTCGCGCTCCGGCTTCGTCACGTGGGTCGACTCCGCGAACAGCGTGATGTCCCAGACGTCCGCGTCCGTCGGGGCCACGTTGAAGTCCCCGAGCACCGCGAACGGCCCGGCCGAAATCTCCGAAGCCACCAGCGAATGCAGCGCCGCCAGCCACTCCAGCTTGTACGCGTAGTGCGGGTTGTCCGGCTCGCGCCCGTTGGGCACGTACACCGACCACACCCGCACGCCCCCGCAGGTGGCACCCACCGCGCGCGCTTCCGCGGCACCCTCGAACGTCGGTTCGCCCGGCAGCCCGCGCACCACCTCCGACAGGCCCACCTTCGACAGGATCCCGACGCCGTTCCAGCGCCCCAGCCCGTACGCCGCCACCTCGTAGCCGAGCGCTTCGACCTCGGCCGCCGGGAACGCCTCCGTCGTGTTCTTCAGCTCCTGCAGGCACAGCACGTCCGGTGCCGTCTCCTCCAGGAAGCCCAGGACGCGGGGCAGGCGGGGGACGATGGAGTTCACGTTCCAGGTGGCGATCCGCATGCCGCGAGCATCCCACACACCACCGACAGAACCGGGGCGGCGCCGGAGCGCCGCCCCGGGACAAGGAGAACTCAGACGCCCGCGGTCGTCCGGATCCAGGACCGGCTCGCCGCCACGCTCGCGTAGTTGTTCGTGCCGCGCGTGTTCGACCCGCTCTGGTTCTGGACCGTCGACGCGACGCCGACCTGAACGCCGTTCGCGACCTCGGGGCCGCCCGAGTCGCCCTTCCACGCCGAGCCGTTGACGCCGACGCTCTGGATCGCGCGGCCGCCGTAGGCGTCCGTGGAGCGGCCGGTCACCTGGACGTTCGCCGTCTTCAGCGACGTCGCCGGCGGGCCGGTCGGGGTGGTGCGGCCCCAGCCGTAGATCTGGTTGGTGCTGCCCGTCGCCGGGTCCGAGCTGCCCAGCGAGATCGGCGACGCGCTGGTCGCCGAGGCCAGGTGCAGCAGCGCGATGTCGCCGTTGGGGGACTCGTACTCGTTGTCGACGGCGATCTTCGTGCCCGAGAGCAGCGTGTTGCTGCCGACCCGGACGTACATGCCCGAGCCGTCCTGGTCGAGGCAGTGCACCGCGGTGAGCACCCAGCGGGACGCGATGACCGTGCCGGAGCAGTTGAAGCCCTGGTAGTCGCGCCCGGCGGTGTTGACGTACACCTGGGCACCCCAGGAGACCGTCGGCGCGGTGGTGCCGCCGACGATGTTCGGCTGGACGCCCGCGGAGGCGACCGCGCCACCGGCGAGGGTCAGCGCGACGGCCGCGGCGGAAGCGACGCCGAGGAGACGGAGAGAGCTCACGGTGGTGATCCTTTCGGAGGGGGACCGGACCGGCCGGTCGGAAAGTAACCACCGCGTCACCGAGCGGGACACCGACGAAGGTCGGAAACGGACGAACACCCTACTTCCGATGGGGCAGAGCGGGGGTGTGCGAAAACTGTCGGTGCCGCCCCATAGTCTTGACAACGTGGCTGACCCGACCACCTACCGTCCCTCGCCGGGGAGCATCCCGGATGCCCCTGGCGTGTACAAGTTCCGCGACGCGACCAAGCGGGTCATCTACGTCGGCAAGGCGAAAAGCCTCCGCAGCAGGCTGAACTCCTACTTCGCCGACCTCTCCGGCCTGCACCCGCGCACCCGGCAGATGGTCACCACGGCCGCGAGCGTCGAATGGACCGTCGTCACCACCGAGGTCGAGGCGCTCCAGCTCGAGTACAACTGGATCAAGGAGTTCGACCCCCGGTTCAACGTCCGCTACCGCGACGACAAGAGCTACCCGGTGCTCGCGGTGACGCTGAACGAGGAGTTCCCCCGGCTGCACGTCTACCGCGGCGCACGCAAGAAGGGCGTCCGCTACTTCGGCCCGTACGCGCACGCGTGGGCCATCCGCGAGACCCTCGACCTGCTGCTGCGCGTCTTCCCGGCCCGCACCTGCTCGGCCGGGGTGTTCCGGCGGCACGGCCAGATCGGCCGCCCGTGCCTGCTCGGCTACATCGACAAGTGCTCGGCGCCGTGCGTGGGCCGCGTCTCGGCCGACGAACACCGGGACATCGTCGAAGACTTCTGCGACTTCCTGGCCGGCAAGACCGACGTCATGATCAAGCGGCTCGAAGCCGAGATGGCCGCCGCCTCCGAGGAGCTCGAGTTCGAGCGCGCCGCCCGGCTGCGCGACGACCTCGGCGCCCTGCGGCGGGCCATGGAGAAGCAGGCCGTGGTGCTCGGCGACGGCACGGACGCCGACGTCGTCGCCTTCGCGCACGACGAGCTCGAAGCCGCCGTCCAGGTCTTCCACGTGCGCGGCGGCCGGGTCCGCGGCCAGCGCGGCTGGGTGATCGACAAGGCCGAGGAGATGGACGTCCCGGCGCTGGTCGACCACTTCCTCACCCAGTTCTACGGCGACGAGGCCGAGCTCGACGCGCGCGACGACGTCGACGCCGGCCCGGTCGTCCCGCGCGAGGTCCTGGTGCCGGAGCTGCCTGCGGACGCCGAGGCGGTGGCGGAGTGGCTCAGCGGGCTGCGCGGCTCGCGCGTCCAGCTGCGGGTGCCGCAGCGCGGCGACAAGAAGGCGCTGGCCGAGACCGTGCAGCGCAACGCGGGCGAGGCGTTCACCCAGCACAAGCTGCGGCGAGCGGGCGACCTGACGGCGCGCTCGGCGGCGCTCACCGAACTGCAGGAGTTCCTCGGCCTCGACACCGCGCCGCTGCGCATCGAGTGCATCGACATCAGCCACATCCAGGGCAGCGACGTCGTCGCGTCGCTCGTCGTGTTCGAGGACGGGCTCGCGCGCAAGTCCGAGTACCGGCGCTTCGCGCTGCGCGAAGCGGCCACCGAGGGTGACGTCGCCTCGATCGCCGAGGTCGTCCGGCGCCGGTTCCACCGCTACCTCAAGGAAACCGCGGAAGAGTCCAGCACGCCCGGGCTCGACCCAGAGACCGGGCGGCCGAAGAAGTTCGCCTACCCGCCGAACCTGCTGGTCGTCGACGGCGCGGGCCCGCAGGCCACCGCGGCCGCCGACGTGCTGGCCGAGCTCGGCATCACCGACATCTCCGTGGTCGGGCTGGCCAAGCGGCTGGAGGAGGTCTGGCTGCCCGCCGACCCCGATCCGGTGATCCTGCCGCGGACGTCGGAGGCGCTGTACCTGCTGCAGCGGTTGCGTGACGAGGCCCACCGCTTCGCCATCGCCTACCACCGCGAGAAGCGCTCCAAGCGGCTGGTGACGTCCGAATTGGACAGTGTGCCGGGGTTGGGGCAGGCTCGGCGCGCCGCCCTGATCAAGCACTTCGGCTCGGTGAAGAAGCTCAAGCAGGCCCGGATCGAGGAGATCGAGGCGGTGCCCGGCTTCGGCAGGCGCACCGCGGAGGCCGTGGTCGCCGCGCTGGCCGGGGAGTCCGGCGCGAGCAACGGCACAGGAGCAGGGGAGTAGGGAAACACAGTGAGTGCGCAAGAGGAGATCCGCGGCTCCGGCATGGAGGTCGCGGTCGTGTCCGGGTTGTCCGGGGCGGGCCGCAGCACGGCGGCCAAGTGCCTGGAGGACCTGGGCTGGTTCGTCGTGGACAACCTGCCCCCGGAGCTGATCGCCACCATGGTCGAGCTCGGGGCGCAGGCCCGCGGCGCGATCACGAAGGTGGCCGTCGTCATGGACGTGCGCTCGCGCGCGTTCACCGACGACCTCGCCTCGGTCATCAAGGACCTGGACGCGCGGGGCTACAAGCCGCGCGTGCTGTTCCTGGAGGCGACCGACGCGGTGCTGGTGCGGCGGTTCGAGGCCGTCCGCCGCGGCCACCCGATGCAGGGCGACGGCCGGCTCGCCGACGGCATCACCGCGGAGCGGACGCTGCTGGAGCCGCTGCGCGAAGAGGCCGACCTGGTGCTCGACACCTCGTCGCTGTCGGTGCACGACCTGCGCGCCAAGATCGAGGACGCGTTCGGCTCCGAGGCGAGCACCCAGACCCGGGTCACCGTGCTGTCCTTCGGCTACAAGTACGGCCTGCCGATGGACGCCGACCTGGTGATGGACGTCCGGTTCCTGCCCAACCCGTTCTGGATCCCGGAGCTGCGCGAGCACACCGGGCTCGACGGCGAGGTCCGCAACTACGTCCTCTCCCAGGAGGGCGCCGAGGAGTTCCTCGACCGCTACCACCAGCTGCTGCGGCTGATCGGCGCCGGCTACAAGCGCGAGGGCAAGCGGTACCTGACGCTTGCGGTCGGCTGCACCGGCGGCAAGCACCGCAGCGTGGCGCTGTCCGAGGAACTCGCCCAGCGTCTGTCCAATGAGGACGGTATGGCCGTGAAGGTGGTGCACCGCGACCTTGGTCGTGAATAACGTGCGCGCGGTCGCCCTCGGGGGCGGCCACGGACTGCACGCGACACTGTCCGCGGTGCGGCGGGTGACCCCCGACGTCACGGCGGTCGTGACCGTGGCCGACGACGGCGGATCGTCCGGCAGGCTGCGGCGCGAACTGGGGCTGCTGCCGCCGGGCGACCTGCGGCAGGCGTTCGCCGCCTTCGCCGCGGAAGACGGCGGCACGCTGTGGGCGGAGGTCTTCCAGCACCGCTTCGGCGGCGACGGTGCACTGGCCGGGCACGCGGTGGGGAACCTGCTGCTGGCCGGGCTGTTCGAGGTGCTCGGCGACCCGGTTGCCGCGCTCGACGAGGCCTGCCGGCTGATGGGCGTCTCGGGCCGCGTGCTGCCGATGTCGCCGGAGCCGCTGGAGATCGTGGGCCTGGTCAGCGGCCTCGACAGCGAGGACCCGGCGGCCCTGCGCACGATCCGCGGCCAGGTCGCGGTGGCGTCGACGCCGGGGCAGGTGCAGCGCGTCAGCCTGCACACGCCCGGGCGGTCGGGGCAGCCGCCGCAGGCGTGCGTGGAGGCCGTCGACGCCGTGCTCGCCGCGGACGTCGTGTTCCTCGGGCCCGGCTCGTGGTTCACCAGCGTGCTGCCGCACCTGCTCGTGCCGGGGCTGCACGACGCGCTCGTGCACACGGCCGCGACGAAGGTGCTCGTGCTCAACCTTGTCCCCCAGCCGGGGGAAACCGCGGGATTCTCTCCGGAGCGGCACCTCGACGTACTCTTCGAGCACGCCCCGGATCTGCGGGTCGACGCGGTGATCGCGGACCGCGATTCCGTGCCCGACCCGGCGAATCTCCGCCGCGCGGCGCAGCGGCTGGGTGCCCGGGCGCACCTGGGGGCGGTGGCCGACCCCGAAGTGGCGGGACGGCATGATCCTGATGCGCTCGCGTTGTGCATGCGGGAGGCTCTCGGTCTCGGCGGGGAGCACGGGGGAGGAGCGAAAGGCAGGGAGGGGCAGTAATGGCGATGACCGCCGCGGTGAAGGACGAGCTGAGCCGGCTGGAGATCACGAAGATCGGGCCGCGCCGGGCGGAGGTCGCGTCGCTGCTTCGCTTCGCCGGCGGGCTGCACATCGTGGCCGGCCGGGTGGTCGTGGAGGCGGAGCTGGACACGGGCTCGGTCGCGCGACGGCTGCGCAAGGAGATCCACGAGCTGTACGGCCACCATTCGGACGTCCACGTCATCACCGCCAGCGGCGGCCTGCGCAAGGGCACCCGGTACGTGGTGCGCGTGGTCAAGGACGGTGAGGGCCTGGCCCGCCAGACGGGCCTGATCGACCAGCGCGGCCGCCCGGTGCGCGGGCTGCCCGCGGCCGTGGTGTCCGGGGGCGTGGCCGACGCGGAAGCGGCGTGGCGGGGCGCGTTCCTCGCGCACGGGTCGCTGACCGAGCCGGGCCGTTCGTCGTCGCTCGAGGTGACCTGCCCCGGCCCGGAGGCGGCGCTGGCGCTGGTGGGCGCGGCGCGCCGGATGGGCATCCAGGCGAAGTCCCGCGAGGTCCGCGGCGCCGACCGCGTGGTGGTCCGCGACGGCGACGCGATCGGCGCCCTGCTGACGCGGCTGGGAGCGCACGCGAGCGTCCTGCAGTGGGAAGAGCGCCGGATGCGCCGCGAGGTCCGCGCGACGGCCAACCGCCTGGCCAACTTCGACGACGCCAACCTCCGCCGCTCGGCCCGTGCGGCCGTGGCGGCGGCGGCCCGGGTGGAGCGCGCGCTGGAGATCCTGGGCGACACGGCCCCGGACCACCTGCTGGCCGCGGGCCGGCTGAGGCTGTCGAACCGGCAGGCGTCCCTGGAGGAGCTGGGCCAGCTGTCGGAGCCGCAGATGACGAAGGACGCGGTGGCCGGCCGCATCCGCCGCCTGCTGGCGATGGCGGACAAGCGGGCGAAGGACCTCAACATCCCGGACACCGAGTCGGCGGTCACCCCGGAAATGCTCGAAGAAGAGGACGCATAGCCGCAGCCGGCCTCCGGCCCGCCGGCGGGTTTTCGAGAGCCGGGGAGCGATTCTCCCAGTGGTTTTGCTCCGGTGCAGCGCGATCTCGCGGCGGGTCGTCGTGTTAACGGGATCGGTGCTGCCGGGCCCATCTCGTAACACCCCGGTAGCACCGGGGAGTGGCCGCCGAAACGCGGGCCCTCGAACCTCGGTCGGGAGGGATACGCCGAACGAGGGAAGGGGTAGGCATGCGCACGAACAACGCGCGGCTTCAGGTGTCACCGGAGGTCGGCACCTGGCTCGCCCGGCGCAGCAGCAAAGCGGGCGACTGGACGGCCGAGGACCTGGTCGCGGCCAAACGCGGCACCACCGTCTCCGTCGTCATCCCGGCCCGGAACGAGGAAGCCACGGTCGGCGCGATCGTCACCGCCATCCGCGAGGAGCTGCAGGAACACCACCGGCTGGTCGACGAGATCCTCGTCGTGGACAGCCACTCGACCGACGCCACCGCGGAGGTGGCGGCCGCGGCCGGAGCTCGCGTGGTCGCGCAGGACGCCGTCTTCCCCGCCCTCGACGGCCTGCAGGGCAAGGGCGAGGCCTTGTGGAAGGGCGTCGCGGCGACGACCGGCGATCTCGTCGTCTTCGTCGACGGCGACCTCTACGACTTCACCACCAGCTACGTCACCGGGCTGCTCGGCCCGCTGCTCACCGACCCGTCCGTGGCCTACGTCAAGGGCTTCTACCACCGCCCCCTCAACGGCGCGGCGGGCAGCGAGCCCGAAGGCGGCGGCCGCGTCACCGAGCTGGTCGCGCGGCCCCTGCTCAACATGTTCTGGCCGGAGCTGTCCGGGTTCGTCCAGCCGCTGGCCGGCGAGTACGCGGGGCGGCGCGAGGTGCTGGAGGGCATCCCGTTCGTCGTGAACTACGGCGTCGAGATCGGGCACCTCATCGACCTGGTGGAGCTGCGCGGCCTCGACGGGATGGCCCAGGTCGACCTCGGCCACCGCGTGCACCGGCACCAGAGCACGCAGGCGCTCGGCCGGATGTCCGGGCAGATCATGCAGACGCTGTTCGACCGCCTGGAGCGCTACGACCGGCTGGTCACGGCCATCCCGCCGGCCACGGTGCTGGCGCAGTTCCAGCGCGGCGCGTCGGCGGACGGCGTCGAGCGCGAACTGGTGCTGACCGACCTGACGTCCCGGCAGCGCCCGCCGCTGGCGAGCCTGCCGGTGACGCTGCGCCCGGAGAACGAGCGGACCCTGCAGGACACCGCGTAGCTACTGGGCGGGCGCGAGCGCGCGAGCCGGCTGCCAGCCCGGCGGCCCGAACACGTATCCCGCGCGCTCGCGCCACGTCCGCGCCCCGCGGAGGTCTCGCAGGATCGAGCCGTACTCGTGGAAGCCGACCTTCAGCAGGTTGTACGTGCCGATGTTCTTCGTCAGCCCGTACGTCGGCCGCTTGCCTTCGGGGACGAAGCTGCCGAACAGCCGATCCCAAAGGATCAGGATTCCGCCGTAGTTGGCGTCCAGGTACTCGGCGTCGCTGCCGTGGTGGACGCGGTGGTGGGACGGGGTGTTGAACACGTACTCGAACCAGCGCGGCAGCTTGCCGACCTTCTCGGTGTGCACGAAGAACTGGTAGACGAGGTCGATCGACAGCCCGGTCAGGATCATCCACGGCGGGATGCCGCCCAGCGCCAGCACCGACCAGAACGGCAGCTGGAAGTACGGTGTCCACTTCTGGCGCAACGCCGTCGAGAAGTTGTAGTGCTCGCTGGAGTGGTGCACCTGGTGGCCGGCCCACAGCAGCCGCACGCGGTGGCTGGCGCGGTGGTAGGCGTAGAACACCAGTTCCTGGCCGAGCAGCATGAGTACCCACGTCCACCAGTCGCGCGGGTCGAACCGGACCGGGGCGAGTTCGAACAGCGCCGCGAACACGACCAGCATCACCAGCCGGAACACCGCGTTGACGCCGACCGCGACCGTGCCCATCAGCATGCTCGTCCGGGTGTCGGCGACGCTGTAGCCGACCACGTTGTCGTCGTGGCCGAGCACGTGCACGGCGACGATTTCGATCGTCACGAACAGCAGGAACACCGGGATCGCGAACAACACGGGGTCGCGCAGGTGCGCCAGGAACTCGGCCACGTCGCCTCCTTTGATCTGACCTCACGGTAACTTACCCTAGGGTCACTTTACGCACGGTAGGCTCTGCCGCGTGACGGAGTCAAGGGCGGTCGGGACCAAGGGGATGCCGCGCGAAGAGCGCGAGGCCCAGCTCGTCGTGGCCGGCACCGAGGAGTTCGGCCGGGCCGGGTACGCGGGCGCGTCGATGGTCGAGATCGCGCGCCGGGTCGGGGTCACGAAGCCGTTGCTGTACCAGTACTTCGGCTCGAAGGACGGGCTCTACCTGGCCTGCCTGCACCGCGCCGGCGGCCGCCTCACCGACGGCGTGGCCGCGACCATGGCGGCCGGCGGCGAGCCCGACCAGATGCCGCTGAAGGTGCTCTCGGCGATCTTCACGACGTTCGACCACGACCGCTACGCCTGGCGCCTCCTGCGCGACGCGACAGTGCCCTCGACCGGTGACATCGCCGCGGCGGCCGCCGACTACCGCCGCCGGCTGGACGCGTTCGCGGTGCTCGGCGCGACGCAGCTGCTGACCTCCCGCGGCCTGGCCGACCCGGCGGACATCGAGGCGGTGGCGCAGGTGTGGACCGGCGTGGTCGACTCGCTGATCAGCTGGTGGATCGACCGCCCCGATGAAGACGCGGCGGCGATGACGGCCCGCTGCGCCCGGATCATGGGTGGCTTGTTCGGCTGGTGAGGCGGGTCAGCTCGCCGTCAGCTCGGCCAAGGCCGCTCGGACCTCGGCCCGGAACCGCGCCCGGTCGTCGCCGTAGGTGTGTTCCGCCGCCGACAGCGCCTGGCCCAGCGCTTCGGCGGAGTCTTCGTGGGCGGCGGCGAAGAGCGCCGGGAACGCCATGGCCTGCTGCAACGCGTTGTCGTGCCGTCCGTCCGGGGTGCGCACCAGCGTCCGCGGCACCTCCGGGTCCGAGAGCAGCCGGTCCCACGCCGCCGTCCAGTCGTCGAACGGGGACGGCAACGGCGCCCCCTCGTCCAGCGCGCGCAGACCGGCGGCGATCCAGCCGACGCCGTCGAGCCGGGCCCGTCCGAAGGCCAGGTGCGCCACCCGGCGGGCTAGTGCGCGCCGGACCTCCGGCCCGGCGGCGATCGCCGCGGCCACCAGTTCGCGGTCGGCCTTGGCGAACTGCCGCAGCGAGCCCGGGGGCAGCTCGAGCACGGCCGGGGGTGGCAGCACGCCACCCCATTCCCGCAGCAGCTGCTCGTGCCGCGCCTTCGCACGCGCCTCCTCCTCGGCCCGGCGTCGCTCCTCCGCCCGCTTCGCGAGCTCCTCGGCTGTCGGCGGTGGCGGCAGCCCCCGCGCGAACCCGTGCCAGTACGCCGCGATCTCGCTCGTTCGGCGGACGACCACGTCGGCGGCCGGAGGTGCGGGCCAGAACTGCAGCAGGTAGCTGTCCTGCCGGGGCTCGCCGCCGAGGCGGGTGTCGCGGGCGCGGCCGGCGTCCATCGCCGTGCCGCTGTAGCGGACGCGGTAGTCGCCCGGAGCCAGCTCCAGGTCCCACCAGTCCTCGCCACCCCAGGTGACCAGCACCGTCCGGCCCTCGGCGCGGAAGGACGCCTCGACGACGTCCTCCCCGCCGCCGTCCGGCGGCGCGGCCGGGTGCACCTCGGCGGTGAAGCCGACCTCGCCGGTGTGCAGCCCGGTGATCAGGAACAGGTGCCCGGGCACCGCGGCGCCGCACAGCCCGTTGCGTTGCCCGGCGAAGCACGCGGCCAGGTCGCCCTCGAACGGCGCGCCCCGCTCGTCGTGGACGTAGATTTGTCCATAGTGGACATGAACGTCGCCGTGGACCACGGTTCGCATGCGGCCAGCATGGCAGAGGTCACCGACAGTTTTCGATTTGCGGCTTATGTCCGCTCTGTCGATACGCAGAGTGCACACCGCAAATTCGTTGCTCGAATGGCGTAGCGAAACCGGCCTGGTCCGCGATTAATCTGGGAAGCCGTCGCGTCGAGAGGTCGCCCCATGCCCGAACCAGCAGCATCCGTCCCGGCCGATCCCCGGCTCGCTGCGCGATTCACCGAGGATCTGCTCGACGGCTGCCGGGTCCTGGCCAAGGATTACGGCTACCGGCCCGCCCAGTTCGAACGCATGGTGCGCGAGCACGGCGGGGTCGAAGCGGCCCGGCTGCTGCTGCGCGGGGCCGGCACCGCGGGTGGGTTCACCGTGCTCTGGGAGAAGAACCAGCTCGGCCGCAGCTCCGAGGCGACCATGCTCCGCGAGGAGTACGCCGAGCTGTTCACCCCCGACGAGCTCCTGCTGGCCCGTCGCCGGCTGGAGGAGCACGGCTTCGACGTCGACGCGCACCTGCGCACGCTCACCGAACAAGGGTGAGGGCGGCAGGGGTGACCGGCGCCGCTCCGGTCACCCCTGCCGCGGCTACTGGGCCGCCGCGCTGGACTTGCCGCGCAGCACCACGTTGGCCGTCGACGCGCCCTTGATCGCCGTCTCGATCTGGGCCATCGTCGAGGACGACGTCAGGCCGGGGACGGTCGCGGTGTTCAGGGCGTAGAGCGTGAACGTGTACGGGTGGCTCGAACCGCCCGGGCAGGGGCCGAAGAACTTCTGCGCGTTCGCCCCGCTGCCCATGGCCTTCTGCTTGGCGCCACCCTGGTTCGGCACGGTGTAGCCCGCGCCGAGCCCCTCCGGCAGCGACTTCGTGGCCGCCGGCACGTCCCAGATCGCCCAGTGCAGCTTGTTGCCGCTGTTGGCGACGTCGGCGAACACGACGGCGTACCCCTTGGCGCCGTCGGCGGCACCCCAGGCCAGCGGCGGCGACGGGTCCTGGCCCGCCGTGCCGTCCCCGGCGCAGGTGTACTTGTCCGGGATGGTCGCGTTGTCGGCGAAGGCGGAGCTGGTCAGCTTGAACCCGCCGGGCGTGCCGCCGCCCGGGAACTTCAGCCGCACGATCACGTTGTCCAGCACCGACGGCGTGCCGCCGTTCTTGTCGTTGTTCGTCGAGGTCAGCCAGAGCCCGCCGTCGGGGGTCTTGGTGACCGAGCGCAGCCGGCCCCAGCGACCCGAGAACAGCGTCGACACGGTCCCGACACCGGTGCCGGCGGCGTTGATCTGGGTGGCGAACAGCTGCTCCCCGGTGACGCCGGCGATGTAGATCCAGTCGTTGACGATCTCCACGCCGCTCGGCCCGGCCTGCGACGTCGACCAGGTCTTCTTCGGGGCGATGAAGCCGCTGCAGCTGCCCTGCGTGCCTTCGCAGCTGGGCCAGCCGAAGTTGCCGCCCTTCTGGATCAGGTTGAGCTCGTCCTGGCTGCTCTCGCCGAACTCCGCCGCCCACAGCTGGCCGCGGGAGTCCCAGGCCAGGCCCTGCGGGTTGCGGTGGCCGTAGCTCCAGACGTACCGGGCGTTGCCGCCGGTGGCGTAGAACGGGTTGTCGCTCGGCGCCGAGCCGTCCGGGTTGAGCCGCAGGATCTTCCCGTTGAGCGAGCTCTTGTTCTGCGCGTTGTCGCTGTTCTTGGCGTCGCCGACGGTGGCGTACAGCTTGCCGTCCGGGCCGAACTTGATCCGGCCGCCGTTGTGGTAGCGGTTCTTCGCGATCCCGGTCAGCACCGGCGTCGACGTCGACGACAGCGTGCTGCCGTCGTAGGTCATCTTCACGATCCGGTTGTCGCCGGAAGCCGTGTGGTACAGGTAGATCGCGTGGTCACTCGACCAGTTCGGCGAGATCGCCAGGCCGAGGAGGCCGCCTTCGCCGTTCGTGCCGACCGCGCCCGGCACCTTGCCCAGCGTGGTCTTCTGGCCCGACGGCGTCACGAGCAGGACCTCGAACCGGTCCCGCTCGGTCACCAGCGCGTTGCCGTTGGGCAGGAAGTCCACCGACCAGCCGAGGTCGACCTTCGCGATGTCCTTGTCGTACTCCGGGATCCCGCCGGCACCGCCCGGGGCGCTGGTCTTCGCGGTGACGGCGTTGCTGGCGGCCGAAGTGTTGCCGTCGGGGTCACGGGCCTTGACGGTGAAGGTGTAGGAGGTGTTGGGGGACAGGTCGGTGACCGTCGTGCTCAGCGAAGTCGTGGTGGCGACCTTCGTGGCGCCCTGGTAGACGTCGTAGCCGGCGATGGTGCCGCCGTTGTCCGTGGACGCGTTCCACGCCAGGGAGACGCTGTTCGCGGTGACGCCGGTGGTGCGCAGGTTGCCGGGCACGCTGGGCGGGGTGGTGTCGTTGCTCGGCGGCGTGGTGAAGGTGACCACGTTGCTCTGCTGCGACGGGTTGCCCGCGGCGTCGAACGCGCCGACCGAGATGTCGTAGGCGGTGTTCGGCGTCAGGTTGTCCACGGTCGCGCTCGTGGTGTTCCCGTCGACGGTCTTGAGGATGTTGCCGCCGCGGTTGATCTCGTAGCGGACTACGCCGACGTTGTCCGTCGCGGCGGTCCAGGAGAAGGTGGCCGCGGTGGGGAGGATGTTGCTCGCCTTGAGGTTCGACGGCGGCGACGGCGGTTCGCCGTCGGTGGGCGCGACGAAGGTGTCGGTGAGCTTGTCGGCGTTCGGGCCGCCGTTGGCGGTGGTCGCGGTGGTGCGGACCTTGTTGACCCCGGCGGTGAGCTGCACGGTCGCGGTGACGGTCTTCCACGTCGTCCAGGCGCCGGTGCCGGGGAAGTCGACGGTGCCCTTGTCGCCGCCGTCGACGACCAGCTTGACCGGGCGGTTGTCGGCGGTTCCGTTGGCGTAGCGGAAGGTCAGGGTGTGCGTGCCGGCCTGAGCCGCGTTCACGGAGTATTCGACGTAGCTGCCGACGACGTTGTCGAAGTTCACGAAGCCGGTACCGGAGTAGCCGGCGTGGTTGGACTCGACCGCGCCCTGGAAGATGGTGGCGTTCTCGGACTCGTAGTCGGTATCGGCCGCGAAAGCGTTTACCGGGCTGACCGCGCTGAGACCGAGCGCCGCGACGGCGGTACCGGCCAGTACCGCGCGCCACGGTGGACGGGGTGCCACTGGGAGCCTCCTGCGTTGTCGGGGGACAGGGGGTGACCGGGGCGGAATGGTCGGCGGACCACCGGCGGCAATAGTTAGGAAAGTTTCCTATCTATGGGTCAGATCACACACCCTGGGGGCGGGCCCTGTCAATACTCGACATGGTGGCTCACGCTGCGTGTCAACGGTTTCCCGCTCAGCGGGGCGGGCACGGCCTTGTGGCCGGTATTGGGCGGCTCCGCCTGGGTGCTGCGGACCGGCCGAGGCTCGCTGGGTTGTGGTGCGGGAATCTGCCGGGCCCGCTGGGGTGCTGTGGTGTGGGGGATCGACCCGGGGCCGCCGAGGTGCTGAGGTGGTGAATCGGCCCGGGCCCGCTGGGGGGTGGGGGACTGACCCGGGGCCGCCGGGGCACTGTGGTGCGGTGAACCGACTAGAGCCCGGCCGGGGTTGGCCAGGAGCCGCGCGGGGCGTTGCGATACGGCGGATGGAGCGGAGCTCGCCGGAGTGCTGCGATGCGGCGAATCGACCCGAGCCCGCCGGGGCGCCCCCCGTTTTCCACTCTACCGGCGAGCACCGACAGTTTCGGCCGCCCAGTCGCGCGGCACCAGGAACGACGCCAGTTCGGCCTCCGCGCTCCCCGGCTCCGGTGTGAACTCCGACTCCCAGCGCGCCAGCGGTGGCAGCGCCGCCAGGATCGCCTCGGCGTCGGCCTGCACCGCCGTGGCCGCGTCGTGGACCAGGGTGAACTCGACGTACCGGCCGCGGCGGAAGAGCTGCCACTGCCGCTCGCGCTCGCCGTGCGGGAGGTCCTTGCGGCGTCGCACGATCGGGGCGTACGCCGGGATGATCGCGGCGATGCCCGCCGCCGTGAAGGCCGCCGAGCGTCGCCAGCCGTCCGGGCCCGGCAGGCTCAGGTGGTCGAAGAGGATGCCGCCGATGCCGCGGGCCTCGTTGCGGTGCGGGAGGCGGAAACGGTCGTCGCACGCCCTCTTCGCCTGCGCGTGGAACGCCGGGTCCAGCGTTGCGCAGTAGCTCTTCAGCACGCGGTGGAAGTGCGTCGCGTCCGAAGCGAAGCCGTAGCAGGGGAGCAGGTCGACGCTGCCGCCGAACCACCACGCGTCCGCGGTTTCGCGGTAGCGGAAGTGGGCCTGGAACGCCGGGACGTACGGGTTGCGCGGGTGCAGCACCACCGAGAGCCCGGCCGCGAAGAACTCGTCGGAAAAGGCCGTGCTGATCACGGCACGTTCGAAGACGTCGCCGTTCTCCAGCCGCCGGGTGCGGCCTGTCCGGCCGAAGCGCCCGCCGTCGAGGCGTTCCAGCTCGGCCACCAGCTCCCGCTGGCCCGCGCTGATGATCGCCTTGACGGCGTCCCGTCTGTCCCCTGAAGGCATACCCCCACCCCCGGGGTGCAGATTACCAGCGAACCGGGGTCAGCCGGCGATGTCGGCGCGCGCGATCACCTTGGTGATCTTCGCCCGGACGAGGGATTCTTCGGGGACGGCGTTCCGCTTGCCGTACGCCTCGGCCTGCTCGGCGCCCATATACCGGCCGCCCAGCTTGGTGGCCCACGCCAGCATGTCGTCCATGTCGTGGGTCAGCCGCGCTTCGGCGGTGAACTGGACGTACGAGTACGGCGGCTTCTGGTCGTCGACGGCGAGGGAGATGCGGCCGTCGCGGGCGATGGCCTTGCCCTTGAGGGTCTCGGTGCCCGTGGTGAAGATCAGCTCGTCGCCGTCCGGGCCCTCGTTCAGCAGGAACCAGATCGGCGTCACGATCGGCGAACCGTCCTTCCTGACCAGGCCCAACATACCGGTCCGGGTGCCTTCCGACGCGAACTTCCACCACTCGTCACGGCTCATCTCACGCATGTAGGCGACGTTAGCCCGTCACCCGCGCGTGCGCAGAGGGTGGCCGACTAGCCTGGCCTGCTGTGCGAGACGACGACACCGGCATGACGGGCCTGGCCGACGAGGGGCTGACGCGCCGCCTCAAGGCGCTGGCCTGCACCGCGCCGCTGCACGACCTCGACGCGCGGAAGGCGAAGCTCGACTGGGCCGACGCCACGATCTACCAGATGGCCGAGATCGCGCTGCACACGATCGACCAGGTCACCATCGCGATGGACTTCGACACCGGCGCCGGCCACGACGAGGTCATCGACCGGCTGCTGCCGTTCATCGCCCAGCAGGCGCCGTCGCGGATGCCCGAAGAGCACGTCCGGGTGGCCAAGTGGGTGCTGGACAACCTGATCAACGTCGGCACCACCGACCGCGGCTTCCGGCGCGTCTACGGCTCGATCGGGCCGGGCGGCTACCAGCGGCGCCAGTTCGACTTCAAGCTTCTGGTCGAGCTGGCCGCACGCGACGGCGAGGTCTACCTGCGCGCCACCGACGAGGCCATCAACGTCCTGGTCGGCGCGCTCGACACCGACGTCGAATCCGCGCAGATCGCCGCCGAGGTCAAGCTCGAGAACCTGATCAACCGCGGTCGGCTGGCCGACGCCAAGCTCGCCGCCGAGCAGGCCCGCTACCGGACCGTCCAGTACGGCGAGACCCTGCGCGCGAAGCTCGACGCGACCCGCCGCGACGTCCGCTCGGTCGACTGGGAACGCGAGGTCCCCGAACTGCTCGACAGCGCGTTGAGCCACATCGAGGCCCGGTTCCGCGCCGAGAACGCCATCCTCAAGAACATCACCACCGCCCGCGACGAGACCGAGGACCTCGACAAGAAGCGCCGCGCCGCCGAGCTCGTCGACATCGTCGGCGACTGCATCCGACGGCACACCCGCCTGCAGTCCCGGCTCGCCGACGCGGGCGCGGTCTTCCGCGCCGAACAGGACCGCCAGCAGTTCTCCGGCCCGCCCCAGCGCGCCACCCTGGATCTCTTCGGCCAGCTCCTGGTCCCGACGCTCGGCCTGCCGCTGGCCGACGCCGTCGCCCCGGCCGAACACTTCTTCCACGCCGCCGCCGGCATCACCGCACCGGTCGTGCCGTCGCTGTCTTCCCTCGTCTCGCTGCTCCTGCGGCCCGCGCCCGAGCGCGATCAGCTGGTCGGCGAGATCCCGGAGCCCGAGCTCATGCCCGCCGAGGTCAGCGACAAGTTCGGCGACGACGTCTGGCGGCGCGCCGACGAACTGCTCGACCTCCCCGAGGTGCCGCGACGGCTGTCCGGCCTGCTCGAAGAAGCCCGCCGCAGCCGCCAGCCCGGGCTCGCCGCCCTGGTCGCGCTGCGCGCGGTGCACGCCTACAGTCCCGGGATCGGCGCGGCCCGCCGCCAGGGCGACCGCTCGGTCCTGCTCGCCGTCGACGACGGCACGCTCCTGGACGACCCGGAGTTCGGCGGCGCCGACCTGCTCCTGTCCACCGCCGCCGTCGAGCGGGCTGATGAAGAAGAAGAGGTCGCGTAATGGCGCTGTCCCACAGCAGCGTGGACGCCGAGGCCGCGGCCCGGCTGGTCGCCTTCGGCATGCGGCCGAAGCAGCTGCCCGCGCGTGACGTCGTCTACGGCGACCTCGTGCGCCGCTACGGCGAGGACAACGCGTTCAAGGCCCTCACGCACGCCGTCGCCGCCGGGCTCGGCCTGATGGTCCTCGAGGTCAACCAGCAGGCCGGCGCGGTACTGGCGGCCACCGACGAGTCCGTCTTCGAGATCAAGATGGACTCCTACGCCCGCCAGGCCAAGATCCGCGAGCGCCGCGACACGGAGAAGGTCCTGCACGGCCTGATCCACCTCGCCACCGCCGCGCTCGGCTACCCGCGCCCGGACGACCTCGCCAACGACACCTACATCGGCCGCGTCAGCGTCGAGCAGGTCGACGCGATGGTCCGCGAAGCCGCGCGGATGCTGGACGAACGCGCCGCGGCGGCCGAGGCCAACAACGACCCCCTGGCCGACGCGCCCGAGCTCGAACAGGCGTGGCGCGCCTACACCCGCCGTCCCGCGGCCGCGGCCACCAAGGACGGGCGGCTGGCCGCCGACACCACCCGCGGCATGGTCAGCCGCGCCCTGCGGTTCCTCGCCGACCAGGGCTTCCTGGTCCCGGTGAGCGACGAGCAGGGCGGCACCTACCGGACCACGCCGCGCTACCAGATCCAGGTCCGCGAACTCGCCGCCGACGCCGCCTTCGACGACCTGCTCGCGCTCGACGTCGTGGCCGTCGCGACCGCCGGGGGCACGCTGCGCGCGGCCGCCTCGGACACGCTCTAAGAGGGGAACCGATGTACGAGCTTTCGCGGGTCCGCCTGCACTCGGTGGGCCCGGCGGGTGCCCGCTACCAGGACGTCGTGCTTGACTTCAGCGGCGTCGGCGCCAAGATCACCGCGCCGCAGCAGGACGCCTTGTTCAGCGCGGGCATCCACGCGACCGGCCCGGCCGAGCTGCGCCGCCCGTCCCCGGCGAGCGTGCTGTTCCTCGAGAACGGCGGCGGCAAGTCCGTGCTGATCAAGCTCATCTTCTCGGTGATGCTGCCCGGCCGCCGCCAGGTCGTCGGCACCACCAGCACCAAGGTGCTGGAGAAGTTCGTCGCCGCCAAGGACGTCTCGCACGTCGTGCTGGAGTGGCTGCACGTCGAGAGCGGCCACCGGATCATCACCGGCAAGGTCTCCGAGTGGCGCGGGCACGTGGTGTCCGCCGACTCCGAGAACCTCGTCGACTCCTGGTACTGCTTCCGCCCGACCGCCGCGCTGGGCCTCGACTCGCTGCCGATGACCCAGGACGGCCGGCTGCTCACCATGTCCGGCTTCCACGACAAGCTCACCGCGGCCCAGCTGGCCGAACCCGAGCTGGAACTGTCCTGGACCCGCCGCCACCACGAGTGGACCGGCCGCCTCGACAGCCTCGGCCTCGACACCGAGCTGTTCCGCTACCAGCGGGCGATGAACGCGGGCGAGGGCGAGGCGGCGGACGCGTTCGCCTTCGGCACCGACGACGCCTTCGTCGAGTTCCTGCTGCGTGCGGTCATCTCGGAGGAAGAGCCGAAGGACCTGGCCGAGGTCGTCGCGACCTACGCGCACAACCTGGCCCAGCGCGGGGATCTCCTGTCCGAGCGCGACTTCGTGGCGGGTGCGCTCGACCTGCTGGGCCCGCTGGCCGCCGAGGAAGGCGTCGCCGCGGAGTCGCGGAAGATCGCGGAGGCCGCGAAGGCCGACATGGCTTCGCTCGCCGGGCGGGTCGTCGCGCGCAACGAACTCGAGAACGCGCGGCTGTCCGGGCTCGAAGACCACGTCACCGAGGTCAAGTCCGCCGAAAAGCTGGCCGAAGGCGACCACCGGCGGCTCGCCGCGGCCGTCACGGAACTGCGCCGCCTGGTCGCGGTGCTGCGGCTGGACGAGGCCCAGGAGGTTCGCAAGCGGGTCGACGCCGAATTGGCGGCCGCGAAGACCGAAGCCGAAGCGTGGCGCGAGACGGCGACCGTGCTCAACTCCTTGAACGCGGCGCGCAAGGCAAAGGACCTGCGCGAGCTCGTCGGCAGCCGGGAGGAGAAGGCGCGTCCCGCGTTGAAGGCGCGCAACGACGCTGCTTCGGCGCTCGCGCGCGGGTTGCACGCGCTGGCGCAGGATGCGCAGCGGCAGGCCGACAAGGCCGAAGCGCACGCGGGCGCGTTGCGTGCCGAAGCCGAGAAGGCGCAGACCGAGCGGGACGAGGCCGCGAACCTCGCCGCGGCACGCCGTGCCGAAGCGCGCGGCCTCACCGGGCGGATCACCGAACTGCGCGAAGAGGTCCAAGCCGCCGTCCGCGCCGGGGTGCTGCCTGCGGGCGCCGACGTCGCCGAAGCTTCCCGCGCCGCTCGCGCCGCGGCCGAGCAGGCCACCGCGGAACTGGCCCGCCGCGAGCAGGAACTGGAGCGCGTCGCGACGGACCTGCAAGCGGCGCAACGGGCCGTGAACGAGGCCCACCAGCTCGCCGGCACCACGCAGGACCGCCTGGAGCGGGCCACCGAGGACCTCGACCGCGCCCACCGCCGGACCGACGCCCTCGCCGCCGAGGGACGCCTGGTCGAGCTGCTCGGCGCGGACGACGTCAACCTGGAGAGCGACCTTCCGGTGCTGCTGGAACGGCTGCGCGAGGCGAGCGCGGCCGTCGAGAAGGAGCAGACCGCGCTGCGGATGGAGGAGTCCGCCGACGAACGGGCGCTGGCCGCGCTGGGGTCCGGCGGGCTGCTGCCGCCGCCCCAGGACGTCCAGGCCGCTCTGGACGCACTGGAAGAGGCCGGGATCACCGCGTGGTCCGGCTGGCGCTATCTGTCCAAACTGGACGCCGGCCGGCGTGCCGAGGTGCTGGAAAGCCTGCCGCAGCTGGTGTCCGGGGTGCTGCTGAACGACGCCGCGCACGCCGATCGCGCCCGTGAGGTGCTGACGAAGCGGCGGCTGCTGCCGAGCGCGATCATCGCCGTCGGCACCACCGAGGCGCTGCAGGCGGACGTGCCGTCCGCGCCCGGCGTCGAGTTCCTGGTGCCGCCGAACCCGGCGATGTACGACGAAGAAGCCGCCGACGCGGAGCGGGAAGCCGTGGCGCGGCGGCACACCGAGCGGCAGCGGCGGCTCGAAGCGTTGTCCGCCAAGCTGTCCGCGGACGGCGCACTGACCTGGAAGCTCACGACGTGGCGCGAGGACTACCCGCCCGGCGCCGTGGCGACCCTGGCCGAGCAGGCCCAGGCCGCCCGGGCCGCGCGGGAGACCGCCCGCACGGCGCTGGAGCAGGCCGACGCGGACTTCGCCCGGTTGAGCGAGAAAGCCGCTTCGCTGCGCGAGCGCGTCCCCGAGCTGCGGGCGGCTGCCACCGAAGCCGAGGAGCGGGCCCGGCGGCTCGGTGAGCTGGGCGTGCGCAGCGCCCGGATCGCGGAGTGGACCGAGGAGGCCGAGCGGGCGACCGAGATCGCCGAGCGCGCCGACCTGCAGGCGTCCGACGCGGCGGGCAAGGCCGCCCGGCTGCGGGAGCAGGCGGGGGAGGAGCAGCGCACGGCCGACGGCCACCGCCGGACCGCGACCACCGCGCGTGCCGAACTGGCCGAGGTGCCCGGAGCGGCCGACGCCGCGGAGGGGCCCGCGCCCGCCGAACCGGTCGACGCGCTGCGGCGGACGTACGCGTCGGCGTCCGAGGCGTACGCGAAGGTCGAGGTCGGCAGCGACCTGCGGAGCGAACTGGAACAGGCGGAGTCGGCGGAAGCCGCGGCGGGCTCGGCCGTCGAGTCCCTGGACGAGGCCGTCCGGGCCCGCGCGGCCGAGCTCCTGGAGACCCCCGACGGCTCCGACGCGTCGGCCCGCGCGGCCGCGCTGGCCCGCGCCCGCCGCGTCGTCGACGGCCTCGAAGACGAGCGCACCGAGGCGATCGGGCTGGTCTCGACCCGGCGTGCCGAACTGGACGCGCTGCCGCTGCAGAACGGCGTCAACGGCGAGAAACCGCGGGACATCGAGCACGGCCTGGAGCTGATCGACGCGGCCGGGCTGGAGGCGTCGGCGGCCGCCCGGAAGTGGGAAGAGCTGCAGGAACGCCGGGCCGCGGCGGAAGCGACGCTGGAGTCGGCGCGCAGCTCGGCTTCGGGGTTCGCGCTGCTCGCCGAGTCGATGGCGCACCTGGTGACGGACACGGACGCGGACGCCTACGACGGTGACGTCGACACCGCACGCGCCCAGCACGCCCGGCTGAACGCGACCTTCAACCAGGCCCAGGAAGCCGCCGACGCCGGCGACCGCCGGGTGCGCGCGGCCGCCGACCAGCTCGCGCAGTACGCGACGGAGAAGCGGTTCGAGAAGCTGAGCACGCCGGTGCGCCAGCAGGTCATCTCGGTCAAGCGCGACCAGCTCCCGGCGCACGCCGCCGAGTGGGCCGAGGCGCTGCGGCCGCGGCTGCGGTCGCTGACCGACGACCTCGCCCAGATCGACCGGCACCGCGGCGGCATCATCACCCGCCTGCAGGGCATGGTCGACGGCGCACTCCGGACGTTGCGCTCGGCCCAGCGCGTCTCGCGGCTGCCGGACGGCCTCGGCGACTGGTCCGGGCAGGAGTTCCTCCGCATCCGCTTCACCGAGCTGGAGGACAACGCGCTGACGGAGAAGCTCGGCGAAGTCGTCGACGAGGCCGCCGTCGGCAAGACGGCGGACGGCCGGGACGTCAAGCGCGACGGGCTTTCCCTGGTCCTGCGGGGAGTCCGGGCCGCGGCGCCCAAGGGCTTCCGCGTCGACATGCTCAAGCCGGACTCGGTGCTGCGGACCGAACGCCAGCGCGTCTCGGAGATCCGCGACGTGTTCTCCGGCGGCCAGCAGCTGACCGCGGCGATCATCCTGTACTGCACGCTGGCCGCACTGCGGGCCAACAACCGCGGCAAGGTCCGCAACCGGCACTCGGGCGTGCTGTTCCTGGACAACCCGATCGGCCGCGCGTCGGCCGGGTACCTGCTGGAACTGCAGCGGGCGGTGGCCGAGGCGCTGGGCGTCCAGCTGATCTACACGACCGGCCTGTTCGACGCGGGCGCGCTGTCGGAGTTCCCGCTCATCGTGCGGCTGCGCAACGACGCCGACCTGCGCGCGGGCCGGAAGTACCTGTCGGTGGACTCGACGATCCGCAACTCCCTGGAGGACCTGGGCG
This sequence comes from Amycolatopsis sp. Hca4, assembly GCF_013364075.1. Taxonomy (GTDB): domain Bacteria; phylum Actinomycetota; class Actinomycetes; order Mycobacteriales; family Pseudonocardiaceae; genus Amycolatopsis. The sequence continues at coordinate 9,201,032 of NZ_CP054925.1, forward strand.
AGCCCGACGGCGTCGCGCGGCTGTCGGCGACCCGGATGTTCACGCGGGAGGCCGATTCCGCCGAGGACGAACAACCGGCCTGACGGGAACAACCCGGCACCGTCCGGGGTTGCCGGGCGCATGACGGAACTGGGGCCGATCGGGGCCACCCACAGCGCACTGGACACCGGCACGGACGTGGCGGCCGAGCTGGAGGAGCTGGGCTACGCCACGTTGTGGCTGGCCGGCGGGCAGGGCAACAACCTGCCGCGGATCACCGAGGTGGTCCGCGCGACTTCGCGGATCCAGGTGGCGAGCGGCATCCTGTCGGTCGACCGGGTCCCGTCGGCCGCGGTGGCTTCGGCGTATGCGGAGCTCCCGGCCGGCCGGTTCGTCGTCGGCCTGGGCGGGGCGCACGGCCCGCGCCCGCTGGCGGCGCTGAACGACTACCTCGACGAGGTCGAGGACGTCGTCCCGCAGTCCGCGCGGATCCTGTCGGCGCTCGGCCCGCGGATGCTGGAGCTGGCCCGCGACCGCGCGTCGGGCGCGTACCCGTACCTGGTAACGACGGATTACGTCGCTTCGGCGCGGGAGATCCTGGGGGCGGACCGGCAGCTCGCGGTGCTGCTCAGCGTGGTCGCGGAAACCGACGTGACCCGCGTGCGCGAGGTCGTGCGCGGCGGCTCGCTGGGCTTCCTGGCCGGGATGCCGGGCTATGCGGCCAACTTCCGCCGGATGGGCTTCACCGACGCGGACATCGCGGACCGGTCCGACCGGCTCGTCGACGGCCTCACGGTGTGGGGCGACCTCGACGGCGTCGTCGCGCGGCTGCGGGAGTACCGGGCCGCCGGCGCCGACCAGGTGGTCGTCCCCCTCGACGGCGTGCCCCGCGAGTGGTGGCCGGAACTGGTGAAGGCGCTGGCCTGACCGCGGATCACCCGCAGGTACGCGGCGGAATACGTCGAGACCGCGCTGGTTGAAGGCGTAGTAGCCGGTTTCGAGGCGGCCGGGGCACGACTGCTCCTGGCGTGTTCGGCGGAGGTCGACGGGATGAGTGGACGACAGTCATCGAACACTGCGCGGGCGCGCGGGCTCTCGCACGTCCCGCCGGGCGAGGTCGCGCTCCAGGACGCCCTGGCCGCGGTCGCCGATCCGGTGCGCCGCAGCATCGTGCGCGAGCTCGCCGCCGTGCCCGAGTGGACGAAGGCGTGCGGCACGTTCGACCTGCCGGTGGCGAAGGCGACGCTCAGCCACCACTTCGGCGTGCTGCGCGCGGCGGGCCTGATCGAACAGCGCGACGAAGGCCCGCGGCGGCTGAACCGCTTGCGGCGCCCCGAATTCGACGCCGCCTTCCCGGGCCTGCTCGACCTGGTGCTCAGTCACCCCGGCCCGTGAAGGCCAGCGTGGTGCCCAGGCCGATCATCACCAGGCCGCCGGTGCCACCGACCATTTCGAGGCGCTTCGGCGAGCGTGCGAACCACGCGCGGGCGGTGCCCGCGACCAGCGCCCACGCGCTGTCGGTGGCCAGCGCGATCGCCGGCAGGCACAGCCCGAGGACGAGCATCTGGGCCGGCACCGAGCCCGCCGCGGGGTCGACGAACTGCGGCAGCAGCGCCGCCAGGAACACGATCGACTTCGGGTTCGCGAAGCCGACGACGAAGCCGTCGCGCAGCACGGTCAGCACGCGGCCCGGCGTGGCCCGCACCTGCGCGGCCATCGCGTCGGTCAGCTTCCGACGGTGGCGCACCGCCTGGATCCCCAGGTACACCAGGTAGACCGCGCCGGCGACCTTGATCGCGGTGAACACCGCCGCGGACGTCGTCACCAGCGCGCCGAGGCCGAACGCGACCGCGACGACCTGCGTGTACACGCCCGCGGCGTTGCCCAGGACGGTGAGCAGCGCGTCCCGCCGCCCGACGGTGAGCGCGCGGCTGATCGTGAAGAGCACGCTCGGCCCGGGGACCACCACCATGAGGAACGTCAGCGCGGCGAAGGCCGCCAAGTGCGTACCGGAGACCATTTCGCGAGGCTATCGCCTGGTCGCCGGGGATGACCAGGCGTTTTTGTCGGTGCCGGGTGGTAGGAAAAACGCGTGCCTCCGAAGATCAGCACCGAGCAGCGCCGGGCCCGCCTCGCCGTCCGGCACCACCTGGCCGCGCCGGCGGCCACGGTGGCCGAAGCCGTCGCCGGGGTCGTGGCGCTGCACGCCACCGACCCGGCGACCGTCCACCTGTCCGCGTCCGCCCGGCTCGACGGCCCGGCAGTTGCCGAGGTCGAGCGTGCGCTCTACGACGAGCGTTCGCTGCTGCGCCTGCTGGGCATGCGCCGCACGGTGTTCGTGACGGACCTGGACACGGCGGCGCTGGTGCAGGCCGGCTGCTCGGCGGACATCCTCGTGAAGCAGCGGAAGCTGCTCGAACAGCACCTCGGGCAGCAGGGGCACCCGGAGAACGTGCCGGAGCCGCAGCTGTGGCTGCAGGACGTCGAGGCATCGGTCGAGGCGGCCCTGCGTGCTCGCGGTTCGGCGACGGCGCAGCAGCTGAGCGAGGACGAGCCGCGGTTGCGCCAGCAGCTGCTGATGGCGGCGGGCAAGCCGTACGAGGCGATCGGCAACGTGACGAGCCGGGTGCTGTTCCTGCTGGCCGCGGGCGGCCGGATCGCCCGCGGCCGTCCCCGTGGCAGCTGGCTGAGCACGCAGTACGTGTGGCACCCGCTGGACGAGTGGGTCCCGGGTGGGCTGCGGGCGTGGAGCGCGGAGGAGGCCCGCGTCGAGCTGGCCCGGCGGTGGCTGCGCGCGTACGGCCCGGCCCCGGTGGCGGACCTGCGGTGGTGGACGGGCTGGACGGCGGGCCAGGCGAAGAAGGCCCTCGCCGAGCTGAACCCGGTGGAGGTCGACCTGGACGGCGTGCCCGGGGTGGTGCTCGCGGACGACCTCGAGCCGGTGCCGTCGCCACCGCCGTGGGTGGCGTTCCTGCCTGCCCTGGACCCGACCCCGATGGGCTGGCAGGACCGCGACTGGTTCCTCGGCTCGCACCGCGCGGCCCTGTTCGACCGCAGCGGCAACATCGGCCCGACGGTCTGGGCCTCCGGGAAGGTGGTCGGCGGCTGGGCCCAGCGGGCCGGCGGGGAGGTGGTGTTCCGGCTGCTGGAGGACGTGGGTGCCGAGGTCGGCGCGGCGGTCGAGGTGGCGGCGGAAAAGTGCGCGGCGTGGTTCGGCGAAGCCCGGGTGATCCCGCGGTTCCGCACCCCGCTGGAACGGGAGCTGGCCGGATGAGGGGCGCGGATTTCATCCGGACGGGCGGCGGCGTGCCGCGGCGGGGACGGCCCCGCCCCTCGCTGGATCGGTCGAGTCATCGACCTCACGTGCCGTCCCGCGGGAGGCTTCGGCACCCCGTCGGAACCGGCTGTGGGCTGAATCGTTCAAGTTGGGTTTGCGGGTTTATCGGCGGCCTCGGTGCGTTGCGTCGGACACCCGGCTTGATCAGCCGGAACCGGTCCCGGCGCGCGAACCTGCGGTGCCCGGTGGTCCGCCGTGGTCCACCCGGTCGGAACGCTCCGGAGCGGCTCGGCTTCTTAATCGATTCTTGACCCGTTCGACAAGTGGTGGAAGTCTCGTCAGGGCAGTCAGGGACGCGCATGCCCGCACGCTAGGGTGGCCGCGAGCCCGCAAGTCACGGCCGGAGTGCCGGCCGACCCTCAAAGGAGTGGCAGCAGTGACCGTTCGCGTAGGTGTCAACGGCTTCGGCCGCATCGGCCGCAACTTCTTCCGCGCCGTGCAGGCCAGCGGCCAGGACATCGAGGTCGTCGCCTTCAACGACCTCGGCGACGTCGCCACCATGGCCCACCTGCTGAAGTACGACTCCATCCTGGGCCGGTTCCCGGGTGAGGTCAGCGTCAGCGACGAGGGCATCGTCGTCGACGGCAAGACCATCAAGGCCCTCGCCGAGCGCGACCCGGCCAACCTGCCGTGGGGCGAGCTGAACGTCGACGTCGTCCTCGAGTCGACCGGCTTCTTCACCAACGCCGACGCCGCCAAGGCGCACATCGCCGGTGGGGCCAAGAAGGTCATCATCTCCGCGCCGGCCAAGGGCGAGGACCTGACCATCGTGCTCGGCGTCAACGACGACAAGTACGACGGCTCGCAGGTCATCATCTCGAACGCGTCCTGCACCACCAACTGCCTCGGCCCGCTGGCCAAGGTCCTCAACGACGCCTTCGGCATCGAGCAGGGCCTGATGACCACGGTCCACGCCTACACCCAGGACCAGAACCTGCAGGACGCCCCGCACAAGGACCTGCGCCGCGCCCGCGCCGCCGCCCTGAGCGTCGTCCCGACCTCGACCGGTGCCGCCAAGGCCATCGGCCTCGTCCTGCCGGAGCTGCAGGGCAAGCTCGACGGCTACGCGCTGCGCGTCCCGGTCCCGACCGGCTCGGCCACCGACCTCACCGTCACGCTGTCCAAGGCCGCCACGGTCGAGGAGATCAACGCCGCCTACAAGGCCGCCGCCGAGGGCCCGCTGGCCGGCATCCTGCGCTACAACGAGGACCCGATCGTCTCGGCCGACATCGTCACCGACCCGGCGTCCTGCATCTACGACGCGCCGCTGACCAAGGTCATCGGCAACCAGGTCAAGGTCGTCGGCTGGTACGACAACGAGTGGGGCTACTCCAACCGCCTCGCCGACCTGGTCAAGCTCGTCGGTTCGAAGCTGTCCTGAAGCAGATGAGCGTCAAGAACCTCGACGACCTCCTGGGCGAGGGCGTTCAGGGCCGGTACGTGCTGGTGCGTTCCGACCTGAACGTCCCGCTCGACGGGGACCGCATCACCGACGACGGCCGGGTCCGCGCGGCGCTGCCGACGATCAAGAAGCTCGCCGACGCGGGCGCGAAGGTCGTCGTCACCGCGCACCTGGGCCGCCCGAAGGGCGAGCCGGACCCGAAGTACACCCTCGCGCCCGTCGCGAAGCGGCTCTCCGAGCTGCTCGGCGCCGAGGTCGCGCTGGCCGGTGACCTGGTCGGCGAGTCCGCGAAGGCGCTGACCGGCGGCCTGGCCGACGGCGGCGTCGTCCTGCTGGAGAACGTGCGCTTCGACGCGCGCGAGACCAGCAAGGACGCCGCGGACCGCTCCGAGCTGGCCGCCGAGCTGGGCGCGCTCGTCCCGGGCGGCGCGTTCGTCTCCGACGGCTTCGGCGTCGTCCACCGCAAGCAGGCCTCGGTCTACGAGGTCGCGTCGGTGCTGCCGGCGTACGCGGGCGGCCTGGTGCTGGCCGAGCTGGACGTGCTGAAGAAGCTCACCGACGACGTCCGGCGGCCGTACGTGGTCGTGCTCGGCGGCGCGAAGGTGTCCGACAAGCTCGGCGTCATCGCGAACCTGCTGACGAAGGTCGACCGGCTGATCGTCGGCGGCGGCATGGCGTACACGTTCCTCAAGGCCCAGGGCCACGAGGTCGGCCAGTCGCTGCTGCAGGCCGACCAGCTGGAGCAGGTGTCAGGCTTCCTCGCCGAGGCCGAGAAGCGCGGCGTCGAACTGGTGCTGCCGGTGGACGTGCTGGCCGCGACGGAGTTCTCGGCCGACGCCGAGCACGAAGCCGTCGACGCCACCGCGATCCCGGCCGACCGCCAGGGCCTCGACATCGGCCCGCGCAGCCGCGAGCTGTTCGCGAGCAAGCTGGCCGACGCGCAGACGGTGTTCTGGAACGGCCCGATGGGCGTGTTCGAGTTCGAAGCGTTCTCCGGCGGCACCCGCGCGGTGGCCGAGGCGCTGGTGAAGAGCGACGCGTTCACCGTGGTCGGTGGCGGCGACTCGGCGGCCGCGGTGCGGCAGCTGGGCCTGCCCGAGGACGGCTTCTCGCACATCTCCACCGGCGGCGGTGCCTCGCTGGAGTACCTCGAGGGCAAGGAACTGCCGGGCGTCGTGGCTCTGGAGGGGTCGAACTAGTGGCACGCAAGCCGTTCATCGCCGGCAACTGGAAGATGAACCTGAACCACCTCGAGGCGATCGCGCTGGTGCAGAAGATCGCCTTCGCGCTGCCGGAGAAGTACTACGCGAAGGTCGACGTGGCGGTGCTGCCGCCGTTCACCGACATCCGCAGCGTGCAGACCCTGGTCGACGGCGACAAGCTGTCGCTCACCTACGGCGCGCAGGACCTCGCGCCGCAGGACTCGGGCGCGTACACCGGCGACATCTCGGGTCCGATGCTGGCCAAGCTGGGCTGCAAGTTCGTCACGGTCGGGCACTCGGAGCGGCGCGAATACCACGCCGAGTCCGACGAACTGGTCAACAAGAAGGTCAAGGCCGCGCTCAAGCACGGCATCACGCCGATCCTCTGCATCGGGGAGAAGCTCGAGGTCCGCGAGGCCGGCGAGCACCTCCACCACACCACGACGCAGCTGATCGAGGGCCTGAAGGGCCTCAAGGGCGAGCAGGCCAAGGACGTGGTGATCGCGTACGAGCCGGTCTGGGCGATCGGCACCGGCAAGGTCGCCTCGTCGGCGGACGCCGAAGAGGTCTGCAAGGCCATCCGCGCCACCCTCCAGGAGAAGTACGGCGACGAGGTCGCTTCGTCCGTCCGGGTGCTCTATGGGGGATCGGTGAAGTCGGGCAACATCAGCGAGCTGGTGGGCTGCGAGAACATCGACGGTGCCCTGGTCGGCGGAGCGAGCCTGGACGGTGAGGAGTTCACGAAACTCTGCGCACTCGCCGCGGGCGGGCCGCTGCCCTGATCGAGGCCACGACCGGGTAGCCTGTGTATCCGGTCCGTCACACAGCAGTGGACGAGTCCAGGGGTACGGTGGTGGTCGGAAACGACCATGCCGTACCCCTGCATTCTCCTAGAGCCCAGAGGATGACATGAAGCTGTTCCTGCAAATCCTGTTGATCGTCTCCAGCGTCCTGCTGGTGGTCGCCGTGCTGCTGCACCGCGGCCGGGGCGGTGGCCTGTCGTCGCTGTTCGGCGGCGGGATGCAGTCGAGCCTGGCCGGGTCGAGCGTGGCCGAGAAGAACCTCGACCGGATCACCCTGCTGCTGGGCGCGGTTTGGCTGATCAGCATCGTGGGCCTGGGTCTGCTGCTCAAGGTGTGAGGCGTCCGGCGCTCCGTCCGTCGGCCGCGACCGGGTCGAGACGGCGGGGCGCAGCGATTCGGCGTGCCTATTGGGGGGCGCGCCGCCGATTCCTAGGTGTGAGGATTCATGGTTGGCGGTAACGCGATTCGAGGCACCCGGGTGGGTGCCGGTCCTACGGGCGAATCGGAACGGGGTGAGTCGGCGCCGCGCCGCCGGATCTCCTACTGGTGTGCCAACGGGCACGAGGCCCGGCCGTCGTTCGCGCTCGACGCGGAGATCCCCGACGAGTGGGACTGCCCCCGCTGCGGGCTCCCGGGTGGGCAGGACGAGAAGAACCCGCCGGCCGCGCCCCGGACCGAGCCGTACAAGACCCACCTCGCGTACGTGAAGGAGCGGCGCAGCGACGCCGACGGCGAGGCCATCCTGGCGGAGGCGCTCGACCGCCTGCGCAAGCGCCGGGAAATCCTCTAAGGGGTTTCAGCCGATCGCCACCCCGGGCCCCCTCGGGGTGGCTTTTCGTGCGCTCACGCGTGTCCAGAGGGGAATCACGCGTGACTGCCGAGGCATCATGCGTGACTGGCCGGGCATCGCGCTGATGCCCCGCCGATCACGCGAGCTGCCCGCCGAAGCACACGCGATGCCCGCTCAATCACGCACCATTCCAGCCGAATCGCACGTGATGCCCGCTCAATCACGCATGATGCCCGCCGAATCACACGTGAGGCCCGCTCAGACACGCGTGATGCCTGCTCAATCACGCGCAAGACCATCTCGGCCACGCGAGAGGCCTTCCCGATCACGCGAGAGGACCGCCCGCACGGTGAGATGCCGGCCAGACTCGTGTGATGCCCGGCCAGGCCCGCGCGATGCCCGCCCGAACACGCGGAAGTTCTTTCCCGCCCGGCGTGATTGCCGGGCGGTTGCGCGGCAATTGCCTGAGCAGCCCCCGATTTCCACGCTACCGGCGAGGACCGACAATTCCGGGGCCGGAAGCCCCGCGAACGGAGAATTCCGGCCGTTTTTGTCCGAAATCCTCCGTTCGCGGCCCGAGACGGCCCGGAATCGTCGGTGCCCGCCGGTAAACTGGATACCGGGGGCCGGAGGTCAGCGGTCCAGCGGATACCGCGCCCGCACGCGGAAGCCGCCGTCCTCCGTTCCCGATGTCTCGAAGCTTCCGCCCAGCAGGCGGGCTCGCTCGGCCAGGCCCGTCAACCCGTGGCCGCCCGAAGGCAGGCCCTCCGTCGGGCGGCTTGCGCGCTCGTTGCGGACCTCGATCTTGAGCGCTCCGTGCTCACCCTGGATGCGGATCGTCGCCGTCGCGCCCGGGGCGTGCTTGTGGACGTTCGTCAGGCACTCCTGCACCGTCCGGTACGCCGCCGCCGAGACCTGGTTGGGCAGGGCCTCCGGGAGGTGCTCCACCGACAGGTGCACCGGCACCTCCGACGTGCGGATCAGCCGGTCGAGGTCGTTGATGCCGGGGCGCGGGCCGTCGTCGTCCGGGCCCGCGCGCAGCACGCTGAGCAGGGACCGCAGCTCCTCGAGGGTCCGCTTCGACAGCGTGCGGATGACCTGCGCGGTCTCCTGCGCGCGGTCGTCGGTCGTCTGGGCCTGGAGCGCGCCGGCCTGCATGGCGATCAGCGTGATCTGGTGGGAGACGACGTCGTGCATCTCGCGGGCCAGCCGGGCGCGCTCCTCGGCGCGGACGGCGTCGGCGTGGAAGCGGCGCTCGCGGTCGCGGCTCGTGGCCAGCTCGGCGAGCTTGTTCGAGACTTCCGTGCGGGCGCCGATGAGCAGGCCGATCGCGATCGGCATACCGGCGACCAGGACCCCGTAGATGCCGTCGAGGATGTGCTCGCGCCAGCTCAGCTCGGCGAAGTCCTCCAGCGGCCACTGTACGAACCGGCACATCCACACCAGCGCCGCGCCGACCCACGTCTGCCAGTGCAGCTGGCGGCGGGTGGCGAGCATGCCGAGGGTGATCATCGACGCGAGCTGCGCCCAGCCGGCCAGGAAGCCGGGGACCGCGACGAGCACGGCGAGGAACGGGAACTTCCGGCGGAACACCACCGCGAGGCAGGCCGCGCCGGAGAGCCAGATCGAATACGGCTGGGCCTTCTCGGGGATCACCAGCCAGACGTCGAGCACGGCCAGGATGACGGCGGCCGCCTCGATGGCGAACATGACGATGGCCGGGCGCGGTACCGAGCCGAACGCGCTCAGCCCCCGCTTCCGCACCCGCTCGGCGGCCGACGGCCCCGAGCTCGCGATCGAGATGCCTGGAATCGAGAGTCCCTCTGTACTCATCGCTGGCGACCCCATTCGTCTTGTGGACTTGTTGGTGAGAGGCGCTCAGGGCCCGATCGGGACGCGTGGCGGCAGACAAATGTGCGGATGCTAACGAGGTCGCGTACGGAGACGGTTAGTTTCACCCGCCGTCGATGCTCCGGCGTCCGGATTCCGTAATCGGCTGGGCCGTCCGGGGGATAGCCGCCCCACGGTGCTACCCAGGGTGGGAGCTCTGTCTCCCAGCGTGCACCTGGACGACCACATCGTGGGAATCATGTTACCCACGTGTGGTCGTCCGGCGGAAGTTCTCAGGCGGCCATCGAGCGGAGGTCGTCGCTCAGCAGGCCGTGCAGCCCGGACGCGCAGGCTTTCGCCGTCTCGATCGACCGCGGCAGCATGCCGGCTTCGTACCGCCGGACCGCTTCTTCGACGCTGTTCGCCGTGGCCAGCGCGGTCGCCAGTTCGGTGCCGTCGAGGAGGGCGAGGTTCGCGCCGACGCCGAGCGGTGGCATCAGGTGCGCGGCGTCGCCGAGGAGGGTGAGCCGGGGCGTGGTGGTCCAGGCGTGGGGGACCGGCAGGACGTGCAGCGGCCGGTGCGTGAACCCGCCGTCGTGCTCGCGCACGTACGCGAGCAGGTCGGGGTGCCAGCCGGCGTAGCGCTCGAGGAGGTGGTCGCGCACCGCGTCCGCGACGGCGAAGTCGAGGCCTGCGGCCCAGTCCTCGGGCGCGTAGAAGGTCGCGTAGCAGCGGATGTGGCCGGTGCTGGTGCGCTGGGCGAAGAGCGCCTTGCCGCCGGCCTTCGTCATCATCGACCCCCGGCCGGTCAGCGCGGCCAGTGCCGGGTGGCGGCGGTCGGCGTCGTCGAGGCCGAACTCGACGAAGGTGACGCCGCTGTACTCGGGGCGGACGTCGGTGAGGGCGCGCCGGACGCGGGACCACGCGCCGTCCGCGCCGACGATCAGGTCGAACTCCGCGGACGTGCCGTCGGCGAACGTGAGCCGGCCGGCCTCGGTGACGTCGGCGACCGGGCGTCCCCACTGGACGGTGCCGGGGGAGAGGACGTCCAGCAGGATGCCGCGGAGCTGGCCGCGGTCGATCTCGGGCCGGGAGTCGTCGCCTTCGGCGGGGAGTTCGTCCAGGACGGCTTCGGCGGTGTGCGGGTCGAGGCCGCGCATCTGCTGGCCCTCGGGGCGGGCCAGGGCGCGGAACCGGTCGTGCAGGCCCGCGGTGCGGAGGGCGACCTGGCCGGTGTCGGCGTGGATGTCGAGGGTGCCGCCCTGCGGCCGGGCGCCGGCCGCGGCTTCCTGCTCGAAGACGGTGACGTCGAGGCCGTGGAGCTGCAGGACGCGCGCACAGGCGAGCCCGCCGAGACCGGCGCCGGCGATCGCGATACGGGGAAAGGTCATGTCACTAAGAAAGCACAGTCACTCAGAAAGTGCAATGACTCAACTTTTGAAGTGAGTTAGACTTTGGTGCATGACGGAAGTGATCGGACGCCGCGAGCGCAAGAAGGCGCAGACCCGCAAAGCCCTCGCCGACGCCGCGCTCGAGCTGTTCCTCCAGCGCGGCTACGACCAGGTCGGGGTGAAGGAGATCGCGGACGCGGCGGATGTCTCGGTGACGACGCTGTTCAAGTACTTCCCGAGCAAGGAAGCCCTGGTGTTCGACCAGGACGAGGACGTCGAGGCGGCCCTGATCACGGCGGTCGTCGGGCGGCCGCCGGGGTTCTCGGTGGTCGACGCGCTGCGCGAGCACCTCCTGCGCTCGGTGAAGAAGGGCCCGAGCGACGAATTCCTGCACTTGATCGAGAGCGAGCCACCGCTGCGCGACTACGCGAGGCGGATGTGGATGCGCCACGAGAAGGCGCTGGCCAGGGCGATCGCGCAGGAGATGGGGGCGCCGGAGGACGACGTGGCGTGCGCGGCACTGGCCCGGTTCGCACTGGCGTCGCGCGAGCTGATCCTGGCCCACGAGCACCCCCGCAGGGCGGCGGAGGAGATCTTCGCCCGCCTGCAGCGAGGCTGGCGGACGGAGTAGCTCACCGCGGCGGGACCGGCTGCGAGGTGACCTGTGGGCCGGTGGCAAGGCGCCCGCTGCAGGATGCGCTCGTGCGGTGAGCGAGGTGGGTGGCTGCGCCGGTGAGGCGGCTGCGAGCCGACCCGTGGCCGGCGGCCGGTGGTGAGGCGCTTGCCGCGGCGTTGCCGGCGCCCGGCGACTTGGCAGGCTTCGGGCGGCGGCGGAGTGGTGGCTGCGAGCCTGACTTGTGGTCGTGGGGCGGCGAAGCAGCCAGTGGCAGCGCGATGCCCCCGCCCGGTGCCCTCACATCACCCAGCGGCGGAACCCGCCCTCGGCGTTGATCACCTGCCCGGTGATCCACCGGCTCTCCTCCGACGCCAGCCACCTCACCAAACGCGCCACCTCGCGCGGGCTGCACCACCGCCCCGCCGGCAGCGCACGTCCGACGCGTTCCGCGAGATCCGGCTCCGCCCACCCCGTGTCGACCGGCCCCGGGTTGAGCGCGTTCACCGTGATCCCCCGGTCCACCAGCGCGTCGGACAAGCTGAGCGTCATCTGGTGGACCGCACCCTTGCTGATCGCGTACGGCAGCTCGTCGCTCATCGGCGCCAGGTGCTGTCCGGAGGTGAACAGGATGACCCGCCCGCCCGGTCGCGTGTCGTCGTGGGCGGCGGCGTACGACTGGGTCAGCAGGACACTCGCGCGGGCGTTCACCGCCCACGTCAGGTCCAGCTCGGCCGCCGTGACCTCCGCCAACCCCTGGTTCGAACTCCGGGCGTGGTTGGCGACCACGACGTCGACCGCACCGAACGCCGCCACCGCGGCCGCCACCACCCGTGCGGGCGCTTCGGGGTCGGCGAAGTCGGCCGCGATGTGCTGGAGGCGGGGCCCGGCTCCTCCGAGCAGTTCCACGATTCCGGCGTCGCCCGCCGGATCGGTGCCCCACGGCTGCTCCGCGTCGTGCGGGGACCACGAATGCACCAGCACCGAAGCCCCCGCGGCCAGCAGCTCCTCGGCCACCGCGAAACCGATCCCCGCCCGGCGGCTGACGCCGGTCACCACCGCCACCCGGCCCGCCATCTCCACACCTCGACCCTAACCGGCGAAACGAGTGAAGGCCCCCTGCCGAGGCAGAGGGCCTTCACCGAGCCGACACGAAACTCACGCCGTCGGCGGCTGGTACACCTTCGTCAGCTTCCCCGCCGCGGCCCGGTCCAGCAGCCACAACGTCCGCCGGTGCCCGCGGGCCCCGGCCACCGGCAGCTGGACTTCCCCGGCTCCGGCCAACGCCAGCGCCACCGCGTCGGCCTTCGCCTCACCGGCCGTCATCAGCCACACGTCCCGCGCCCGCCGGATCGCCGGCAGCGTCAACGAAATCCGGGTCGGCGGCGGCTTGGGGCAGTTGCGCACCGCCACCACCGTCCGGTCCGTCTCGTACACCGCCGGGGACTCGGGGAAGACCGAGGCCGTGTGCCCTTCACCGCCGAGGCCCAGCAACATGATGTCGAACGACGGGACGTCACCGTGGTCTTCCGGCCCGGCCTGGGACGCCAGCACCGAGGCATAAGCCGCCGCCGCTGCGTCCACATCGGACCCGAACTCGCCGTCCGACGCGGCCATCGGGTGGACGCGCTTCGGGTCCAGCGGGACGTGGTCCAGCAGCGCCTCGCGGGCCTGCTTCTCGTTCCGCTCGTCCGAATCCGCCGGCACGAACCGCTCGTCGCCCCAGTAGACGTCCAGCCGGGACCAGTCGATCGCGTCACGGGCCGAGGAGGCGCGCAGCTCCGACAGCACCGCGATCCCGGTGCCGCCGCCGGTCAGCACGACCGAGGCCGAACCCTTGGCCGCCTGGACGTCCACCAGCCGGGTCACCAGGCGGGCCGCCGCCGCGGCCGCCAGGAGGTCCTGGTTCGCGTAGACGACGACTTCCGTCTTGCTCATTTGGCGGCACCCGAAGCAGCCGAGCCCGCCGCCGCGGCCGGGGACGTCACGTCCGCCTTCGGCGGCGTCCCCGGCTTGCCGTTCGAGCCCGACGTGATCTTGCCAAGGCCGTGCAGGGCCGCTTCGTAGACCTCGTCCGGGTCGAGCCGGCGCAGCTCCTCGACCAGGCAGTCCTGCGTGCTGCGCCGCTGCAGGGCGATCCGGCGGGTCGGCTGGCCCGGCTGGGTCAGCGTGCCCACCCGGCCGTCCGGGCGGTGCAGTTCCACCGGGCCCGACTTCCGGTCGAGCCGCACCGAGATGATCCCCGCCGCGCCCGAGCTCTTGACCCGCTTGACCGGCACCTTCAGGTACTCGGCCAGCCAGGCGGCCAGCAGCTCGGTCGACGGCGAGTCGGCCTCGCCGGTCACCGTCGCGCCGGTGATCTTCTCGTACGGCGGCAGGTCCAGGGCCGAGACGAGCTGGGCGCGCCAGTGCGTCAGGCGCGTCCAGGCCAGGTCGGTGTCACCTTCGGTGTACGCCTTCGCCCGCGTGGTCAGCGCCTTGACCGGGCTCTTCTCCGCGGCCGAGTCGGTGATCCGGCGCTGGGCCAGCTCGCCGAGCGGGTCCTTGTCCGGGTCCTTCGGGCCGGCACCGGGCCACCAGCACACGATCGGCGCGTCCGGCAGCAGCAGCGGCACCACGGCACTCTGCCCCTGGCCGGCCAGCGGGCCGTACAGGCGCAGCACGATGACCTCGCTCGCGCCGGCGTCGCCGCCGACCCGGATCTGGCCGTCGATGCGCGGGGCCGCCGTGCGGGCGCCCTTGGCCACCACGATCACCCGCGACGGGTGCTCGCGGCTCGCGCCGTTGGCCGCCTCGATGGCTTCCTCGAGCTTGGCGTCGTCGTCGGCCACGATCACCAGCGTCAGCACCCGCCCGAGCGCGACTTGCCCGCCCTGTTCGCGGATCTCCACCAGCTTCTTGTTGAGTGCCGAAGTCGTGGTGGACGGCAGGTCGATGATCACGGGCGCCTCCATTTCCGGCCGGTGCGCTCCAGCATTTCGTCGGCGGACCGCGGGCCCCAGGTACCCGGCGGGTACTGCTCCGGCGCGCCTTCCTTCGCCCAGTGCTCCAGGATCGGGTCGAGGATCTTCCAGGAGAGCTCGACCTCTTCGTTCACCGGGAACAGCGACGGCTCGCCGAGCAGGACGTCCAGGATCAGCCGCTCGTAGGCCTCCGGGGAGGACTCGGTGAACGCGTGCCCGTACCCGAAGTCCATCGTGACGTCGCGGACCTCCATCGTGGTCCCCGGCACCTTCGAGCCGAACCGCAGCGTGATGCCCTCGTCCGGCTGGACCCGGATGACCAGGGCGTTCTGGCCGAGCTCCTCGGTCGAGGTCGAGTCGAACGGCAGGTGCGGCGCCCGCTTGAACACCACGGCGATCTCGGTGACGCGGCGGCCGAGCCGCTTGCCGGTGCGCAGGTAGAACGGCACCCCGGCCCAGCGGCGGCTCTGCACTTCGAGGGTCACCGCGGCGTAGGTCTCGGTCTTCGAGTCCTTCGCGAAGCCCTCTTCCTGCAGCAGGCCGGGCACCTTCATGCCGCCCTGCCAGCCGCCCGCGTACTGACCGCGCGCGGTGGTCTTGTCGAACGGCTCGACCGGTTTGGTGCCCGAGAGCACCTTGATCTTCTCCGCGCGCAGGGCCCGCGGCTCGAACGACAGCGGCTCCTCCATCGCGGTGAAGGCGAGCAGTTGCAGCAGGTGGTTCTGGATGACGTCGCGGGCCGCGCCGATGCCGTCGTAGTACCCCGCGCGGCCGCCGAGGCCGATGTCCTCGGCCATGGTGATCTGCACGTGGTCGACGTAGTTGGCGTTCCAGATCGGCTCGAACAGCTGGTTGGCGAAGCGCAGCGCCAGGATGTTCTGCACCGTCTCCTTGCCGAGGTAGTGGTCGATGCGGAACACCGACTCCTCGGGGAAGACGTCGTTGACGATCGCGTTCAGCTCTTCGGCGCTCTTCAGGTCGTGCCCGAAGGGCTTCTCGATGACCACGCGCCGCCAGGTGTTCTCGTCGGCGTTCGCCAGCCCGGAGCGGGCCAGCTGCTTGGTCACCACCGGGAACGCGCCGGGCGGGATCGACAGGTAGAACGCGGTGTTGCCGCCGGTGCCGCGTTCGGCGTCGAGGTCGCGGATGGTCTTCGCGAGCCGGTCGAAGGCTTCGTCGTCGTCGAAGGTGCCCTGGACGAACCGGATGCCTTCGGCGAGCCGGTTCCACACCGACTCCTTGAACGGTGTCCGCGCGTGCTCCTTGACCGAGTCGTGCACGAGCTCGCCGAAGTCCTGGTGCTCCCAGTCGCGGCGGGCGAACCCGACGAGCGAGAAGCCCGCGGGCAGCAGCCCGCGGTTGGCCAGGTCGTAGATGGCGGGCATCAGCTTCTTGCGGGCCAGGTCACCGGTGACCCCGAAGATCACCAGGCTGGAGGGCCCGGCGATCCGCGGGAGCCGCTTGTCCCGCGGATCGCGCAGCGGGTTCTTCCACGTCATGCGGAAACCTCCTGTACCGCGCGGGCGACGGCCGCAAGGCCCGCGGCCCGGTCGGTCAGGTGCAGGCGCAGCACCGGGCGGCCGTGCTCGGCCAGCACCTGGCCGTCGCCGAGGGCCTGGGCGTGCTGCAGCTGCCCCAGCGTGTACGGCCGGTCCGGCACGTCGAGGTCCTGCTCGACGGCGCCGGTGAGCTGCAGGAACACGCCGTTCTGGTGCCCGCCCTTGTGGTACTGGCCGGTGGAGTGCAGGAACCGCGGGCCCCAGCCGAACGTCGTCTGCAGCCCGGTGCGCTTGGCGATTTCGCCGCGCAGCACCGCCGTCGACGCGTCTTCGAGCCGGTCGAGGTACGCCTGCACCGCGATGTAGCCCGCTTCCGGCGCCGAAGCGAAGAACGCGCGCAGCACGTCGGTCAGGCTGCCCTCGGTGGAGACCCCGTCGCTGCCGAAGATCTCGACCGGACCGTCCACGTTGGACGGCTCCTCGCCGCCCTTCAGCTTCTCCGGGTCGTCCAGCAGTGCGCGGGCCGCCTTCTTCGCGGCTTCCACGTCCGGCTGGTCGAACGGGTTGATCCCGAGCAGCCGGCCGGCCAGCGCGGTCGCGAACTCCCACAGCAGGAACTGCGCGCCGAGCGAGCCGGTGACGGAGATCTTCGCCGCACCCTGCGGGCCGCCGACCGCGGTGGGCGTGGCATCGGACTTCGCGTCCACGAAGCCGGGCGCCTCCGCGCCCTCGACCGCAACCGGCAGGAGACCGGTGCCCTGCTTGCCGGTGGATTCCGCGATGAGCTGCTCGGCCCAGTCCGGGAAGCCCTTGATGCCGGAACCGGTGTCGGCGAGGACGACCTTCTCGGCGCCGGCCTCGTGCGCGGCGGCCCAGGCGGCGGCCAGCTTGACCGCCGGGTTGTCCGCCGAGTCCGCGGCGAGCTGCTCGGCCACCGAAGCGGCCTGGTCGAGCAGCCGGGCGACGTCCGCACCGGCCAGGCCTGCCGGGACCAGCCCGAACGCGGTCAGCGCCGAGTAGCGGCCGCCGACGTGTGGGTCGGCGAGGAAGGTCTTGCGGTAACCCTCCTTTTCGGACAGTTCCTGGAACGGCGAGCCCGGGTCGGTGACGACCACGATCCGCCGGGCCGCGTCGATCCCCGCGTCGGCGAACGCTTTCGCGAAGATGCGCCGGTGGCTGTCGGTCTCGACGGTGCCGCCCGACTTCGACGACACCACGATCACCGTGCGCTCGAGGTCGCCGGCGAGCGCGTCGGCGACCTGGCCCGGGTCGGTGGTGTCGAGGACGGTCAGCGCGACGCCGTCGGTCGCGGTGATCACCTCCGGCGCCAGCGACGAGCCGCCCATGCCGGCCAGCACCACGCGGTCGACGCCCTCACCGCGCAGCTCGGTCCGCAGCTGCTCGATCTCGCCGATCAGCGGCCGCGACGACTTGTGCAGCGTCGTCCACGACAGCCGGATCGACGCCTCGGATTCGGCGTCCGGTCCCCAGAGCGTCGCGTCCTGCGCCGCCAGCTTCGAGGCGACCTGGTCCTTGACCAGCTGCTCGGCCAGCGGAGCGGCGCGCTCCGCCAGTGCGGCGTCCACGATCTCGACGCCGGTCGTTTCCCCTGTCGTCATGTCGTGCGTCAGCCCTTCGCCTGCTCGAGCTGCCCGTTGACGGTCTCCAGGAGCTCGGTCCACGACTTCTCGAACTTCTCGACGCCCTCGTTCTCCAGCACGAGGAACACGTCGCGGATGTCGATGCCGACGGCCTCGAGCTTGTCGAAGACCTCCTGCGCCTCGGCGGCGCGGCCGGTGACCTGGTCACCGGTGATCTCGGCGTGCTCGGCGACCGCGTCGAGGGTCTTCTCCGGCATCGTGTTGACGGTGTCCTTCACGACGAGCTGGTCGACGTAGAGGGTGGGGGAGTAGTCCGGGTTCTTCACGCCGGTCGAGGCCCAGAGCGGGCGCTGCGCGTTGGCGCCGTCGGCCGCGAGGGCCTTCCAGCGGTCGGTGCCGGACAGCTCCTGGAAGGCCGCGTAGGCGAGGCGGGCGTTGGCGACGGCGGCCTTGCCGCGCAGGGCCAGTGCCTCGTCGGTGCCGATGGCCTCCAGGCGCTTGTCGATCTCGGTGTCCACGCGCGAGACGAAGAACGACGCCACCGAGTGGATGCCGCGCAGGTCGTGGCCGTTGGCCTTCGCCTGCTCCAGGCCGGCGAAGTAGGCCTCGATGACCTTCTTGTACCGCTCGACGGAGAAGATCAGCGTGACGTTGACGCTGATGCCCTCGGCCAGTGTCTTCGTGATGGCGGGCAGGCCCTCTTCGGTGGCCGGGATCTTGATCAGCACGTTCGGCCGGTCCACGGTCTTCCACAGGTCCTGCGCCTCGACGACCGTCTTGTCGGAGTCCTTGGCCAGGCGCGGGTCGACCTCGATCGACACGCGGCCGTCGACCCCGCTCGTGGCGGTGTAGACGTCGCGGAACAGGTCCGCGGCGTTGCGCACGTCGGTCGTGGTCAGGTCGCGGATGGTCGCCTCGACGTCGGCGCCCTGGGCGGCGAGCTCCCGCGTCCGCTCGTCGTAGGCGTCGCCCTTCGACATCGCGTTGGCGAAGATCGTCGGGTTGGTCGTCACGCCGACGACGTGCTTGTCGCGGATCAGGGCGGCCAGGTTGCCGGTGTTCAGGCGTTCACGCGAAAGGTCGTCGAGCCAGATCGAGACACCGGCTTCGGACAACGCGGCGAGCTTGTCGTTGCTCATTACTGTCATCCCCTTCAGGAATTCTTGGTGTTCTGGATCGAGCGACGGGCGGCCTCGACGACTGCTTCCGCGGTGAACCCGAACTCACGGAACAGTGTGGCGGCATCGGCGGAGGCGCCGAAGTGCTCGATCGAAACGTTCACCCCGGCGTCACCGGTGAAGCGGTGCCACGACTGGGCGATGCCCGCCTCGACGGACACGCGGGCCTTCACACCGGCCGGGATGACGGATTCGCGGTAGGCCGCGTCCTGCGCGTCGAACCACTCGACGCACGGCATGGACACGACGCGCGCCTTGACGCCGTCGGCGTCCAGGGTCTTCTTGGCCTCGACCGCCAGCTGGACCTCGGAGCCGGTGGCGATGAGGATTACATCCGGGGTGCCGGCAGTGTCATCCACGTCAGCCAGGACGTATCCGCCCTTCGCCACGCCCTCGGCGCTGGTGCCCTCGAGCACCGGCACGTTCTGGCGGGTCAGCGCCAGGCCGGACGGGTGGTGGATGTCCTCCAGGACGGCCTTCCACGCGTACGCGGTCTCGTTGGCGTCCGCCGGGCGGACGACGTTGAGGCCCGGGATCGCGCGCAGCGCGGAGAGCTGCTCGATCGGCTGGTGCGTCGGCCCGTCCTCGCCGAGACCGATCGAGTCGTGCGTCCAGACGTAGGTGACCGGCGCCTTCATCAGCGCGGCCAGCCGGACCGGCGGGCGCATGTAGTCGGAGAAGATGAGGAACGTCGCGCCGTACGGGCGGGTGCCGCCGTGCAGCGCGATCCCGTTGAGGATCGAGCCCATGGCGTGCTCGCGGACGCCGAAGTGCAGCGTCCGGCCGTACGGGTTGGCCTGCCACATCTCGGTGGCGGCCTTCTCGGGACCGAACGAGTCGGCGCCCTTCATCGTCGTGTTGTTGCTCTCGGCCAGGTCGGCCGACCCGCCCCACAGCTCCGGCAGCGGCTCGGCGAGGGCGTTGAGCACCTCACCGGAGGCCTTGCGGGTCGCGATGCCCTTGGCGTCCGGCTCCCAGTGCGGCAGGTTGTCGGCGAAGCCCTCCGGCAGCGTGCGGGTGGCCAGCCGGTCGGCCAGCTTCTTGCGCTCCGGGTTGGCCTTGCCCCAGGCCTCGAACTTCTCCTGCCACTCGGCGTGGGCGGCCTTGCCGCGCTCGAGCGCCTGGCGGGTGTGCTTGAGCACGTCGTCCTCGACCACGAACGACTGGTTCGGGTCGAAGCCGAGGATCTCCTTGACCGCGGCGACCTCTTCGGCGCCCAGCGCGGCGCCGTGCGCCTTGCCGGTGCCCATCTTCTTCGGGGCCGGGTAGCCGATGACGGTCCGCAGCGCGATGAACGACGGCCGCTGCGTCTCGGCCTTGGCGGCCTTGATGGCCTCCTCGATCGCGACGACGTCCTCGCCGCCCTCGACGACCTGGGTGTGCCACCCGTAGGCCTCGTAGCGCTTCACGGTGTCCTCGGACAGCGCGATGTTGGTGTCGTCCTCGATCGAGATCTTGTTGTCGTCGTAGAAGACGATCAGGTTGCCCAGCTCCTGGCGGCCCGCGATGGACGAGGCCTCGGAGGTGACGCCCTCTTCGATGTCGCCGTCGGAGGCGATCACGTAGATGTGGTGGTCGAAGATGCTCTCGCCGGGCGCGGCGTCCGGGTCGAGCAGGCCGCGCTCGCGGCGGGCGGCCATCGCCATGCCCACGGCGTTGGCCAGGCCCTGGCCCAGCGGGCCGGTGGTGGTCTCGACGCCGTCGGTGTGGCGGTACTCCGGGTGACCCGGGGTCTTCGAGCCCCACTTGCGCAGCTGCTTGAGGTCCTCGAGCTCGAGGCCATAGCCGGCGAGGAACAGCTGGATGTAGAGCGTGAGGCTCGAGTGGCCGGCCGACAGGATGAAGCGGTCGCGCCCGGGCCAGTGCTGGTCGTTCGGGTCGTGGCGCAGCGTGCGCTGGAACAGCGTGTAGGCCAGCGGCGCCAGGCTCATCGCGGTGCCGGGGTGTCCGCTGCCACAGTTTTCCACCGCGTCGGCGGCGAGCACCCGGACGGTGTCCACGGCGCGGGTGTCGGTGTCGGTCCAGTCGGCGGGCGTGTTGCGCCGGAGGAGTGGGTTGTTCTCGCTGGTAGTGGCGGTTTCGGACACTGAACTCCAACTCCCGGTCATGATGGTTGCGGCTGGTCTTCCTCGTTCCGGTTACCCGTGCGCGCGGCTACCTATCTCAATCGATCCCGAAGGGACGATATTCCTGCTCGCGGCCATGCGCAGGGGCAATCGCGGCCCGTCGCGGCCAGCCTAGTGCTTCGGCCGGTCGAGGACCCGCGATCACCCACGGGATTCACCACGTCTAACATCGTTCGAGGGTTCAGTAGGGCTGGTTCTTCGGCTACCCGGACTGGTCCCGCCCGAACCTGACGCAGGGAGTGAAATGTCGCCGGTGAACGCTGCGCACGGACGCAGTGAAGACACCAGCGCCGTGCACCCGACCGGTGAGCGACCGCACGGTGACCGGCGAAGCCTCCGCCGGGTCGTCGGCGCCTACGCGGCGCTCGCGAAGCCCCGGGTCATCGAGCTCCTCCTGGTGACCACCATCCCGGCGATGTTCCTCGCCGGCCGTCAGATCCCCTCGCCGTGGCTGGTGCTGGCCACGCTGGTGGGCGGGACGATGGCCGCCGGCAGCGCGAACGCGCTCAACTGCGTGATCGACGCGGACATCGACAAGGTGATGAACCGCACGAAGCGCCGCCCGCTGGTCAAGGACTCGGTGCCCCGCCGCGGCGCGCTGGTCTTCGGCCTGGTGCTGGGGGTCGCCTCGTTCGTCGTGCTCTACTTCACGGTGAACCTGCTCTCGGCCCTGCTGGCCGTGGCGACGATCCTGTTCTACATCTTCGTCTACACGCTCGGCCTCAAGCGGCGCACGTCGCAGAACGTGGTCTGGGGCGGCGCGGCGGGCTGCATGCCGGTGGTCATCGGCTGGGCGGCCGTCACCGGCACCGTGCAGTGGCCGGCGTTCGTGATGTTCGGCGTGATCTTCTTCTGGACGCCCCCGCACACGTGGGCGCTGGGCATGAAGTACCGCGAGGACTACGAGCGGGCCGGCGTCCCGATGCTGCCGGTGGTCGCCACCGCCCAGCACGTCGCCCGCCAGATCGTCATCTACTCGTGGGTGATGGTGGCCTGGACGCTGCTGCTGCTCCCGGTGACGTCGTGGCTGTACGGCACGTTCGCGATCCTCGCGGGCGGCTGGTTCCTCTTCTACGCACACAGCCTGCAGGCGGCGGTGCGGCGCGGCGAGGAGACCAAGCCGATGGCCCTGTTCCACCGGTCGAACACGTACCTGATGATCGTGTTCGTGGCCTTGGCCGTCGACTCGGCGATCGGCCTGCCGACCCTCGGCCTGCCGTTCTGAGCCCGGCGGGCTTCTTCGCCGACGTCATCGAGTCCGGCACCGTGCTGGGTGCCGACCCCACCTGGTCACCCGAGCAGGTGGTGGAACTGCTCGGCGACGACTACGGCGACAACCGGTCGAAGCACTTCCTGGCGCGCGACCACGGCTTGGTCGAGTTCTTCTGGGAGCGGACCGAGGGGCGCTGGGCGGGGACCCACTTCTCGGTGCAGGCCCACCGCCTTCGGTACGCCGAGCCCGGGCTGGTCAACCGGCTGATCCGCGAGCGCTACGGCGACTTTCCCGGCCTGGTGACGTTCGCCGAGGTCAGCGGGCTCCTCGCCGACCGGGGTGTGCCACTGCGCGAGGTGCCCTACCCGGCGGAAGCCGGCGAGCTGCGCGCGTACTGGCAGCCGGACGCGCACATCGTGATCTCCGTCGTCGAGGGCTCGTACTACGGCCGGCCCGGCGACCTCCACCGCGTCGCGAGTTCGAAAACCGCAATCCCGTGAGAAACCGGCTGCTCGGGAAAGTCGGAGTCGGGGCCACCGCGGTCGTCGTCCTGGGCCTGCTGGTCCTCCTCGGCCGCGGGAACCTCCCGGCACTGGACGAGTCCCTGCTCACCGGCGGATGCACCATCCCGAAGCGGATCACCGCCGTCCCCGGGCCCGCCCCCGACGGCGGTGCCGTCCGCGTCGCCGAGCAGGGCCCGGGTGCCGCGGTGCTGGAGAACACCAGCACCCTCGCCGCCTACCGGATCACGGTGACGTCCGGCTCCCGGACCGTCGAGGTCCCCGTCCTCCTGCCCGGCGGGCGGAGCGGTGTCGCGCTCGACCACCCCGCGGTCGGTCCGGTGATCTGGATCGCACCCGAGGCGCTCGGCGGTTTCACCCCGGTGACCGCCGACGTCGTCCCCGGCGGGGTCCGCTACCGCTCCGGCAACTGCCGTCCGCTGACCAGCCGCGGCGCCGCGGTGCTGTTCCGCGCCTCGGACGGGCGACTCACCGGGGGCGAGCAGCTGCCGGCGGCGAGCGTGTCGTGCGCGCCGGGGGAGCGGGTGCTGCCCGGGGCCGCCGCGGGTGCCGAGGTCTTCCCCTACTGCGACCTGCGGACGGAATGATCGCGCGCCGGGCGCCGTTACACTTCGTTGGCTCTTTTCCTTGAGGCGAAAGCAGGATCCTTGTCTTCGGACGACTTTTCCGCCGAGCTCGCCCGCGAGCAGGCGTACGTCACCACCCTCTACGCGAAGCTCGACGCCGAGCGCCTCGACGCCCAGCGCCGCCTCGACGAGACGCTGCGGCAGACCGGCGGCACCCCGCAGGCCCGCACCGAGCGGGACGTCGCCACCACCCTCTACACCGACCGGCTGGCCCAGCTCGGCTCGGTCGAGCAGGGCCTCGCCTTCGGGCGGCTCGACTTCCTCCCCGAGAGCGCCGAGGAGACCACCTACATCGGCAGGCTCGGGCTGTTCGACGAAGACGACGACTACCGGCCGCTGCTGGTCGACTGGCGGGCGCCGGTCGCGCGGCCGTTCTACCTGGCCACCGCCGCGTCACCCGAAGGGGTGCGGCGGCGACGGCACCTGCGGTCGCTGAGCCGCAAGGTCACCGGGTTCGACGACGAAATCCTCGACCTCACCGCCGCCGACCAGGGCCAGGACCTCGGCCTGGCCGGCGAAGCCGCGCTGCTGGCCGCGCTGGAGCAGCGGCGCACCGGCGAGATGAGCGACATCGTCGCGACCATCCAGGCCGAGCAGGACCGCATCATCCGCGCCCCGCTCGGCGGCGTCATGGTCGTGCAGGGCGGCCCCGGCACGGGCAAGACCGCCGTGGCGCTGCACCGCGCGGCCTACCTGCTCTACACGCACCGCCAGCAGCTCACCACCCGCGGCGTGCTCGTCGTCGGCCCGAACAGCACGTTCCTGCGCTACATCGGCCAGGTGCTGCCGTCGCTGGGCGAGACCGGCGTGCTGCTCGCCACCATCGGCCGGCTCTACCCCGGCCTGGACGCCGACGGCACGGAACCCCGCGCGACCACCGAGGTCAAGGGCCGGCTGGTGATGGCGGAGGTGCTGGCCAACGCCGTCCGCGACCGCCAGCGCGTGCCCGAGCCGGTGCTGGAGATCGAGTACGAGCACGACGTCCTGCGGCTGGACCGCAAGACGTGCACCGACGCCCGCACCCGCGCCCGCCGGTCGCGGCGCCCGCACAACCCGGCGCGGCGCCTGTTCGTCTCCGACGTGCTCGACGCGCTGACCCGCCAGGCCGCCCGCAAGCTGGGGGAGGACCTGCTGGACGGGCAGGACCTGGCCGACATCCGCGCCGAGCTGGCCGCCGACGACCAGGTCGCCGCCGCGCTGGATTCCCTGTGGCCCGTGCTGAGCCCGGAAGGCGTGCTGGACGACCTGTTCGCCGACCGCGAACGGCTCGACAGCGCCGCCCGCAAGCTCCTTTCGCCCGAAGAGCGCGCCCTCCTGGAGAGCGGCCGGGACGCCCGCTGGACCCCGGCCGACGTGCCGCTGCTCGACGAGCTGGCGGAGCTGATCGGCGTCGACGACACCGAGGCCCGCGTCGAGCGCAAACGCCGTGAGCGCGAGGAACGCGCGTACGCCGAGGGCGTGCTCGACATCCTCGAGCAGGACGAAGAGATCATCGACGAGGAACTGCTGCGCGTCTCCGACGTCCTCGACGCCGAGCTGTTCGCCGAACGCCAGCAGGAGCGCAGCGAGCTGACCGCCGCCCAGCGGGCCGCGCAGGACCGGACCTGGACGTTCGGGCACGTGATCGTCGACGAGGCCCAGGAGCTCTCGGCCATGGACTGGCGGCTGCTGATGCGGCGCACGCCGAACCGGTCGATGACGCTGGTCGGGGACGTCGCCCAGACCGGCGCGGCGGGCGGGGCGCGGTCGTGGGGCGAGGTGCTCTCGCCGTACGTCGAGGACCGCTGGCGGCTGGAGCAGCTGACCGTGAACTACCGCACGCCTGCCGAGATCATGGCGGCCGCGGCGCGGGTGCTCGCCGAGGTGTCGCCGGAGCTGTCGGCGCCGTCGTCGGTGCGGGAGACCGGGGTGCCGCCGTGGTCGGTGCGCCCGGTGTCCCTCGAGGCGGAGCTGCCCGGCCTGGTGACCCGCGAGCTGTCCGAAGTGGACGGCGGCACGGTGGCGGTGCTGGTGCCCGCCGGCCGGTTCGCCGAGGTGTCGGCGCTGCTCGGCTCGCACGACGAACGGCTGAGCGTGCTGACGGTCGAGCGGTCGAAGGGCCTGGAGTTCGACTCGGTGGTGCTGGTCGCGCCGGACGAGGTCGTCGCGGGCTCGCCGCGGGGGCTCAACGACCTGTACGTGGCCCTGACGCGGGCGACCCGGCGGCTCGGCGTGGTCCGGACCGGTGACGAGGTGCCGGCACTCTCCGTGCTTGGCTAGGGTGCCCGGCATGCAGAACATCGGGAAGATCGTGGTCGTCGCCGCGGCGGCGCTGTCGCTGGCCGCGTGCGGACAGCAGGACAAGACCCAGACGGCCGCCCCGGCGGGACCGCAGGTCCCGTCGTCGACCGCCGCTCAGGCGCCCCAGAGCAAGGGCCGCGAGTGCACCGCGGACGACGTCAAGACGACGGGCAAGTTCGGCGAGGTGCCGACGATCACCATCCCGGACGACTGCGACCCGCCGAAGAAGCTGATCACGAAGGACCTGTCCGATGGCACCGGCGAGCCGGCCAAGGCCGGGCAGAAGCTCAGCATGAACTACCTGCTGGTGACCTGGTCGGACAAGCAGAAGCTGGACAGCTCCTTCGACCGCGGCAAGACGTTCGACCTGAACCTGGGCGCGGGCGAGGTCATCCCGGGCTGGGACCAGGGCCTGACGGGCATCAAGCAGGGCGGCCGCCGGCTGCTGATCATCCCGCCGGACCTCGCCTACCGCGAGGGCGGCAACGGCATCAAGCCGAACGAGACGCTGGTGTTCGTCACCGACGCGGTGGCGGTCGGCGCGGCCTGACGAGCGCGGAAGGAGGCCGCCCGGAGATGCTCCGGGCGGCCTTCGCGCGTGTCAGGGGATGAGCAGCACCTTGCCGGTGGTGCGGCGGCCCTGCAGGTCCTCGTGGGCCTTGCGGGCGTCGGCCAGCGGGTAGGTGCC
This sequence comes from Amycolatopsis sp. Hca4, assembly GCF_013364075.1. Classification (GTDB taxonomy): domain Bacteria; phylum Actinomycetota; class Actinomycetes; order Mycobacteriales; family Pseudonocardiaceae; genus Amycolatopsis. Next base: position 9,227,074 of record NZ_CP054925.1, read on the forward strand.
GCCGATGCGGACGGTGAGCTCGCCCGCGAGGATGGCGTCGAACAGCTCCTTCGACCGCCAGTCGATCTCCTCGCGCGTGCGTGTGTAGTGCACGGACGTCGGGCGGGTCAGGTAGAGCGAGCCGCCGGAGTTGAGGCGCTGCGGGTCCAGGGGCGGCACCGGGCCGCTGGCGGCGCCGAAGAGCGCGAGCAGGCCGCGGACCTTCAGGCTGGCCAGGCTGCCGTCGACGGTGTCCTTGCCGACGCCGTCGTAGACGACGTCGACGCCTTCGCCGTCCGTCAGCTCGCGGGTGAGCTTGGCGAAGTCGTCCCGGTCGTACCGGATGACCTCGTCGGCGCCGGCTTCGCGGGCGAGCTTCGCCTTCTCCTCGGTCGACACGGTGCCGATCACCCGGGCGCCGCGCGCCTTCGCCAGCTGCACCAGGAGCAGGCCGACCCCGCCGGCGGCCGCGTGCACCAGCACGTCGTGGCCCGGCTTGACCTCGAAGGTGGACGCGACCAGGTAGTGCGCGGTGATGCCCTGCAGCATGGTCGCGGCGGCGGTCTCGAGCGAGACGCCTTCGGGAACCCGCACCGCGACCGACGCCGGGAGGAGCTTCCGGGCCGCGTAGCTGCCGATCGACCCCTGCCAGGCGACCCGGTCGCCGGGCGCGAAGCCGGTGTCCGCGCCCGCTTCGACGACGGTGCCGGCGCCTTCCAGGCCGGGCACGAACGGCAGCTCCATCGGGTAGATGCCCTGGCGCTGGTAGGTGTCGATGTAGTTGACCCCGGCCGCGGCGACGTCGACCAGCAGTTCGCCGGCCCCCGGGGCGCGGACGTCCACTTCGGCCGGTTCGAGCACTTCCGGGCCGCCGGTCTTCGTCACCTGCACTGCGGTGGGCATGGGTCCTCCTCGGGTCGCGGTTCTCCCGGTGCAACTATGGCCGAGGCCACGCTGTTCCGCGTTCCGGCCGGTTCTTGGTTATCGTGCTGTCCGTGGCTGAAAACGAAGAGACCGTCGTCCCGCCGTCCGGCGCGCAGCTGGCCGCGGCCCGCAAGTTCGTGAAGGCGCACGGCAAGCCGTCCCGAGCGGTGGTGGAGAACATCGGCCGCGCGGGCGCCCGGGTGGTCCTGGTCGGAGCCGACGGGGCCCTCGGCGACGTGGTGGTGCCCTCGGTGGCCACGGGCGAGGCGCTGGTCGAGGCGACCGAGGACCTGACCCCGGCGACGTGGGACGCGGAGACGGTGCGGGCGACGAAGATCGGCCCGGAGCACCGCCGCAAGATGGCGGGCAAGTGAGCCCCACGGCGGTCCTGGTCAGCTGCGCCGAGCTCCCGTCGGGCGACGGCGACGACGACGTGCTGCTGCCGGCGTTGTCTTCGCTGGGCTTTTCGGTGTCGTGGGCACCGTGGGATTCGTCGTTCGACTTTGCTTCGGCGGACGCGGTGATCCTGCGGGCGACCTGGGATTACGCGTCCCGTCGCTCGGAGTTCCTGTCGTGGTGTTCGTCGGTGCCGTCGCTGTTCAACTCCGGTGACGTGGTGCGGTGGAACACGGACAAGTCGTACCTGGTGGAGCTGTCGGACGCGGGTGTGGCGGTGGTGCCGACATCGCTCGTCCCACCGGGTTCTGAGCCTGCGTTTCCGTCGTCGGAGTTCGTGGTGAAGCCGTCGGTGGGGGCGGGGTCCCGCGGAGCGGCCCGGTTCGCCGGGGGCTCTGACGCTTCCGAGCACGTGGCGGCGCTGCACACCGAGGGACACACGGCGTTGATCCAGCCGTACCAGTCCAGTGTGGACGCCTCGGGTGAGCTGGCTCTGGTGTACGTCGGGGGTATTTACTCCCACGCGTTCACGAAGGGTGCGATGCTGGGGTCCACAATGGATCCTTCGGGGCTGTACCTGACGGAGAAGCTGGCCCCGGCTTCGCCGCCGGCTGATGCGGTGGCGCTGGCTGAGGATGTCCTCGATGCGGCTTCGGCGTTGTTGGGGATTCTGCGGGCTGAGCTGTTGTACGCGCGGGTGGATCTGGTGCGCGGGGTGGATGGGAAGCCGTTGCTGCTGGAGCTGGAGCTGACGGAGCCGTCGCTGGGGTTCCGGCAGGCGGACCCGGAGGCCCCGGTGAGGTTCGCCTCGGCGGTGCGGCAGCAGCTGGCGTAGTCACCGGCTGGCCTGAACGGCGACCAGAACCACCGCGACGACCGCGCCCATGGCGGTTACGGCCAGCGAGCCGGTGACCATGTAGAGGCCGCCGATCCCGGCGAAGCCGGCTTTGATCAATTCACGCAAACCGCGGCCGTCGTCCCGCCGGGGCGACGGCGTTCCTGATCTGCCGTCGACGTCCTTGGCCATTGTTCTACCCCTCTTGATGGTGTACTAGTACGCCTAGGGCAATGGTGACCGGTGGCTGGTCGGACCGGAAATGATCTTTTGTTTTCGGGGCGAGTTTCTCGTCGTCGAACGGCTGCCGATGCTCAGTTCGCCGTTGTCCGGGCTTGCCGGGGAATTGTCGATCATTGTCGGTGGAGGATGCCGTGACCATCCCGACGGACCGAGAGCGCGTCGCCGAGGTGGCTTCACCCGCGGAGGTCGAAGACGCTCTGCGTTGGCTGGCGACCCGCAAAGAGGGGGAGCCCCTCCGGTTTCTCCGCTACGCGATCGAAGAACCGGGAAGCATGTCAGCCGCCACGCTCCAGTCTCTGGTGGCGCCGGCAGCGGTGTTGTCCGCCGAGCAGCCTGAATCGCGCGCGTTCGCCGTGCTGGGGCTGATCGCCGACGAGATCGGCAAGCTCGGCTCCGCGGGGGATTCCCGTCGCCGCAACACGCTGATGGCGGCGTTCCGGATCCCGCCGGCCCCCGGCGAGACCACTTGGAAGCCGACGCTGGACGATCGTTTCAAGCAGTTGATGCGGCTGCGCGGTGTCTTCGGCGATCCGCCGCCCAGCACGACCACCCCGATGCACAAGGCCTGGCGGCGGGCTGTCGGTGACCTGGCCGGGTGCCTCGCGGAGAAATTGGCTTCGCTGGACGAGCCGGGCTGGCGGTTCTACATCGACATCGGGCGCGCGGTGCGGCAGGTCGCGAGCGAGCAGCGCGTCGGCTGGCGGGCGCGGGCAGCCTCCAAGGGAGCGCAGCCGGTATTCGTGGAACGCATGATCGTCACGGTGGTGATGCACCGCAAAACGGCCCGGCGCCGGATAACCGAGCGTGACATAGTCGCCTGCGAGGACGGCGTCGACGGCTATCACGTGCACGCACTGACCGGCTGGTCACACGAGCCGGAAGAGATCCCGGTGACGGCTCTGTGGGCGTGTCGGCTGGTCACTTCACCCGGAGTGCATCCTGGTGACCCTGTGCAGGTCTGTCTGCGCTTCCGCAGGCCGCTTCGCCGGGGCGAGCGGTACACCTTCGTGTCGGAGGCGCTCGACGGCGAACTGGCCGAGCAGCGTGAGTGGATCAACGTCGACGTCGATCACCACGGTATTGCACCCGGCATGTGCGCTCGGGATGGCAGGCCGATCGCCGGTCTGACGATGCAGATCGCCTTCGACGAGAAATGCATACCCGAGGCTTGCTGGTGGTACGCAGAGCAGACTGAATACGAACGGAGGTGCCGACCTCCTGATGGTGACCCGCACTTGCTGCCCGTCGAAGATGGATTTGTGCGGCACACCTTTATCGAAGGGTGTCACCCGCGAGAGACCTACGGGATCGCATTCCGGTGGAAGCCCTCGTAACCAAAGTGATTCACCCTAGTTACGAGGTTCCGTTGTCTGTAGTGAGTTGATCAGTTACCGGTGTTGCCGCCGCCACCACGTGGTTCGACCGGATTGGTGGTGTCCCGGATCGGCTTGGCCTCGCTCGGTGCGCCCTTGGGAAGGGGGACAGGCGACGCGATGGTCGGTGTCTTGATGGGTGCTAGCTTGGGGACCGAAGTCGCGAATGTCTGCGCCGATTTCGCTGGTGCCGCGTAGGTCGCTACCGCTGGTGTGGGTGCTGCATTGGCGGGATTCGGCGAGAGGATTGCCGCTATCGCTGATAGGACCAGCGCAAAAGCCGCCGCACCTATTTTCCTTTTTTTCAACCAGCGGCTGAATTTTTTATACATGGGCTCACGCTAGAGGTGGGGTGGTCGACACGATCGAGAGCTCCGCCTCTCATTCGTGTCAGCGGCGCTGCATTAAGATGTTTCTGGCGATCTCTATGGCTAAGCTCTTGCCTGCGCCCGCTTCGCGGCCAACCGATCCATCCGCGGCCACCGCACGTCCTTCGCCCACCCGAACCGCTCGAACGCCCAGATCACCCGAGCCGAAACATCCACCTGCCCCCGCAACACCCCATGCCGAGCGCACGTCGGATCAGCGTGGTGCGAGTTGTGCCAAGACTCACCCATCGACAACAACGCCAACGGCCAGAAGTTCGCCGCCTTGTCGCGGCTGGCGAACGGCCTCTCCCCGATCAGGTGGCACACCGAATTCACCGACCACGTCACGTGGTGCAGGAACGCGATCCGCACCAGCCCCGCCCAGAAGAACGCCGTCACCACGCCCCACCAGGACCACGAAATCAGCCCGCCCAGCACCGCCGGCAGGGCCAAGCTCAACGTGATCCACAGCCAGAAGTACCGGTTCACCCAGCGCACGTCCGCGTCCGCCACCAGATCCGGGGCGAACCGGTCCGCGTTCGTCACCTCGCGGCCGAACATCCACCCCATGTGCGCGTGCCAGAAGCCGCGCAGCAGTGCCGACGGGGATGTGCCGAACAGCCACGGCGAGTGCGGGTCGCCCTCTCGGTCGGCGAAGGCGTGGTGGCGGCGGTGGCTCGCCACCCAGAAGATCACCGAACCCTGGACCGCCATGCTGCCCGCGATCGCCAGCACCACCCGCAGCGGCCGGGACGCCTTGAACGCGCCGTGGGTGAAGTAACGGTGGAAACCGACCGTCACGCCGAGCGTGGCGAACACGTAGAACCCCGCCGCGAGGACCAGATCGATCCACGTCATGCCCCAGCCCCACACCAGGGGGACCGCGATCAGGAGCGCCGCGAACGGCACCAGCAGGAAGGTCTTGAGCACGATCATCTCGCCGGTGCCGCGGCGGTGGGAGATGAGCGGCTTGGGCGCGGTGCGCGACGTCATGGCGCGAACAGTAGCTCACGCACCGGACGGCCACGCCGACGCGGAGTTAAGGCCGCGTAGCCGTCAGGCGGCCGTGAGCTCCTTCGGCGCCGCCGTCAGCGACGTCACCGGGCCGCGGTCGCGGCTGCCCGTCCACAGCGACGCCGTCGCGATGATGACCGCCATCGCGCCCAGCACGTGGAACGACACCATCGCCTCCGGCACGCCCAGCGCGTACTGCAGCGAACCGAGCCCGCCCTGCGCGACGGCGACCACCCAGACCACCGTGTAGCGCCGCCAGAGGCCCTTCGGGGCGCCGATGCGCAGCAGCTGCAGGCCGAACACCGCCAGCAGCAGCAGGTAGAGCACCAGCAGTCCGCCGTGGACCTGGGCCAGCGCCTCCACCGGGGCGTCGAGCCGGTGGGTGTTGATGTCACCGCTGTGCGGGCCCGCGCCGGTCACCGTGGTGCCCGCCGCCAGCACCAGCCACATCACGGCGGCGAGCAGGACCAGGATCGTGCGGCCGGCCGGCGGGACCAGCAGGCGCGGGGGCTCGTCGCCTTCGCGGAACGCGCGCAGCAGCAGGACGGCCAGCCAGACGAGCGGGGTCGTCGCGAGGAAGTGGATCGCGACCGTCCACCACTCCAGCTTCGCGAGCACCGTGAGGCCGCCGACGACGGCCTGCAGCACGACGCCGCCGGGCATCGTCCAGGCCAGCTTGACCAGGCGCTTGCGCTCCGGGTGGTCGATCTGCACGCGCCACGCCGTGATGACCGCGACGGCGGCGACCAGGACGACGACGAAGGTCAGCAGCCGGTTGCCGAACTCGATCCACTGGTTGAGCGCGTCGATCCCGGAGTCGTGCTTAGGCACCAGGCTGCCGGCCACGCACTGCGGCCAGGTCGGGCAGCCGAGCCCGGACCCGGTGACGCGGACGATGGACCCGGTGACGCCGATCAGCGCCTGCGCGACGACGGCGGCGATCCCGACGGCCCGCTGCACGGCGGCGGAGGGAAACGGCAGGCGGGCGACGAGGCTGGTGAACGGCACGGCATCGATGGTAGAGCGCGCGGAAATCACGCTTCCGGCAGGTCCCGGCGCCTAGATGTAGTGACCATGGACGTTGTTGACCGTTGAGCGGCGCGTCGGGTTGATCAAGGCGAAGACCTCCGTGTGTGGTGCTGGTGTCTGACGCCATCACCGAACACGACGGAGGTCTTCGTGTCCCACCGTAATGCCCGGTTGACCCTGCACGGCCGCCGGTTGCTGATCGACCGGGTCACCGCGGGACGCCCGGTCGCCCATGTGGCCGCCGAACTCGGGATCTCCCGTGCGACCGGGCACAAATGGGTCCGCCGCTACCGCCAGCACGGCGAAGCCGGCCTGCACGACCGTTCCAGCAGGCCCCACCACACGCCCACCCGTCTCCCGGAGCGGACCGAGCAGCAGATCCTTGACCTGCGTCGGAACCGACGTCTCGGCCCGGCCCGCATCGCCGGCATCCTCGGCATGCACGCCTCGACCGTGCACCGCGTCCTGACCCGCCACCACCTGCCGAAACTGGCCTGGCTGGACCGCCCGACCGGACAACCGATCCGCCGCTACGAACGCGCCCGGCCCGGCGAGCTGCTGCATGTCGATGTGAAGAAACTCGGCCGGCTGCGCGAGGGCGGCGGCTGGCGAGCACACGGCCGCGACAGCCTCGAACGCCGCCGCGCCCGCTACGGAGCCCGCGTGGGTTACGAGTACGTCCACTGCGCCATCGACGACCACACCCGCATCGCCTACGCCGAAATCCACCCCGACGAAACCGCCGCCACATGTGCTGGGTTCCTCCGCCGCGCCGCCACTGCCTTGGCTGAGCTGGGCGTCGACCGGATCGAACGAGTCATGACCGACAACGCCCTGGCCTACCGCCGCTCCCACGCCTGGCGTGACGCCCTGGCCAGCATCGGCGCCGAAGCCCGCTTCACCCGCCGCTACCGGCCGCAAACCAATGGCAAAGCCGAACGCTTCAACCGCACCCTCGCCGAAGAATGGGCCTACGCCCAGCCCTTCACCAGCTCACACCACCGCGCCGAAGCCCTGCCAGAGTTTCTCCACCGCTACAACCATCACCGAGCTCACACCTCACTCGGCGGAAAGCCACCTATCACCCGCGTCAACAACCTCACGGGGCACTACACCTAGAGCCGCCTATCCGGCGCAAGGGACCAAGGTCACTCGGTTTCCTTGACCTTCTTCTGGAACAGCCCCATCGACTGCGCGATGAGGGTGCCGAACAGCAGCACGGCGATCGGGACGGTCTTGACCCAGAAGGCGCCCGCGCCGAGCGTGGCGAGGAGGACGATCAACCCGATCACCACCGCGAGCATGACCAGCGTGAACACGGCGACGCGCAGTTTCGAAACCATCTGAAGGCCCCCTCGGTGCGGATCCGGACCGGAGAACCGTCTCAGGAACGAAGCCGGGCGGTGAGGTCAGTTTTGCCGGGCTCAGGTGAGCTTCGTCGTGCGCGAGGCCACCGCGCCCGCAACGACCGCCCACACCGCCAAGACCACCATCGGCCCCGGAGCGAACGAACCGTCCACCAACGCCGCCCGCATCCCCTCCGCCAGCGCCCCCGACGGCAGCAGCTCCACCACGCGCGCCAGCCCCGACGGCAACGAAGACGGCGCCAGCAGGATGCCGCCCGCCAGCAGGAGCACGAACCACACGATGTTCGCCAGGGCCAGCACCGCCTCGGCGCGCAACGCCCCGCCCAGCAGAACGCCCAGCGCTCCGAACGCCAACGTCCCCAGCACCAGCAGCAACACCGCCGAGAACAGCCCCGCGAGGGAAGGCGACCACCCCAGGAACGCCGCCACCACGCCGATGATCACCGACTGCAGGACCACGACCACCAGCGCCGCCGCCAGGCGGCCCGCCACCAGCAGCCACCGCGGCAACGCCGTTGCCGACAAGCGCTTCAACACCCCGTAACGCCGGTCGAAGCCCAGCGCGATCGCCTGGCCGGTGAACGCCGACGACATCACCGCCAGCGCCAGGATCCGGGGCGTGATCCAGTCCACCCGGGGAACCGCGCCCAGCGAAGACGCCGGCAGGATGTCCAAAAGGGACAGCCCGATCAGCAGCGCCAGCGGGATCAGCAGGGTCAGCAGCACCTGCTCGCCGTGGCGCAGCGTCAAGCTCACCTCGACGCGGGCGTGCGTGCGCAGCATCCGGCCCAGCGAGCCGCGGCCGGGGGCCGGTGTGAAAGTGCCGGGAGCGAATGTCATGCCCGCAGCTCCCGTCCGGTCAGCTCCAGGAAGACCTCTTCCAGCGTCCGCTTGCCCACCTGCAGCTCCTCCGGCAGCACGCCCTGCTGCGCGCACCACGCCGTCACCGTCGACACCACCTGGGGGTCGACCGAGCCCACCACCACGTACGTCCCCGGCGCCGACTCGCGCACCGCGTAACCCTCCGGCAGCGCCGCCGCCAGCAAAGCCGTGTCGAGCCGGGTTCTGGCCTTGAAGCGCAGGCCCGCGTTGCCCGTCTCGTCCACCGTCAACGTCTGCGGCGCGCCCGACACCACCACCTTGCCGTGGTCGACGATCACCACCGTGTCGGCCAGTGCCTCGGCCTCCTCCATCAAGTGCGTGGTCAGCAGCACCGAGACGCCGTCGCGGCGCAACGCCGACAGCAGGTCCCACACCAGGCGCCGGGCCTGGGGGTCCATGCCCGCGGTCGGCTCGTCGAGGAACACCAGCTCGGGCCGCCCGACCAGGGCGCACGCCAGCGACAGCCGCTGCTGCTGGCCGCCGGAGAGGCGCTTGAACGGGGTGCGGCGGACCGGGGCCAGCCCGAGGACGTCCAGCAGCCACGCCGGGTCGAGCGGGGTCGCCGCGCAGGAGGCCACCAGGCCCAGCATCTCGTCGGCGCGGACACCCGGGTACGCGCCGCCGCCCTGGGGCATGATGCCGACGCGGGGGCGCAGCGCCGCGGACTCGCGGACCGGGTCGAGGCCGAGCACGCGCACCGAGCCCGCGTCAGGTTTCGAGAACCCTTCGCAGACCTCGACGGTGGTGGTCTTGCCGGCCCCGTTCGGGCCGAGCAGGGCGAGCAGGCTGCCGCGCTCCATCCGCAGGTCGAGGCCGTCGACCGCGCGGGTGGAGCCGTAGCTTTTGACCAGCCCGCTGATCTCGACGGCAGGGACACTCACATCGGGTCACGATACGGCGTCGACCGGCTCGGGCACCCGCGGGGACGGCTTGGCGAGCAACACGGGAGCGAGCCGCCGCACGACCAGCATTCCCGCGCCGCAGACGACGATCGCCGCGACGTAGGCGAACGGCAGCACGTACGGGCGCCCGTCGAAGGTGCTGCCGGTCGGCGGCAGCAGGAACGGCAGGGCGGCCGACAGCACCGCCGCCGCCACCCGGAACCGCGACGTCCCGGCCGCGGCGGCGAGCGGGATCACCGCCCAGAGCACGTACCAGGGCTGCAGGTTGATCTGCAGGATCATCACCGCCCCCATGGAGACCCCGAGCCCGATGATCGGCCGGTAGCGCCACTTGAAGCTGTCCCAGAGGAACTTGAAGGTGATCCCGACGGCGACCAGGTAGCCCAGCGCGCCGAGGATCGGGACCAGCGCGTTCGTGTGGTTGCCCAGGCCCAGCGCGATGCCGAGGACGCCGGAGAGGTTGGCCAGCTCCGCGGTGGGGGAGATCCAGGACCGGACCAGCCCGGGCGTGTTGAACGTCGCCCCGACCCAGCCGAAGCCGAGCCCGGTGCCGAAGCAGACGGCGACCAGCACCACGCCGAACCACACCGCCATCGGCGCGCCCGCCAGGAACAGGTCCTTCAGCCGCCCGTGCCAGCGCCGCGCCACCATCACCGCGAAGAACGGCAGCGCGAACACCGCGGGCAGCTTCACCGCCACGCCCAGGGTGATGATCGCGACGCCCAGCCCGATGTAGAGCAGTTCCCCGCGGGCCAGCGGGGGTGGGGTGTCGCCCTTCACCCGGATCGGCAGCCGCCGGATGCCGATCTCCAGCCCGGCGAGCATCAGGCCGACGGCCAGCGAGTCGTTGTGGGCGCCGGCCACGAAGTGGAAGATCAGCAGCGGGTTCAGGGCGCCGAGCCACAGCGCCGTCGCCGGCTGCACGCCGAAGCGGCGGGCCAGCCGGGGCAGCGCCCAGACGATGAGGATGACGCCGGCGAGCGCGAGCAGCCGCTGCAGCAGCACGCCGACGGCGATGCTGTTGCCCGCCAGGGGCGCCAGCCAGCCGCCCAGGCGCAGCACCAGCGGCCCGTACGGGGCCGGCGTCTCGCGCCACATGTTCGACACGCCCGCGGTGAACGGGTCCGCGACGCCGAGCGCCTGCGCCGGGCCGAGGACGTACGGGTCCATCCCGCGGTGCACGATCTCGCTCTGCGCGAGGTAGCTGTAGACGTCGCGGGAGAACAGCGGCGGGATGACCAGCAGGGGCAGCACCCACAGCGCCGTGGTGCGCGCGAGCTGGCCCTGCGAGGCCAGCCGCTCCCGGCTGGGCTGGGCGAACCGGCCGAGCATCAGCCAGCTCAGCACCAGGATGCCCATCCCGGAGATGGCGATGGCCAGCGAGACCGTCGGGATCCGGGTGAACAGCCGCAGGACCGGGATCTCCTGCACCGGGTTGATCACCGGGGCGGCGCCGGCGCCGAGGGAGCCGAGGGCGAGGAACAGCGAGCCGACCGTGCCGAAGCGCCGGACCACGTTCAGGCCGCGCTGCTCGGCGGGCTCGAGGGGGAGCGGTTCGCGGGGGCGGACGGGCGAGAGCGTCACGGGGTGGGCACTGCCGGTTTCGAGCCGTGCCACTTGCTGCTCCTGTTCACCCACTGCCACGCGTGCAGGGTATCGGTCCCCCTGGCGAGTGAGTCGGATCACTGCCGGACACCCCGCCTTTGCGGGTCACCCGGAAATAAGACACACTTGTGTTGTGAAAAAGACGGAGGCGGGTGACCAGGCGGGCGGCGACATGCCCCGCGCCACCCACCCGCACGTCCCGTCGCAGGTCAGCGCCGAGGGCAAGACCCGTCAGGAGGTCGCCCGGCTGCTGCTCGAACAGGGTCCCATGACCGCCGTCGTGGTCGCCGAGCAGCTCGGGATCAGCCCCACCGCCGTCCGGCGGCACCTCGACGCCCTTCTCGCGGACGGCGAAGCCGAGACGCGGGACGCGCCGCGCCGCGGACCCCGGGGCCGGGGTCGTCCCGCGAAGCTCTTCCTGCTGACCGAGCCCGGCCGCGCCCGCTTCGGGCACGCCTACGACGATCTGGCCGTCTCCGCGATCCGCTTCCTGGCCGAGCACGCCGGGGAGGACGCCGTCCGCGCCTTCGCCGAGCAGCGCATCGAGAAGCTCGTCGGCCCGCACCGCTCCGCGATCACCGCACCGGGTGATCCGGCGGCGCGCGCGGAGGCCCTCGCGGCCGCCCTGAGCAGGGAAGGCTACGCTGCGTCGACCCGCCAGGTCGGGGCTCCGGCCCCCGGTCAGAACGTGGGCGCGCAGCTCTGCCAGCACCACTGTCCGGTCGCCCACGTCGCCGCGGAGTTCCCGCAGCTGTGCGAGGCCGAGACGGAGGCGTTCGCGCAGCTGCTGGGCACCCACGTCCAGCGGCTGGCGACCATCGCACGCGGGGACTCCGCGTGCACCACCCACGTACCCGTCACGGCGGGTCAGCCGGCCCATCCCGAGCCGGTGAGAACGGCGTCCCCCGAGGGACGCACAGCACGGATCCCGAATGGAGGGAAACCCGCATGACTGCCGCTGCCGAGCAGCGCACTCCCACCACCGCGCCACTGAGCCAGGAAGAGACCATCGAGTCCCTTGGCAAGTACGCGTTCGGCTGGGCCGACTCCGACGAGGCGGGCGCCAGCGCCCGTCGCGGGCTGAACGAGGACGTCGTCACCGACATCTCCTCGAAGAAGTCCGAGCCGGAGTGGATGCGCGAAGCGCGACTGAAGGCGCTCAAGCTCTTCGAGAAGAAGCCCATGCCCAACTGGGGGGCCGACCTCTCCGGGATCGACTTCGAGAACATCAAGTACTTCGTGCGGTCCACGGAGAAGCAGGCCACCTCCTGGGAGGAACTGCCCGAGGACATCAAGAACACCTACGACAAGCTCGGCATCCCCGAGGCGGAGAAGCAGCGCCTCGTCGCCGGTGTCGCCGCGCAGTACGAGTCCGAGGTCGTCTACCACCAGATCCGCGAGGACCTGGAGGAGCAGGGCGTCCTGTTCCTGGACACCGACTCCGCGCTCAAGGAGCACCCGGAGCTGTTCCAGGAGTACTTCGGCTCGGTCATCCCGGCCGGTGACAACAAGTTCTCCGCGCTGAACACGGCGGTGTGGTCCGGCGGCTCGTTCATCTACGTGCCGAAGGGCGTGCACGTCGAGATCCCGCTGCAGGCCTACTTCCGGATCAACACCGAGAACATGGGCCAGTTCGAGCGCACCCTGATCATCGTCGACGAAGGTGCGTACGTGCACTACGTCGAGGGCTGCACGGCGCCGATCTACCAGTCCGACTCGCTGCACTCGGCGGTCGTGGAGATCATCGTCAAGAAGGGCGCCCGCTGCCGCTACACGACCATCCAGAACTGGTCGAACAACGTCTACAACCTGGTCACCAAGCGCGCCAAGTGCGAAGAGGGCGCGACCATGGAATGGATCGACGGCAACATCGGTTCCAAGGTGACGATGAAGTACCCGTCGGTGTTCCTCATGGGCGAGCACGCCAAGGGCGAGGTCCTGTCGGTCGCGTTCGCGGGCGAGGGCCAGCACCAGGACGCGGGCGCCAAGATGGAGCACCTCGCGCCGCACACGTCCTCGACCATCGTGTCGAAGTCGGTGGCGCGCGGCGGCGGCCGCACCTCCTACCGCGGCCTGGTCCGCGTGGCCAAGCGGGCGCACCACTCGCGCTCCAGCGTGGTCTGCGACGCGCTGCTGGTGGACACGATCTCGCGTTCGGACACGTACCCGTACGTGGACATCCGCAACGACGAGGTGTCCATGGGCCACGAGGCCACGGTGTCCAAGGTCAGCGAGGACCAGCTGTTCTACCTGATGTCGCGCGGCCTCGACGAGGCCGAGGCGATGGCGATGATCGTGCGCGGCTTCGTCGAGCCGATCGCCCGTGAGCTGCCGATGGAGTACGCGCTCGAGCTGAACCGCCTGATCGAGCTCCAGATGGAAGGGTCCGTCGGCTAGTCATGTCGGTCACTGAGAACAACGTTTCGGAAGCTCTTCGCGAGGGCGCGGTCATCCCGGCCGCGTCCCGCGCGGAGCGCTTCACCTCCTACGACGTCGAGGCCTTCGAGGTCCCGGGCGGTCGTGAGGAGAACTGGCGCTTCACGCCGATGAAGCGCCTGCGCGGCCTGCACGACGGCAGCGCCGTCGCCACCGGCGAGATCACCCTCGAAACCGAGGCCGCGCCCGAGCTGAAGATCGAGTCGGTCGGCCGGGACGACGAGCGGCTGGGCGCCGCCGGTGTCCCGAGCGACCGGATCGCCGCGCAGGCGTACTCGTCCTTCAAGCAGGCCACCGTCGTGACGGTGCCGAAGGAGACGAAGGCGTCGAAGCCGTCCGTGCTGCGGATCCACGGCCCGGGCGAGGGCCAGGTCGCCTACGGGCACCTGCAGGTCCGCGCCGAGGCGTTCGCCGAAGCTGTGATCGTGCTCGACCACGTCGGCTCCGGCACCTACGCCGACAACGTCGAGTTCGTCATCGGCGACGGCGCCAAGGTCACCGTGGTCAGCGTCCAGGACTGGGCCGACGACGCCGTGCACGTCTCCGAGCAGCACCTGAAGCTGGGCCGCGACGCCGCGCTGCGGCACACCGTGATCACCCTCGGCGGTGACCTGGTCCGCGTCTCGCCGACGGCGACGTTCGCCGACAAGGGCGGCGACGTCGAGATGCTCGGCGTCTACTTCGCCGACAAGGGCCAGCACCAGGAGCACCGCCTCTTCGTCGACCACGCGGTCCCGAACTGCAAGTCGCGCGTGATGTACAAGGGCGCGCTGCAGGGCGAGGACGCGCACACCGTGTGGATCGGCGACGTCCTGATCCGCGCGGCCGCCGAGGCCACCGACACCTACGAGCTCAACCGCAACCTGGTGCTCACGCCGGGCGCGCGCGCGGACTCGGTGCCGAACCTCGAGATCGAGACCGGCGAGATCGAAGGCGCCGGCCACGCGAGCGCGACGGGAAGGTTCGACGACGAGCAGTTGTTCTACCTGCAGTCGCGCGGGATCGCCGAAGAAGCCGCGCGGCGCCTGGTCGTGCGCGGGTTCTTCCACGAGATCCTGGTCAAGATCGACGTCCCCGAGGTGCGCGAGCGCCTCGAAGCGGCGATCGAAGCCGAACTCGAAGCCGTTGGCGCCTGACCGCCCTCTCTGACTTAGGAAACGAAGAAATGGCTACGCTGGAAATCAAGGACCTCCACGCCTCGGTCACGACCGAAGAGGGCGCCAAGGAGATCCTCAAGGGCGTCAACCTGACCATCAAGTCGGGCGAGACGCACGCGATCATGGGCCCGAACGGCTCGGGCAAGTCCACGCTGTCCTACGCCATCGCCGGCCACCCGAAGTACGAGGTCACCTCGGGCGAGGTGCTGCTCGACGGCGAGAACGTGCTCGAGATGAGCGTCGACGAGCGCGCGCGGGCCGGCCTGTTCCTGGCCATGCAGTACCCGGTCGAGGTGCCGGGCGTGTCGATGTCCAACTTCCTCCGCACCGCGGCCACCGCGGTCCGTGGCGAGGCCCCCAAGCTGCGCCACTGGGTCAAGGAGGTCAAGGAGGAGATGGGCAAGCTCGAGATCTCGCAGGAGTTCGCCGAGCGCTCGGTCAACGAGGGCTTCTCCGGCGGCGAGAAGAAGCGCCACGAGATCCTGCAGCTGGCGCTGCTCAAGCCGAAGTTCGCCATCCTCGACGAGACCGACTCCGGCCTCGACGTCGACGCGCTGCGGATCGTCTCCGAAGGCGTCAACCAGTACAAGGCCGACAGCGAGGTCGGCGTCATGCTGATCACGCACTACACCCGGATCCTGCGGCACATCACGCCGGACTTCGTGCACGTCTTCGCCGGCGGCAAGATCGTCGAGTCGGGCGGCAAGGAGCTGGCGGACGAGCTCGAGGAGAACGGGTACGTCAAGTACACCGGCAAGACCGAGCCCGCCGCGGTCTGACACGTCTCACTACACCGAGAAGAGAGGAGTCGGCCCGATGACCACCACCTCGGCCGGTTCTGTGCCACTCGACGTGGCGGCCCTGAGGGCCGACTTCCCCATCCTGTCGCGCACCGTCCGTGACGGGAAACCCTTGGTGTACCTGGATTCCGGGGCGACCTCGCAACGCCCGACCGCGGTGTTCGAGGCCGAGCGCGAGTACGTGTTCACGTCGAACGCCGCCGTGCACCGCGGTGCGCACCAGCTGTCCGAAGAGGCGACGGACGCGTACGAGTCCGCGCGGGCGAAGATCGCCGAGTTCGTCGGCGCCGACCCCGAAGAGCTGGTGTTCACCAAGAACGCCACCGAGGGCATCAACCTCGTCGCGTACTCGATGAGCAACGCCGCCACCGCCGGTCCCGAGGCCGCGCGGTTCGTGGTCGGCCCGGGTGACGAGATCGTCGTCACCGAGATGGAGCACCACGCGAACCTCGTGCCGTGGCAGCAGCTGTGCCAGCGCACCGGCGCGACGCTGAAGTGGTTCAAGGTGACCGGAAACGGCCGCCTCGACCTGTCCGATGTGGACGAGCTGATCACGCCGCGCACGAAGGTGGTCGCGTTCGCGCACCAGTCCAACGTGCTCGGCACGGTCAACCCGGTCTCGCTGCTGGTCGAGAAGGCCAAGGCGGTCGGCGCGCTCACCGTGCTCGACGCCTGCCAGTCGGTGCCCCACTTCGCCGTGGACTTCCACGCGCTGGGCGTCGACTTCGCGGTGTTCTCCGGGCACAAGATGCTGGGCCCGTCGGGCATCGGCGTGCTGTACGGCCGCACCGAGCTGCTCGAGGCGATGCCGCCGTTCCTGACCGGCGGGTCGATGATCGAGATGGTCCGCATGGAGGGCTCGACCTTCGCGCCGCCGCCGCAGCGGTTCGAGGCCGGCGTGCCGATGACGTCGCAGGCCATCGGCCTCGGCGCGGCCGTCGACTACCTCTCGGCGATCGGCATGGACCGCGTCGCCGCGCACGAGCACCAGCTCGCCGCGGCGGCGATCGAGGGCATCGGCGCCATCCCCGGCGTCCGGATCATCGGGCCGACGGACCTCGAGGACCGCGGCGCGACCGTGTCGTTCGTGATCGACGGCGTGCACCCGCACGACGCCGGCCAGGTGCTCGACAGCCTCGGCATCGCCGTCCGCGTCGGCCACCACTGCGCCTGGCCGCTGCACCGGGCCTGCAACGCGCAGGCGACCGTGCGCGCGTCCTTCTACCTGTACAACGAGCTGTCCGAAGTGGACGCGCTCGTCGCGGGCATCCGGGAAGCCCAGAAGTTCTTCGGGGTGGCGCAGTGAACCTGGAGAGCATGTACCAGGAGATCATCCTGGACCACTACAAGAACCCGCACGGGCGCGGCCTCCGGGACCCGTTCGACGCCGAGTCGTTCCAGGTCAACCCGACCTGCGGCGACGAGGTGACGCTGCGGGTCAAGCTCGACGACGGAAAGGTCGCCGACGTCTCCTACGAGGGCCAGGGCTGCTCGATCAGCCAGGCTTCGACGTCGGTCTTGACGGATCTCGTCGTCGGCCACACGATCGACGAGGCGTTCGCCACCATGGACGCCTTCGTGGAACTGATGCAGGGCAAGGGAAAGGTCGAGCCGGACGAGGACGTGCTGGAGGACGGGGTCGCCTTCGCGGGCGTCGCCAAGTACCCGGCCCGCGTGAAGTGCGCCCTCCTCGGCTGGATGGCTTTCAAGGACGCCGTCGCCCGGACGACCAGTGGAGCTGAAAAGGCATGACCGAAGACACCGCCACCGACGCTCGGGAAGGCCGGACCGCCGCCGACCTCGACGCCGAGACCACCGCGAAGCAGGACCTCGACCTGGCGAAGATCGAGGACGTCGAAGAAGCCATGCGTGACGTGGTCGACCCGGAGCTCGGCATCAACGTCGTCGACCTCGGCCTGGTCTACGACATCCGCGTCGAGCCGGACAACACCGCGACCCTCGACATGACGCTGACCTCGGCGGCCTGCCCGCTGACCGACGTCATCGAGGACCAGACGAACGCCGCGCTCACCAGCGGCGGCCTGGTCAAGGACTTCCGGATCAACTGGGTCTGGATGCCGCCGTGGGGCCCGGAGAAGATCACCGAGGACGGCCGCGAGCAGCTGCGCGCCCTCGGCTTCACCGTCTGAGTTCTTCTTCGCCGAGCGGGTCACCCTTCCGGGTGGCCCGTTTTGCGTATAACGACATATACCAGGCGAGGGCGTAAAGCCCGAGCGCGGCGAAGAACCCGCTGACGGCACCGGTGACGGCGAGGTAGGTGGCGTTGCCGAAGACGCCGGCGGGGGTCATCGGGTCGTGCTCGGCCAGGAACGGCAGCGTTTCGGCGAGCACGCCGGTCACGACGCCGGCGGCGAGGAAAGCCGTGGTGGCCTTGGGGTACCGGCTGCGCGGTGGTGCGGGCCGGGCCGGGGCGAGGCGGTACCAGCGGACCAGCCACCAGGCCAGGACCACCGCCCCGGCGATCGTGCTGACCAGCTGGATCAGGCGTCCGACGTCGACGCCGGTGACGAGCGGGATCCGCAGGAAGGCGAACCCGCCGCTCTCGTGCGTGAAGGCGTCCCAGCCGACGTGCGTGAGGGCGCCGAGCACGAGCGACAGCGCGATCCAGCCGGGCCGCCGCCGGCTGAAGTGGCGGGGGAGCCGTTCGGCGAGCGGTTGCGGGACCAGCGCCAGCAGCGGCCGCTTGAGCAGGACGTGGAACAGGGCCAGCAGGAGCAAGGCGATGAGCGGGTCGAGCCAGAGCGCCGAGGCGAATTCGTGGGTCTTGCTCAGGCCGACGTCGGGCAGCGGCCGCGGGACGAACCAGAAGACGTCCGGCGCGACCGACCCGGCGACGAGCGCCGAGGGCACCAGCGGCCCTCTCGCCAGGGGCAGCACGGCGGCGGGATGACTGAGCGTGAACGGCACGGCAGCTAGTATCCCGGGGTGCTCCTCCGGTCGATCATCCTGTTCCTCGCGGCGGCGGTGTGCGAGATCGGCGGAGCGTGGCTGGTCTGGCAGGGCGTCCGCGAACACCGTGGCTGGCTGTGGATCGGCGGGGGAGTGCTGGCCCTGGGCGTGTACGGGTTCGTGGCGACGCTCCAGCCGGACGCCCACTTCGGCCGCATCCTCGCCGCGTACGGCGGCGTGTTCGTGGCCGGGTCGCTGGCCTGGGGGATGGTGGCGGACGGTTATCGCCCGGACCGCTACGACGTGCTCGGCGCGCTGCTGTGCCTCGCGGGGGTGGCGGTGATCATGTACGGGCCGCGCGGCGGGTAACGCCGACTTTCGGCCGTGGCCACCCTGGTGGTGACCTTCTAACCTGATCGCGCGAAACACGGTGAAGTGCTCTCTGAATCCGACAAAGGAGACACGATGAACGGACGCGTGCTCGGCCGGATCGTGGCGGTGGCCACGGCTGTCGCGGCCCCGCTGGCCCTGGCTCCGGTTGCTTCGGCGGCCGCCGTCACGACGCTGTACTACAGCTCGTCGGGTGCTCCGGACTACCTGGCGCAGATCGACCAGGGCGCGGCCAACTGGAACGCGGCGGTCACCGACGTGAAGCTCGTCAAGCGCAGCACGGGCGCGACGATCGTGTTCCAGGAGATCCACAGCGGCGGCTCGTACACGAACACGAACGGCCACGGCCGCGGCCAGATCTACCTGGACACGAGCCAGGTCGCGGAGGGCTTCGACCCGACCCGCATCGCGGCCCACGAGCTGGGCCACAACCTCGGGCTGCCGGACCACTACAGCGGCCCGTGCACGGAACTGATGTCGGGCCACGGCCCGGGAACGGCGTGCAAGAACGCGAAACCGTCGTCCGCCGAGGCGGCGAAGGTGCAGTCGTTGTGGGTCAACGGCTTGACGGCAGCGGCCGAGATGCGCACCGCGCACTGAGCCGGCCCGGGCGCGGCCTCCGGCGCCGGAGACCGCGCCCGGGTCCACCGCTTGAGGGAGGCACTCGCCGTGCGGACAGTCCATTGTGGAGGGACTCGTGGCACCGGCGCGCCGGTTCGGGCACCATGGGCCGCATGACTGCCGCCTACGACGAGTTCGCCTCGGCCTACACCGCCGAAAACGAAGCCAGCCTGATGAACGCCTACTACGAGCGGCCCGCGACCCTCGCGCTCGCCGGGGACGTGGCCGGCCGGCGGATCCTCGACGCCGGCTGCGGCTCGGGGCCGCTGTTCGCGCAGCTGCGGGCGAACGGCGCACTCGTCAGCGGGTTCGACCAGAGCCCCGGCATGCTGGCGCACGCGAAAACGCTGCTCGGCGAGGACGCGGACCTGCGGGTGGCCGACCTGGCCGATCCGCTGCCCTACCCCGACGCCGAATTCGACGACGTCATCGCGTCGCTGGTGCTGCACTACCTGCGCGACTGGGACCCGGTGCTCGCCGAGTTCCGGCGCGTGCTGAAGCCCGGTGGCCGGCTGATCGCCTCGGTCAACCACCCGATGATGGTCAACCTCACGCACCGCCAGGAAGGGCCCCGGCCGGACTACTTCGCGCAGTACACCTGGACCGACGAATTCGAGCTCCACGGCGAAAAAGCGCGGATGACGTTCTGGAACAAGCCGCTGCACGCGATGACCGACGCCTTCACCGCGGCCGGCTTCCGGATCGCCGTGATCAGCGAACCGCACCCGGTGCCTGCCGCCCGGGAGCTGTTCCCCGGCGACTTCGAAATCCTCGACACCTTCCCGAGCTTCCTCTTCTTCGTCCTGGAAGCGGAGTAGGGGTCAGTCGAGGCAGAACTCGTTGCCCTCGATGTCCTGCATGTTCTGGCACGACTCGTTTTCCTCGTCGGCGAGCAGGAGCTGCCCGCGGACCGCGCCGAGCTTCTCCAGCCGCGCGCACTCGGCCTCGAGCGCCGCCAGCCGCTCTTCGCCGACGAGGCCGGTGCCGACCCGGACGTCGAGGTGCACGCGGTTCTTGACGACCTTGCTTTCGGGCACGCGCTGGAAGTACAGCCGCGGGCCCACGCCGGTGGGGTCGCTGCAGGCGGTGCCCGCCAGCTCGTACCCCAGCACCTCGGACCAGAACCGGGCGACCCGCTCGGGGTCCGCGCAGTCGAAGGTGACCTGAACCTGCCTGACCGACGTCATGCCGCCCACCCTAGGAGGCGCGGGCAAGCGAATTTCAGCCGAGGTCGTCGAGCAGCGCCTGGACCGCGGCCGCCATCGCCGCCGGAGCGCGATGGCTGCGGTTACTCGGCTGTTCAAGCTCGGGGATTCGCAGACCCGCACCTCAGGGGGTGCTTCGTCAACACGGACCGCCGGCCGGCAACGCAAGGCAACCAACAACGTCACCAGACCTCCCCCGCCCCTCATCCCAGCCTTCCCTTCAGTCGGCGGCGACTGAAAATCCCACCGGAGGGGCGGGGGAGGTCGGACCCGCCCTGCCGAGCGTTCACCCTGCCGCGGCAGCTGCCGAGTCTGCCGCGGCTTCAAGACAAAAGCGTCCTCGCCGGACGGGCAGGCTCTGGGATGACCACGGCTGCCGCTGTCTGCTCGGCTTGTGGAGGTGGGCCGCGGGGTGGTCATCCGTCGCCTGATTGAGGCCTATCACTTCGAGCCGGGCCCGCAAGCCCGCGCTGTCTCCTCGCGTTGCGCTGTGGGTTGCGGGCCCGGCTCAAAGTGATTTTGACGGCCTCAGGCGACGGGATGACCACCCAGCTCCGTGATGTGAGGGGGCATCACCGGCCACCAACCGAGTCACGCACTACTCGCCCAGGTCGTCGAGCAGCGCCTGGACCGCGGCCGCCATCGCCGCCGGGTCGCCGTCGCCCGGGCGCAGCACCAGGTCGGGTGACGACGGGCGCTCGTACGGCGCGTCGATGCCCGTGAAACCCTTGATCTCCCCGGCGCGCGCCTTCGCGTACATCCCCTTCGGGTCACGCGCCTCGCACACCTCCAGCGGCGTGTCGACGAAGACCTCGACGAACGGCAGCCCGTCGTGGATCGCCCGCGCCCGCGCCCGATCCTCCGCGTACGGGCTGATCAGCGACGCGATCGCCACCACACCCGCGTCCGCGAACAGGCGCGCCACCTCCGCCACCCGCCGGACGTTCTCCGCGCGGTCCTCGGGGCTGAACCCCAGCCCGGCGTTCAGCCCGTGCCGCAGGTTGTCGCCGTCGAGCAGGTACGCCGGGCGGCCCGCCGCGACCAGCCGGCGCTCCAGCTCGACCGCCACCGACGACTTGCCCGACGCCGACAGCCCGGTCAGCCACACCGTCGCGCCGCGGGTCGGGCGGTCCTCGCGCCGGACCGCCGCGGTGTGCCAGACGACCGGGGCGGCGACCGAGCCGGTGATCATGCCCGCCGCCACCGTGTCGCCGGTGTGCTCGTCGACCAGCAGGAAGCCGCCGGTGGCCCGGTTGCGGCGGTAGGGGTCGAACAGCAGCGGCGAGCGCGTGCGCAGCCGGATGCGGCCGATGTCGTTCAGGGACAGCGCTTCCGCCGTCTCGTCGCGGTGCAGCGTGGTGACGTCGAGGCGGTACTCCAGCCGCTCGACCGTGCCCCGCGTCTCGGTCGTCGTGTGCCGGACCGCGTAGGACGCCCCGGGGGCCAGCGACGCGCGCTCGGAGAACCAGCAGACCAGCGCGTCGACCTCGCGGGTCGACTCCGCGCGGTTGCCGGGGCGGCACAGCATGGCCCCGCGCCCGAGGTCGAGGTCGTCGGCCAGCTCCACGGCCACCGCCTGCCCGGTGAACGCTTCTTCGAGGGGCCGCCCGCCCGGTCCCCAGACCGCGCGCACCTTCGACGTGAACCCCGACGGCAGTGCCACGACCTCGTCACCCGGCTTGAACACCCCACCGGCGATGGTGCCCGCGTAGCCGCGGAAGTCGGACCGGCGGATGACGTACTGGACCGGGAACCGGGCGTCGATCAGGTTGCGGTCGGAAGCGACGTGCACCTCCTCCAGCTGGTGCAGCAGCGAAGTGCCCTCGTACCACGGCATGCTCGCGCTGCGGTGGACGACGTTGTCGCCGTGCAGCGCCGAAACCGGCACGAACGTCAGGTCGGCGACGTCGAGCTTCATCGCGAACCGGCGGAAGTCTTCGCGGATCTCGTCGAACCGCTCCTGCGACCACTCGACGAGGTCCATCTTGTTGACGCAGACCACGAGGTGCCCGATCCCGAGCAGCGAGGCGAGGAACGCGTGCCGCCGCGACTGCTCCAGTACCCCCTTGCGCGCGTCGACCAGGATCAGCGCCAGGTCGGCGGTGGACGCGCCGGTCACCATGTTCCGCGTGTACTGCAGGTGCCCCGGCGTGTCGGCGATGATGAACTTGCGCCGCGGCGTGGCGAAGTAGCGGTGGGCGACGTCGATGGTGATGCCCTGCTCGCGCTCGGCGCGCAGGCCGTCGGTGAGCAGCGCGAGGTCCGGGTAGTCCTCGCCGCGGTCGCGGCTGGCGCGCTCGACGGCCGCGAGCTGGTCGGTGAAGATCGCCTTCGAGTCGAACAGCAGCCGGCCGATCAGGGTCGACTTGCCGTCGTCGACGCTTCCGGCGGTGGCGATCCGCAGCAGCTGCATCAGAAGTAGCCCTCTCGCTTGCGGTCTTCCATGCCGGCCTCGGAAATCCGGTCGTCGGCCCGCGTGGCGCCGCGTTCGGTGACGCGGGTGGCGGCCACCTCGGCGACCACTTCGGACGGGGTCGCCGCCGAGGACTCGACGCAGCCGGTGCAGGTGGCGTCCCCGACGGTCCGGAAGCGCACGGTCGCCTCGTACGGCGTCTCGCCGTCCACAAGGGACAGGAAGCGGGTAGCTGCGAGCAGCATGCCGTCGCGCTGGACCACCGGCCGCCGGTGCGCGTAGTACAGCGGCGGCAGCGCGATCCGCTCGTCGCGGATGTACTGCCAGATGTCCAGCTCGGTCCAGTTCGACAGCGGGAAGACGCGGATGTGCTCACCTCGGCGGTGCCGTCCGTTGTAGAGGTTCCACAGCTCCGGGCGCTGCGCCCGCGGGTCCCACTGGCCGTGCTCGTCGCGGAAGCTGAACACGCGCTCCTTCGCGCGGGCCTTCTCCTCGTCGCGGCGGGCGCCGCCGAACACGGCGTCGAAGCCGCCCTCGCGGATGGCCCGCAGCAGCGTCACCGTCTGCAGCCGGTTGCGGCTGGCCCTCGGCCCGGTCTCCTCGACCACGCGGCCGGCGTCGATGTCGTCCTGCACGCGCGCGACCTCCAGTCGCAGGCCGAGCGCGGCTACTGTCTCGTCGCGGAACCGGATGACCTCGTCGAAGTTGTGGCCGGTGTCGACGTGCAGCACGGGGAACGGCAGCGGCGCGGGCCAGAACGCCTTCGCCGCCGCGTGCAGCATCACGACCGAGTCCTTGCCGCCGGAGAAGAGCAGGACCGGGCGCTCGAAGGTCGCCGCGACTTCGCGGAAGACGTGCACGGCCTCCGCTTCCAGCGCGGCCAGGTGCGAGAGCTCGTACGAGGTCACGGACACCGGAAAAAAGTAGAACATGTTCTTGTCTTTGGTCAAGCGGTGCGGGACGCTGTAGGACATGGACCTGGGCGTGCTCGAAGAGATCAAGCGGGTGAAGTACCGGTACCTGCGCGGGGTGGACCTGAAGCTGTGGGACGAGGTGGCCGACACCTTCACCGTCGACGCCACGGCCGACTACGGCACCCGCGCGGTCGGCAGCGGGGGCAAGCAGTTCGAGGGCCGCGACGCCATCGTCGAGTTCCTCACCCAGAGCCTCGGCAACGGCATCATCACCGTGCACCACGCAGCTCAGCCCGAGATCGACGTCGACGGCGACACCGCGACCGGGCGGTGGTCGTTCACCGACAAGGTCATCGTGCCCGAGCACAAGGTGATCATCGAAGGCGCCGCCTTCTACGAGGACACCTACCGCCGCGAGGGCGACGGCGCCTGGCGGATGTCGCACATCGGGTACGTCCGGACCTACGAGACGCTGACGAGCTTCGACGGCATCCCGGGCTTCAAGCTGCTCGCGAACCGCTGGGCTGTCCCGGCATGATCGAGAACGAGTTCTCGTTGACCCGGTCGTTCGCCGACGCCATCGTCGAGGCCGAAAAGCTGATCGCCGGAGCACCGCCGGCGCAGACCGAGCAGGGTCTCCTGGAGGGCTACGACTACCTCGCGGGCAGCATCCGGGCGTCGCTGCAGATGGCCTGGGCCTACCAGCGCGACTTCCCGTACTTCACCGCGTCCACCGGGCCGTACACGAAGATGGGCCTGGACAACCCGGACACGCTGTACTTCAACGCGAACATCCGGGCCGACCGCGAGTACCTCGTCACCGGGGTCCGGGGGACCACCGCCGACCTGAGCTTCCAGATCCTCAACGGCGACTACTCGCCGGTGGAGGTGCCCGACAGCCTCGCCGCGTTCGACGACCGGGCGATCGAAATCGACGAAGACGGCCGGTTCGAGCTGCGCTTCGGCCCCGCTCGCGACAACCCGCCGCCGAACTACTTCGTCCTCGGCGAGGGCTCGTCGATGCTCGTCGTGCGTGAGGTCTACAGCGACTGGGCCACCGAACGGCGGGGAGAAATCCGGATCCAGTGCGTCGACACGGCGGGCCAGGCGCCGCCGGTGCCGGACCGGTCCGGGCTGGCCAAGCGCTACGGCGTCACCGGCAAGATCCTGCTCAGCCGGCTGAAGACGTTCCTGGCCTTCCCGAAGTGGTTCTACTACGACCTGCCGGTGAACACGCTGACCGAGCCACGCTCGACGCCGGGCGGGCTGACCACCCAGTTCTCCTCGGCCGGGCACTACGAACTCGGCCCCGAAGAGGCGATGATCGTCACCGTGCCGCGCTGCGCGGACGCGCCCTACCAGGGCATCCAGCTCGGCAGCCTCTGGTACGTCTCGCTCGACTACATCAATCACCAGACGAGCCTCACCGCCGACCAGGCCCGCGTCGACCCCGACGACAAGATCCGGTTCGTGCTCGCCGAACGCGACCCCGGCCTGGCGAACTGGCTCGAACTCACCGGCCACGACCGCGGGTACCTGCAGATCCGCTGGCAGCGGCTGGCCCGCGACCTCGGCCCGGAAGACGGCCCGGTCGTCGAGGTGGTCAAGGCCGGCGAGCTGCCCGACCGGCTGCCCCACTACGAGGACGCGCGGGTGACGCCGGAGCAGTGGGCGGCGCGGATCGCGGCCCGGCAGGACGCCGTGGCCGCCCGGATGCTGGGGTGAGCGTGGAGAACGTGTTGCAGGGCAAGGTGGTCGTCGTCTCGGGTATCGGGCCCGGGCTGGGCCGGTCGATCGCCGTGCGCAGTGCGCAGGCGGGCGCGGACGTCGTGCTCGCCGCGCGCACCGAGTCGCGGCTGAGCGAGGTCGCGAAGGAGGTGACCGACCTCGGCCGCCGGGCGGTCGCGGTCCGCACCGACATCGACGACGCGGACTCCGCCGAGAACCTGGTGCGTACGGCGGTCGAGGCGTTCGGCCGGGTGGACGCGGTGGTGCACAACGCCTTCGCCGTCCCGCCGCTGACCGATCTGGCCACTGTGGACTTCGACGCCGTCCGAGCCGGGTTCGAAACCGCGGCGATCTCCGTGCTCCGGCTGACCCGGCTCTTCCTGCCCGCGCTCAAGGAGAGCAAGGGCTCGCTGGTGATGATCAACTCGGCGGTGCTGCGGCATTCCCGGCGGACGTTCGGTGCCTACAAGATGGCGAAGTCGGCGCTGCTGTCGCTGTCCCAGAGCCTGGCCAGCGAGCTGGGCCCGGACGGCGTGCGCGTCAACACCGTGGCGCCGGGGTACATCTGGGGGCCCAACCTCAAGTGGTACTTCGCCTACCTGGCCAAGGAGCGCGGCATCACGCCCGAAGACGTCTACGCCGAGACAGCGTCCACAATAGACCTTCGCAAGCTGCCCGAGCCCGACGAGATCGCCGACGCGGTGGTGTTCCTCGCCTCGCCGATGGCGCGCGCGATCACCGGGCAGTGCCTCGACGTCAACGGCGGCGAGTACCACCACTAGGAGGTTCCATGCTCCCCGGCCGCGAAGACGTGGGCACCGTCGAGGACCTGCACGCGTCGGCGTCGAAGCTCACCGGGCTCGACGACTTCGGTGCCGACGAGTACGTCGAAGGCCTGCGCGTGCTGCTGGAGTCCTACGAAGGGGACGCGGAACTGACGCCGTACGGCAACAAGGTGCACCGGGCGTTCCTGCGCGGTGCTTTGGTGGCGCGGCTGCTGAGTGAAGCTTCGTGGAAGCAGAACCCGGCGTACGCGGACGTCCGCATCGAGCGGCCGATCTTCGTCACCGGCCTGCCCCGCACCGGTACGACGGCGCTGCACCGGCTGCTCGCCGAGGACCCCGCGCACCAGGGCCTCGAGGTGTGGCTCGCCGAGGTCCCGCAGCCGCGGCCGCCGCGCTCGTCGTGGGCGGGCAACCCGATCTTCCAGGGCATCCAGGCCGGGTACGAACGCCACCACGTCGAGCACCCGGAGTTCATGGGCGTGCACCACATGTCCGCCGACCAGGTGGAGGAGTGCTGGCAGCTGCTGCGCCAGTCGATGCGGTCGGTCTCCTTCGAGTGCCTGGCGTACCTGCCGCGCTATTCGCGCTGGCTGGCCAAACAGGACTGGACGGACGCGTACGCGCGGCACAAGCGCAACCTGCAGCTGATCGGGCTGCCCGACGCGGGCAAGCGGTGGGTGCTCAAGAACCCGAGTCACCTGTTCGCCCTGGACGCGCTGATGGCGAACTACCCGGACGCCCTGGTGATCCAGACCCACCGGGCGCCGCGCACGATCATGGCGTCGATGTGCAGCCTGGCCGAGAAGGCCGCGGACGGCTGGTCGGACAAGTTCCGCGGCGAGGTGATCGGCCGCGGTCAGCTGGACCTGTGGGCGCGCGGAGCGGACGAGTTCGGCTGGGCCCGGGAGCGGCACAACCCCGCGCAGTTCCACGACGTCCGGTACGAGGACTTCGTCGCGGACCCGATCGGCACGGTGTCCAGTGTGTACGACCACTTCGGACTGGAGTTCACCCCCGAAGCCCGCGCGGCCATGACGGCGGTGCACGAGGCGAGCCGGACCGGGGACCGGAAACCGGTGCACCGCTACAGCTTGGCGGACTTCGGCCTGACACCCGAAGAGGTCGACGAGCGGTTCGCGAGCTACCTCACGTCCCTGCCGTGATCAGCTCGACGACTTCGGTCATCGACGGGCAGGCGGCCATCTCGGCGGCCAGTTCGCGCGCGCGTTCGCGGTAACGCGGGTCGGTCAGCGCCTCGCCGACGGCTCGCCGCAGCGTCCGCGGTGCGGCCTTCGCGCGGGCGTGGCCGATCCCGGCCCCGGACCAGGTGACCCGGGCGGCGACCTCGCGCTTGTCCTCGCTGGCCCCGATCACGACCAGTGGCACGCCGTAGCGGAGGGCGTGGTTGACCCCGCCGTAGCCGCCGTTGCTGACCACGGCGGCGCAGCGGGGGAGCAGTTCGTCGTACGGGAGGAAATCGGCGACCCGCACGTTGTCCGGCAGCGGGCCCGGCCGCAGCGGCGTCCCGCACGTCGTCGCGACGACCAGGACGTCCTCGCCCGCCAGCGCGTCGATGGCCGGCTCGACGAGCCGGCCGAGGTCGTCGTTCGCGACCGTCCCCTGGGTCACGTGCACCACCGGACGGCCGCCGTCCAGGTCGGCCCACCACGGCGGCAGCGGGTGCTCGCTCGCCGCGCTGACCGTCGTCGGCCCGATGAAGTGCAGGGGAGCGCCCGGCCGCGGGTACTCGAAGCCGGGGCAGGTCATCTGGAGCACGCCATCGCTGTGCAGGGGCCAGTCCGTGAAGAGCATGCCGGGGTCGCCGAGGAGGTCTTTCGCCAGGTCCTGCGCCGGCCCGGTCACCCACGGCACGAGCGCCTTGAAGATCGCGCCGCTGGCCGGGTGGCCGGGCGCGGCGGTCGGGACCGGCGGCAGGAACGGCAGGAAGCCGAGGGTGAGCAGGCGTGGCCGGGCTGCGCGCCGGACCAGGGCCAGCCCGGCCATCATCAGCGGATCGCACAGCACGACGTCGGCCGGGTGCTCGTCGAGGACGCGCAGCTGCGCGGGCATGGCGCGGACGAAGTGGGTCAGCTCGAACCGGGCGAGCTTCAGCCCGCTCAGCCCGGCGCGGCCGGGGATCGAGCCGTTCAGGTCGGTCTCGTCGAAGTCGGCCTCCGCCGGCAGTACGCCGACGGTCGCCCCCAGCTCCTCGAACGCTTCCCGGTAGCGCGCGCCGGTGACGACGGTGACCTCGTGCCCGGCGTCGACGAGGGCTGCGACGACCGGCTTGGTCGGCCCGACGTGACCGCGCGCGGGCTGCACGCCGACGAGGACGCGGGTCATGGCTCTCCCTTTGACCGATACGCTGTACCATCCAATTGATGACGATACCCGAAGGCGGGCGGCGCCGGTACGCGTCGCCGGTGCGCGAGGCCCGGGCGCGCCGCACCCGGGCGCACGTGGTGGCGACGGCGGGGAAGCTGTTCGCCGCGCGGGGTTACGCGGGCACGAGCATGCGGCAGATCGCGGCGGAGGCTGGGGTGAGCCTGGAGACGGTGACGCAGACGGGCCGCAAGCCGCAGCTGCTGCTGGCCGCGTTCCGGGCCGGCTTCGCGGGCGATCCGGACGCGAGGAACCTGGACGCGCTGGCGGGCCCGGCCGGCCCGGCGGACCTGCCCTCGGTGGTGCCACGGGTGGCCGAGGGGATCCGCGGATCACTGCCGATCTGGCGCGCGTTCACGACGGCGGCCGCGGCGGACGCGGAGGTGGCGGCGGTCCGCGCGGAGCTGGTGGTGGTGCGCCGGGCGGAGATCGCGGAGCGGCTCTCGGCGGCGGGCCTGGCCTCGGGAGGTTCGCTCGGGCGCTTGGCCGACGCGATCGGCTTGATCATGTCCCACGAGGCGTACGACCACCTGACGGCGGTGTGCGGCTGGCCGCACGAGGACTACGTCACCTGGGCGGCCTCGGCGATCCGGGCGCAGCTGGCCCTCGGCTGGTCAGCCGGCGGCGGCCTGTAACCCGCGGCTTCCGATGCCGCGCAGCACCTCCACCCGGTCCGAACCGGGCCGGCTGAGCACCCAGCTCGACCCCGACACCGCCTTCGCGCGCTTCTTCAACGGCGCCAGCAGCCGCGAAACCTCGTGGTACGACCCGATCGCCCCGCTCGCGCAGACCAGCGTCGCCAGCGACACCGTCACCGGCAGGCCGTCGGCCGACCAGGCCCGGTCCAGCAGCGCGCCCGCCACCGTCGCGATCTCGTCGACGTCGCACACCACCAGGAAGTCGTCGCCGCCGACGTGGCTCACCCGCATCCGCCGCAGTTCGCCCGCCTGTTCGGTCAGGGCCGCGCCCAGCTCGCGGATCAGGTTGTCGCCCGCCGCGAAGCCGGCGGTGTCGTTGACCGCCTTGAAGCCGTCGATGTCCAGCCAGGCCGCCACGAACGGCTCGCCGATGGTGATCCGGCGGGCCACGTCGCGGGCGACCGTGTCGCTGCCCGGCAGGCGCGTCAGCGGGTTCAGCGCCGCGGCGGCCTCGACCTTCGCCTCGGCCACCCCGCGGACCACCTCGGTCACCAGCACCACGCCGAGACAGCGGCCGAGCTCGTCCACCACCACGACGTCGTCGCCGGTGCGGCCCCAGTCCGCGTCGGTGACCAGCTCCAGGAACTCCATCGCGCCGGCGCGGGCCTCGATCGTGTGCGGGGTGTCCGCGAGCCGGGCCGCCGGGCGCTTCGCGTGCAGCGCGTGCCCGTACGGCCCGGTGACCGCGACCAGGAACCGGGTCCGGTCGACCGACCAGCGCGGCCGGTTCAGCTCGTCCACCCCGACGACGCCGCTCGGCGCGTCGGCCGCGGCCAGCACCGCGCGGACTTCGTCGCAGGTCGCCGTTTCCGGCAGGGTCGTCGCCGGGCGGAGGAAGTCGCCGACGCACGGTGCCGGCGCCCCGGTCGAGGGACGGGCGCGGGTGAGCAGCGCCGGCGCGGGACCGGCCGCGGTCGGCGGCGCGAGCAGGTGCCCCTGCGCGATCCGGACGCCGAGGCCGCGGACGGCGTCGAGCTGCGCGCCGGTCTCCACGCCGGTCGCGACGAGCCGGGTGCCGGTGCGGTTCGTGTAGTGCAGCAGCGCCTCGACCACGGCGACCGACGCCGGGTCGTCCGGCAGGCCGCGCAGCACGGTCCGGTCGAGCTTCACCAGGTCGATCGGCGCCTCGACCAGCAGGCCCAGCGGCAGGTCGCCGCGGCCGAGGCCGTCGAGCGCGATCCGGAAGCCGAGCTCGGTGAGCTCCCGCATCCCCGCGAGCGCGCGGCCGGCGGGCAGCGGCGCGAACGGCGGCCCGATCTCCAGGACGACTTCACGGGTGCGGCGGCCCGCGTCACCGAGGGCTTCGAGGAGGTCCTCGTACATCGACGGCGGTGCGGCCAGGGTGCGGGCGGACAGGTTCAGGTGCAGGGGGAGCGCCGTCGGCTGTTCGGCGTCCTGCCGGACGGCGGCGACCGCGAGCCCGAGGTCGGCCTCGGCGAGCCGGCCGTCGCGGCGGGCCTGCGCGAGCAGCTCGGGGACGGTTCCGCGGCCGGGCTTGGCCAGCGCCTCGTGCGCCACGACGCCTCCGGTGTGGAGGCTGTACAGCGGCTGGAAGGCGAAGCGGACCGCGCGTGGCGACTTCACGGCCCCGATCGTCGCGGGTCTCGCGGCGAAGCGGAACCGATGTCGACTGATGTTCACCGTCGGTTACCCCCATCGGCGCAACTGTTTCAGCATTGACTTATATAAGTCAGTGCTTGTAGCTTGGCCGGGTGCACGCGTTCGACGTCCTCGGCGACCCGGTCCGCCGCCGGATCCTCGAGCTGCTGGCCGACGGCGAACGGGCCGCCGGCGCGGTGACCGAGGTGATCCGGGCCGAGTTCGGCATCTCGCAGCCCGCGGTGTCGCAGCACCTGAAGGTGTTGCGGGACAACGGCTTCGCGGTCGTCCGCCAGGACGGGACGAGGCGGCTGTACGCGGTCGGGCACGCCCCGCTGCGCGACGTCGACGTCTGGCTCGACCGGTTCCGCCGGTACTGGACGCCACCGCTGGACGCGCTGGCCACCGAAATCGCCCGCGGCAAGCGTGCCCGGCGCCTCGATGAAGGAGAACGTTCGTGATCGACGTCAGCCACCAGATCAGCGCCGTCCGCCGGACACTCGGTGACCGGGTGCTCGAGGGGAAGGAGGCCCGCGTCCTGACCATCAGCCAGGTCTACGACACCGACGTCGAAGACCTGTGGGACACGGTGACGAACCCCGAGCGCATCCCGCGCTGGTTCCTGCCGGTGAGCGGGGAGCTGAAGGCCGGCGGGAAGTACCAGCTGGAGGGCAACGCGGGCGGCACGGTCGAGCGCTGCGACCCGCCGAAGAGCTTCGCCGCGACGTGGGAGTTCGGCGGCAACGTCAGCTGGATCGAGGTCCGCCTGAAGCCGGAGGGAACGGGCACGCGGTTCGAGCTGGAGCACGTGGCGCACGTCGACGACCGCTGGGACGAGTTCGGCCCGGGCGCGGTCGGCATCGGCTGGGACAGCGCGCTGGTCGGCCTGGTCCTGCACCTGTCCGCACCGGGCACGACCGTCGACCCGGAGGCGGCGATGGCCTGGATGATGTCGCCGGAGGGAATCCGCTTCATGACGGCGTCGAGCGAGGCCTGGTACGAGGCGGACGTCGCCGCGGGCGCGGACCCGGCCCAGGCCCGCGCGGCGGCGGACCGCACGCTGAAGGCGTACACGACCCCGCCGCAGGCCTGACCCTGCCGTGTCGTCCTCCCGATCACGTGTGATGCCCCCTCAATCACGCGTGATGCCCGCTCAATCACGCGAGATGCCTTCCTGATCACCGGCGTGGCCCTCGCCGCACGGTCCGCGGTGGAAGAGGCAGCGTGCGTCGCGGGGCATCACCTGTGACCGAAGGGGCATCACGTGTGATTGGAGAGGCATCACTCGTGATTGGAGGGGCGACACGGGTCAGCGGTCGGTGTACTTGACCGCGGTCAGGGTGATCACCGTGTCGGGCGGGACCTCGGTGCCCGCGGCCGGGTCCTGGCCCGTCTGGCGCCAGTTGCGGTCGATCACCAGCGCGCGGCCCTGGCCGGTGCCGTCGACCTCGCGGAGGTTGTAGAGGCCGGCTCGCTGCATCGCGTTCTGGGCGTCCTGGTGGTTCATGCCGGAGACGTCCGGGACCTTGATGAGTCTCGCCGAAGCCGAGGGCGGAGCCGGGGTCGAGGTCGTCGTGGCGGGTGGGGCGCCGCAGGCGGCCGTGGCGAACGCGAGCGCGGTCAGGGCTGTGACCATCCGTCGGGACATGCCCCTGAAGTACCCACGCGCCCGGCCGCCGTTCAGGTGAACCTGCGGATAAGGTCGGGCGCATGGATCAGGAGACCGACCCGCGGGCCGCGCGGCGCGATCCCGTGGCGAACGTCGGCGGGTTCACCGACCTGGCGACCAGCCCGTTCCGGATCGACCGCGACCGGATCGCCGCGTCGCCGTTCTTCGCGCGGCTCGGCGGTGTCACGCAGGTCGTCAGCGCCGGCGGGGCTGGGCTGCTGCACAACCGCCTCACTCACAGCCTCAAGGTCGCGCAGGTCGCCCGCGCGATCGCCGAGCGGATCACCGGCGGGCCCGACGCCGGACTGGCCGACAAGCTCGGCGGCTGCGACCCCGACGTCGCCGAGGCCGCCGCGCTCGCCCACGACCTCGGGCACCCGCCGTTCGGGCACCTCGGGGAGCAGACGCTCGACCGGATCGCCCGCCACCGCTTCGGCCTCGCCGACGGCTTCGAGGGCAACGCGCAGACCTTCCGGATCATCACCACGACCGACGTCCGCGGGCCGTCGGCGATCGGGCTGGACCTGACCGCCGCGGTGCGGGCCGCCGTGCTCAAGTACCCGTGGCTGCGGCTGCACCACCCCGCGCCGCACCCGTCGGAGCTGGCCGTGCCGCCGCGCGGGGCCGCCGAGCCGGGCGACCTGCCGGGCACCGGCGCGGCCAAGTTCTCCGCCTACGCCACCGAACTCGACGACTTCGAGCAGGCGCGCGCGGCCTTCGCGGGCCGCGTCGAGGGCTGGCAGCAGACGGTCGAAGCGTCCGTGATGGACACCGCCGACGACATCGCCTACGCCATCCACGACCTGCAGGACTTCCACCGCATCGGGGTCCTGCAGCACGCGCCGGTCGCCGCCGAGCTGGGGCAGTGGCTGGAGCACGCGGGGGAGCTGGCGTCGCTGGACGACGAGACGCTGAACGCGGACCTGCGCCGCCCGGGCCGGTCCCTGGAGCGCCTGCGCCGCCGCATGCACGCCAAGGACGCGTGGATCGTCGACGACGACGCCTTCGCCGCGGCGGTCGCGCGGGTGCGCGCGGAGCTGGTCGACGGCCTGCTGGCGGGCGAGTTCGACGGTTCGATCGAGGCCGAGCAGGCGACGGCGGCGTTCTCCGCGAACTGGACGGCCCGCCTGGTCGACGGCGTGTTCCTGCTGGCGGCACCGTCCACCCGCACCGGGCACGTGTCGCTGCGGCCGGCCCAGTGGCACGAGGTCCAGGTGCTCAAGTTCGTGCACCGCCGGTTCGTTCTCCTGCGGCCGGACCTCGCGCTGCACCAGCGCGGCCAGGCGGGCGTGGTGTCGAGCCTGGTCGACGCGCTCGACGCGTGGCTGCTCGACCGCGACGAGGTGTCCCGCCTGCCCCGCCGGCTGCACGACCTGGTCGAGCTGGCCCGAGCGGAGTACGCCGGGCTGGCCCGCACGGCACCGGAACTGCTGGTGGGCGCGACGGGCGAGCCGGTGACGGGGCCGGACGCGGTGCGCGGGCTGGCCCGCGGCCGGGCGGTGGTCGACTTCGTGGCTTCGCTGACGGACAAGCAGGCGGTGACGCTGCTGGACGCGCTGTCCGGCCGGGCCGCGCAGCCGTGGTCGGATTCGTTCGTGCTCTGACCGGGCCGGGCGCGCGGCCGAGGGGCCGGGACGGCGAGCCGCTGACCGGTGCGGGCGGGCCGCCCGCACGGCGTGCGTCTCAGCCGGGCGGCCGCGCGGCCGTCGTCGGGTTCCGTCCTCTGGGCGCGGTAACGCGCTTCCCCCGCCACCCCGCCGATTGCACGCCCGTGTGTTGCTTGTGGACATCCCACTCCGTGGTCGGGGTGGCGGGCAATCATTTGTCCGGTGCGTGTCCGGTGACCGGTTCACCGCTGCGCTGAACGGCCTACGACATCCGGCCCCTTCGGGAAATTATCCGTCCTTTGTCACTCGAACGGCTGATGTTTACGGAGAACTCGCGGTACTTAGCTGGATCCAGCCGGTGATCACCGGCGTCGGTCAGCGTGAGTCGGGGCACGCGCCTGGAGAATCGGAGGGCGCGCATGCGTCGTACCCGTTCCACGAGATCGAGATCCACTGTGTTCACCGCCTCAGCCGCGGCACTGCTCGCCGCGCTGGGGCTCGTTTCCCCGCCCGTCGCGGGGGCCGCACCCGCGTCCGGTCCGGACGCGTTCAGTGAAACCGCTCAGCAGCAGATCGCCGCGCTGCAGGCGGTCAAGGCGGGCCGCACCGCCACCGAGTCCAAACTGGACAGCAAGCTGCTCGTCGCCGAAAAGGGCGTGGGGAAGCAGCTGAACGCACTGCAGTCGGGGGTCACCGTCTCCGCCGCCGGGACCGTCCTGGTCGATCTCCGCGTGAGCAAGGTCTCGCCGGACCTGCTCGCCGGGCTCACCAAGGCCGGTGCGGGCATCCGCGCCGTGTCCGACCGCTACGCCAGCGTGCGCGCCGAGGTGCCGCTGGACAAGGTCGCCGAGATCGCCGCGCGCGGCGACGTCAAGCGCGTCGAACAGGCCGACCAGGCGATGACCGCCCGGGAACTGGCCACGCCGGCGACGACGCCGGAAAAGACCGAGACCAAGCAGCAGAAGGCCGACCGCATCGCCGGTGAGCTGCAGAAGGCCGTCAGCGCCAAGAGCCAGCGCAGCGCCGCCGCTGTCGCGCCGCTGGTCAGCGAAGGCGACCGGGCCCACAACGCCGACATCGCCCGCCAGCAGTTCGGCGTCACCGGCGTCGGCGTCAAGGCGTGCGCCCTGTCCGACGGCGTCGACTCCCTCGCCGCTTCGCAGGCCAAGGGCGAACTGCCCCCGGACGTCGACGTCATCGCCGGTCAGGAGGGCGAGGGCGACGAGGGCACCGCGATGCTCGAGATCATCCACGACCTCGCGCCCCGCGCCGCGCTCGGCTTCGCGTCGGCGTTCAACTCGGACGCCAGCTTCGCCGACAACATCCGCAAGCTGCGCTTCGAGTCGCACTGCGACGTCATCGTCGACGACGTCATCTACTTCAAGGAATCGCCGTTCCAGGACTGGATCATCGCCCAGGCCGTGAACGACGTGACCGCCGACGGCGCGCTGTACTTCTCGTCCGCGGGCAACGAAGGCAACGTCGCCAGCGGCACCGCCGCGCACTGGGAAGGCGACTTCGTCGACTCCGGCAAGTCGGTCGGCAAGTTCGCCGGCACCGCGCACAACTTCGCCGGCGCGGCGGGCACGCAGATCTACGAGCCGATCTCGAACGCGTCCTCCGCCGGTGTCCCGGTGACGTTGCACTGGTCGGACCCGCTCGGCGCGTCCGCGAACGACTACGACCTCTACCTGCTCAACTCCGCGGGCGCGGTCGTCAGCTACAGCCAGGACGTCCAGACCGGCACCCAGGACCCGTACGAGCGGGTCACCACGCCCTCCTTCGGCGGCACCGGGCTGCGCCTGGCCATCGTCAAGTTCTCCGGCCAGAACCGCTACCTGTCGCTTTCGGCGCTGCGCGGCCGCTTCTCCGACTCGGCCGACGGCCTCAAGGCCTACAACACCCCGGGTGTGACGGTCGGCCACTCGGCCGCGCGGGACGCCTTCAGCGTCGCGGCGGCCCCGGCGGCCAAGGCGTTCGGCCGGGCCCTCGAACCGGGCGACCCGGCCAACCCGGCGGGCCCGTACCCGGGCGCGTTCAGCGGCGCCACCAAGGCCGAGCGGTTCACCTCCGACGGCCCGCGCCGCGTGTTCTACGAGGCGAACGGCACGCCGATCACCCCGGGCAACGTGTCCTCGACCGGTGGTGAGGTCCGGAACAAGCCGGAGATCACCGCGGCCGACGGCGTGCAGACCAGCGTGAGCGGGTTCAACCCGTTCTTCGGCACCTCGGCCGCCGCTCCGCACGCGGCCGCCATCGCCGCGCTCGTGCTGTCCGGCAACCCCGGCCTGCCGCCGTCCGAGGTCCGGGAAGCGCTGATCAACACCGCGATCGACATCGAAACCCCGGGCCGCGACAACTTCACCGGGTCCGGCGTCATCCTCGCGGACAAGGTGCTGGCCTACACCGGCGCCAGCCCGCAGCCCCTCGCGGTGGCCAAGCAGCCGACGGTCACCCCGGCCGACGGTGGCTCGGCGCTCGACCCGGGCGACACCGCCAAGGTGACGCTGCCGGTGACCAACGACGGTGACGGCACCGCGGTGTCCACCAGCGTCGTGCTCACCAGCCCGACCCCGGGTGTCACGGTGGCGCCGCGGTCGAAGTCCTACGGCACCATCAGCCCGGGACAGACCGGCGTCAACGACTTCACCATCACCGTCCCGGCGACGCAGCAGCTCGGCGCGCCGGTGGTGCTGAACGCCCGCGTCACCTTCGCCGGGGCGCACTCGCCGACGACGACGTCGTTCTCGCTGCCGGTCGGCACCCCGTCGCCGGTCGCGCAGGACTTCGCCTACGCCGGCGAGCCGGTGGCGATCCCGGACAACAGCCCGGTCGGGGCGTCGGTGACCATCCCGGTCACCGGGGTCGGCCGCGCGTCCAAGGTGTCCTTCTCCGTGGACGGCACCACGTGCAGCACCGATCCGACCTCGACGGCGGTGGGGCTCAACCACTCGTACGTCGGTGACCTGATCGGCACGCTGACCGCGCCGTCCGGGGCGAAGGCCACGGTGTTCCAGCGCAACGGCGGTTCGGGCAAGAACCTGTGCAAGGTCGTCTTCGCCGACAACGCAGCCGCCGCGTTCAGCACGGTGACCTCGGCCAACGCGCCGTTCACCGGCTCGTGGCGGCCGACGCAGGCCCTGACCGGCAACCTCACCGGTGCGGCCGTCGACGGCGCGTGGACGTTCTTCGTGGTCGACGCGGCCGGCGGCGACGCCGGGTTCATCCGCTCGGTCGCCCTGCACATCAACGGGTTCGTGCAGCCCCCGGCGGCCGGCGCGCCGTCGAACGTCCGGGGCGTGACCAACAACGGCCCGGTGCACCCGCTGTAACCGGACACGATCGATACGGGGCCGTCGCGGTGATCGCGGCGGCCCCGTACCGTTTCCCCGTGAAGCCGAAGGAAGCCGCGGGCGGCGGCCGCACCGTCGAGGTGCCGCCCGAGCGGCTGGCGGGGTTCTTCGCCCGGTTCGCCGAGCGGCACGGCGGCACCACCGCCACCGAAGCGACACCGGACCGGGTGAGCGTGACCGCGGCCGACGGCACCACCGCGACCGCCGCCGTCCCGTTCGGGCCCCTCGCCGAGCCGTCCGTCGACGCGCTCGTCGCGCACGCGCTCCGGCCGCGGCGGATCGCACTGGTGCTCGTGCGGCGCGGCGGCCACAGCGTCGGTATCGCGCGCGGCGGCCGGATCGAGGTCTCGCGCACCGACCGGCACCTCGTCCAGAGCCGATCGGCGGCCGGTGGCTGGTCGCAGCAGCGGTTCGCCCGGCGGCGCGCGGGCCAGGCCCGGCACGCGCGCCAGGACGCGGCGAAGGACGTCTTCGAAGTGCTCGTCCCGCGGTTGTCCGAAGTGGACGCCGTCGTGCTCGGCGGCGACCGGCGGGCCCTCGACGAGCTGCGCGACGACCGCCGGCTGGCGCCGCTGTTCGCCCGCGCGGAACCCCGGGTGCTCGACGTCGGCGAACCGAGCCGGGCCGTGCTCGAGGAGGCCGCCGTCCGTGCGCTGTCCGTGCAGGTCACGCTGCGCGACGGGTGAAACCGCACACGTCCGGAAAATCCCGTGGACGACGGCCCGTACACTGGGCTTCGTGGATATCCAGCTGGAGTGACGCCGCGGCCCGAGCGGGCCGCCTGCCGCTGTCCTCCGTACGCCCCTTTTCCACGGGAGTTCCCCTTGATCACGGCCACCGGCCTTGAGCTGCGCGCGGGTTCGCGCATCCTGCTCAACGGCGTCACCCTCCGCATCCAGCCCGGCGACCGCATCGGTCTCGTCGGCCGCAACGGCGCGGGGAAGACCACCTCGCTGAAGGTCCTCGCCGGCGAAGGCGAGCCGCACGCGGGCGAGGTGCGCCGCACCGGCGAGCTCGGTTACCTGCCGCAGGACCCGCGCGAAGGTGATCTTTCGGTCACGGCGAAGGACCGCGTGCTCTCCGCGCGTGGTCTGGACAAGCTGATGCGCGACATGGAAAAGGCGCAGGCCTCGATGGCCGAGCTGGTCGACGACGCCGCGCGCGACAAGGCCATCAACCGCTACGCGCGGCTCGAAGAGCGCTTCGCCTCCCTGGGCGGGTACGCGGCGGAGAGCGAAGCCGCGCGGATCTGCTCCAACCTGGGCCTCGCCGACCGCATCCTCGCGCAGACGCTGGGCACGCTCTCCGGTGGCCAGCGCCGCCGCGTCGAGCTGGCGCGGATCCTGTTCGCCGCGGCCGAAGCGGGCGCCGGCGGCAAGTCCGAGACGATCCTGCTGCTCGACGAGCCGACCAACCACCTCGACGCCGACTCCATCAACTGGCTGCGGAGCTTCCTCAAGCAGCACGACGGCGGCCTGGTCGTGATCAGCCACGACGTCGAGCTGCTCGCCGACGTGGTCAACAAGGTCTGGTTCCTCGACGCCACCCGCGGCGAGCTGGACCTGTACAACATGGGCTGGCAGCGCTACCTCGACGCGCGCGCCACCGACGAGAAGCGCCGCCGCCGTGAGCGCGCCAACGCCGAGAAGAAGGCGTCGGCGCTGCAGCAGCAGGCCGCGAAGCTCGGCGCGAAGGCGACGAAGGCCGTGGCGGCCAAGAACATGGCCCGCCGCGCCGAGCAGATGCTGTCCTCGCTCGAGGACACCCGCCAGGCCGACAAGGTCGCCCGGATCAAGTTCCCCGAGCCCGCGCCCTGCGGCCGCACCCCGCTCACCGCCGAAGAGCTCTCGAAGTCCTACGGCTCACTGGAAATCTTCACCGGCGTCGATCTCGCCATCGACCGCGGTTCGAAGGTGGTCGTACTCGGGTTGAACGGCGCGGGAAAGACGACTTTGCTCCGGCTGCTCGGCGGAATGGAAACCCCGGACACCGGATCCGTCGTTCCGGGTCACGGATTGCGTTTGGGCTATTACGCACAGGAACACGAAACTCTTGATCATGAAGCGTCGGTGTGGGAAAACATCCGACATCTCGCTCCGGACACCGGAGCGCAGGAGTTGCGGAACCTGCTCGGCTCCTTCCTGTTCACCGGCGAACAACTCGACCAGCCGGCAGGCACGCTTTCCGGCGGCGAGAAGACCCGGCTCGCGCTGGCCGGCCTGGTCTCCAGTGCTGCCAACGTGTTGCTGCTCGACGAGCCGACGAACAACCTCGACCCGGCGAGCCGGGCGCAGGTCCTGGACGCCTTGCGCAGCTTCGCCGGCGCCGTCGTCCTGGTGACCCACGACCCGGGCGCGGTCGAGGCGCTGGAGCCCGAGCGGGTCATCCTGCTGCCCGACGGAACCGAGGACCACTGGTCGGCGGACTACCTCGAACTTGTCCAGCTCGCGTGAGCCGTGCGTCCATTCGGGTGCAAGATCACTCGCCGTAGAGCACTGGAATGGCCCAATGTGATCGCAATTTCGGCTGTTTCACGGCTGTCGTCTGGCATTCCGGCGCTCAGTGTTCGATCATTGCCCCGGCAGGGGCCGATATGTGGCCCAGAACACTCTCGGCGGGAAGGCGATCGACGTGGCTGATCTCAAGAAAGGCGCGCGGATCACCGGCAACACGCGCGACAAGCTGGCCGCTGACCTGAAGAAGAAATACGAGAAGGGCTCGAGCATCCGGGCTCTCGCGGAGTCGACGGGGCGGTCCTACGGCTTCGTGCACCGGGTGCTGTCGGAGTCCGGCGTCCAGCTGCGGGGGCGCGGCGGGGCCACCAGGGTCAAGAAGAAGTAGTCGCGGACTGCTGCGCGGGGGGCGCAGCGGGAACTTCGGCCACGCGGAACGCCAGGTGAGCCCCGAGCAGGACCAGCGGGTACACCAGGTAGCCGTACCGGGTGGCCGGGGTGAGCAGGATCAACGCGCCGAGTCCGACGGCGATGCGCAGCAGTGCGGCGGAGCCGTTCGCGGGGGGCCGGCGCACCAGCCAGACGGCGACGGCCACGGCCGCGGCGCCGACGAGCACGAACGCCGTGACCTGACCGGCCGGTCCGGTCTCGGCGATCAGGTGGCCCGGCAGCGGGCTGGCCGCGGGCGACCGCACGACGCCCATCCCGAGCGGGAACCGGAAGACGTGCTCCACGAACGCCGCCGGATCCACCAGGTACACCGGCAGGTGCAGGGCGATCGTCGTCGCCACCAGCGCCGCCGTGAACCGGCCCAGCGCCGCCCAGTCGAGCCCACGACGGCGGCGAACCGAGCCACGGCGGACCAGCACGAGCACCGCCAGCACCGCGGCCGCGGGGGCGACGATGAGCTTCGCGCTGACGACCAGCGCCAGCACCAGGCCCGACCAGGCGACCCGCCCGGTGGCCGCGAGCGCGCAGCTGAGCACCAGCAGGCCCACGATGGCCAGGTCCGGGCCGGCCACGGCCCAGGTGAGCGCGGTGAGCGGGCAGGCCAGCGCGAGCTGCGCGGCACCGACCGGCACCCGCGGCCACTTCAGCAGCTTCAGCGTGCCCAGCACGCACGCGCAGGCGGCCAGTGCGAACATCCACCGGGCGTCGGTGAGCGCGTCCGTCACCGGGGTGCCGCCGAACAGCGCCCGCGGCAGGCCGAAGACCGCCATCACCGGGCCGTAGGGCGTGTAATCGTTTACCACGGGCACCCGGCCGAGCGCGGTGACGTCGACGTACGGGGTTCCGTGGTGCAGCAGCAGATCCGCGGACCGCTCGATCACCCAGACCTCGGGTTGCGCGGCCCAGGAGAACGGCGTGATCAGCCAGTCCACTCCGGTCAGGCGGCGAATCACCAGAAGCGCCAACGGGAGGATCATCGCCAACAGTGCGACGGCGGCGATGCCGCACCAGCGTGAACCGAGTACGCCGCGCGGAGTACGCCCGCTCCGGGCAGCCAGCAGGAGGTACGCGCTGTGCGCCGCGCCGAAGCCGTAGGCCACGGTCGCGAAGTTGCCCCAGACGCGGTAGCCGTAGAACTCCGACACCAGCGCGGTCGGCAGCGCGAAGGCCAGGCAGGCCAGGTAAAACCCGAGGTCCCACCGCAGGGGTGCGG
The DNA here is from genome assembly GCF_013364075.1 of Amycolatopsis sp. Hca4. Classification (GTDB taxonomy): domain Bacteria; phylum Actinomycetota; class Actinomycetes; order Mycobacteriales; family Pseudonocardiaceae; genus Amycolatopsis. The sequence goes on from NZ_CP054925.1 coordinate 9,268,774, forward strand.
CCTCTCCGGTGCGCGGGGGTGCGGTGAAGAGCCGGGCCGTGCGCCGCCATGCGGGCGCCTGGCCCACCTCCGTTTCCACGTCGTCAGGCTACCGAGGGCCCGCCGCCCGGTTCAGCCGACGTCGCGCAGGCGGGGAAGCAGCTTCGCGGCCGCCTCGGACGCCGCGACGACGTCTTCGCGCCCGGTGGGCATCAGCACCAGCTCGGTGAAGCCGGCATCGACGTAGCTCTGCGTGAGGCGCAGCGCGCTGTCCGCATCGGACGGCAGCCGGAACTGCACGGCCCGGCGGACGGTCGCCGGATCGCGGCCCACGGCCGCGCAGTGCTCGTCCAGGACGTGCGAAAGCCGTTGCAACTCTTCGATTCCCGTGCCCGGCAGGGCGGCGTTCAGCCAGACGTCGGCGTGTTCGGCGACGACCCGGAGGCCGCGCTTTTCGCCGCTGCTGCCCAGCCACAGCGGGGGTTTCGGCCGCTGCACCGGCTTCGGATCGCTGATTGCGCGAGTCAGGGTGTAATGGCGGCCCGGGAAAGTGGTTTCCGCCTGCGTCCACAGCAGACGGAGGATTTCGCAGGTCTCGGCCAGCCGTTCGACGCGTTCGACCGGTGCCGGGGTGGGCGTGCCCATCATCGCGTCGGTCAGCGTGTCGCCGCCCGCGCCGAGGCCGACGTCCAGCCGGCCGCCGGAAAGGTGGTCGACGGTCACCGCGATCTTGGCGAACGTGCCGGGGTGCCGGTTGGTGTTGCCGGAAACCAGGCAGCCGATCCGCACCCGTTTCGTCGCTTCGGCCATCGCGGCCAGCAGGGTCCAGCCGTCGAAGATGTCACCGGTGCGGTCGGGTCCCATCGGGGCGAGGTGGTCGAACACCCAGCAGCCGTCGAAGCCGGCGTCGTCGGCGATCGCCCAGATCTCGCGGAGGGCGGCGATGCCGAGGTGCTGCTGGGGTGGTTTGAGGCCGACGGTGGTCATGGGGAACTCCTGATCGTCAGTCATTCAAATCATCAGTTAAGCTGACGATCAGCGTAGGTGTAGAGTCTTCGCATGTCCAGTGCGCCCCTCGCTGTCACCCGGCGGCTCGGCTACCTGCTCAAACACGCCCAGCTGCGGCTCGCCGAGCTGGCCGAGCCGCTGTACGCGCCCCTCGGCGTCACCGGGCGGCAGCTCGCGCTGCTCGCGCTCTTCGGTGACGGGCCGGCGCAGTCACAGCAGGACGGCGCCGCCCGGCTCGGCATCGACCGGACGACGATGGTCGCGCTCGTGGACGAGCTGGAGGCCAAGGGGCTGGTCCGGCGCGAGGTCGCGCCGGGGGACCGGCGCAAGCGCCTCGTGCTGCTGACCCCCGAAGGGGAGCGCGTCCGCGAGGCGGGCGAAGAACTCACGAGGCAGGCCGAGGCGCTGCTGCTGGAGCCGCTCTCCGCCGAGGACGCCGAGCGGCTGCGCGCCGCTCTGCACCAGGTTGTTCGCGCCGAGTGAACGGCTGCGGGAAGCAAACGGACAGCAGGGGCGTTGTCCAGGTCATATCCGCCGAAAACCTCAGTTATAGTAGAGGTTTCTGACACTGGGGGTTCCCGTGGACAACATGTGGGGGCTGTGGAGCTCGGCGATGCGCGCCGGTGACGCACCCAAGGCGCTCACCCGCGGCACGCTGAAACGCGTCGCCCGCTTCGCCCGGCCGCACTGGCGGCGGCTGCTGGCCTTCCTCGTGCTCACCGTCGTTTCGGCCGTCCTCGCGGTGTCGACGCCCGTGCTGGCCGGCAAGGTGGTCGACGCGATCGTCGGCGGCCACGACGTCACGGTGGTCGTTTGGCTCGCCGTCGTGATCGCCGTGCTGGCGATCGCCGACGCCGGGTTCGGGCTGATCGAACGGTGGCAATCCGCGCGCATCGGCGAAGGCATCATCTACGACCTGCGGCGCGCGGTCTTCGAGCACGTCCAGCGCATGCCGATCGCCTTCTTCACCCGGACCCGCACCGGCGCGCTCGTTTCGCGGCTCAACAACGACGTCATCGGCGCGCAGCGGACGTTCACCGCGACGCTGTCCGGGCTGGTCACCAACGTCATCCAGCTGGCGCTGTCGCTGGCTGTCATGCTCACGCTGTCCTGGCAGGTCACCCTGATCGCGCTGGTGCTGCTGCCGATCTTCGTCATCCCCGCGCGCCGGCTCGGCCGCCGGATGGCCGGGCTGCAGCGGGAGGCCGCGGACCTCAACGCCGGGATGACCACGCAGATGACCGAGCGGTTCTCCGCACCGGGTGCGACGCTGGTGAAGCTGTTCGGCCGCCCGGTGCAGGAGGCGGAGGACTTCGGGGTGCGCGCCGGGCGCGTGCGGGACATCGGCGTCCGGACCGCGATGCTGACCCGCTGGTTCATGACCAGCCTGACCCTGGTTTCCGCGCTGGCGCAGGCGCTCGTGTACGGCCTCGGCGGGTACCTCGCGCTGACCGGGGCGCTGGCGCCGGGCACCGTCGTCGCGCTGGCCCTGCTGCTGACCCGGCTGTACGCACCGCTGACCGCGCTGGCCAACGTCCGCGTCGACGTCATGACCGCGCTGGTGTCCTTCGAGCGGGTCTTCGAGGTCCTGGACCTCAAGCCGATGATCGAGGAGAAGCCCGGTGCGCGGGCTCTTTCCCCTTCGGGCGGGGTTTCGGTCGAGTTCTCCGACGTCCGCTTCGGGTACCCCGCGGCGGACAGGTACTCGCTGGCGTCGCTGGAGGACGTCGCCACGCTCGACCACCGCGGCGGCGAAGAGGTGCTGCACGGGATCTCGTTCCGCGCCGAGCCGGGGCAGATGGTCGCGCTGGTCGGGTCGTCGGGGGCGGGGAAGTCGACGATCGCGTCGCTGCTGCCGCGGCTGTACGACGTCGACTCCGGCGCGGTCCGGCTGTCCGATGTGGACGTCCGGGAGCTGACTTTCGCGTCCTTGCGCGAAACCGTCGGCGTGGTGACCCAGGACGGGCACCTCTTCCACGACACGATCCGCGCCAACCTGGCGTACGCGCGTCCCGGCGTCACCGACGACGAGATCTGGGAGGCGCTCGAGCGGGCCCGGCTCGGCGAGCTGGTGCATTCGCTGCCCGACGGCCTCGACACGACGGTCGGCGAGCGCGGCTACCGCCTTTCCGGCGGCGAGCGTCAGCGGCTGACCATCGCCCGGTTGCTCCTGGCCCAGCCCAAGGTGGTGATCCTCGACGAGGCGACCGCCCACCTGGACTCGGAGTCCGAGGCCGCCGTCGGCGAGGCCCTCACGCACGCACTGGCCGGCCGCACGGCCCTGGTCATCGCCCACCGCCTCTCGACGGTCCGCGCGGCCGACCAGATCCTGGTCCTCGAACACGGCGAAATCGTCGAGCGCGGAACCCACGACGAGCTCCTCGCCGCAGGCGGCCGTTACGCCACCCTCCACGCAACCCAGTTCGCCGACGAAGAACCCGCCATCGCGTGATCGAGGCCGGAACCGGCGTGATCAGAGCCGGATCTCGCGTGATTGGGGCCGGAACTCGCCAGTTACGGCCCCGATCACGCGGGTCACGGCCCCGATCACGCGGGTCACGGCCCTGATCACGTGGGTTACGTGTTGGGGAGGGACTCGTAGAGGGCGGTGACGAGGGCCATTTTGCGGGGGTCGTCGCGGATCAGGGGGCCCAGCTGGTTGAGGGTGTAGCCGAAGGCGATGCCGTTTTCCGGGTCGGCGCCGCCGGTGGAGCCGCCGAGGCCGTCGTGGCCGAAGGCCGTGGGGTTGGGGCCGAAGCCGCGGGCGTCGCTGCCGAGGTAGAAGCCCAGGCCCCACTCGTTGGGCAGGCCGAGGACCGCGTCGACCTCCTTGCCCTGGCTTTCGCGGGCGCGGGCCAGCCCGGCCGGGGACAGCAGGGTGCCGGTCGCCAGCCCGGAATAGATGGTCGCGATCGCGCGGGCCGTGCCGTGGCCGTTCAACGCCGGCATGACCGCCTGGCGCCAGGCCGGCTCGTTGGCGTCGTGGCCCTGCAGACGCGGGTTCATCAACGCGGCCTGGGCGACCGGGCCGGCCGCGGCGAACGCCGTGGCCAGCGCGTTCGCCATCTCCTCGGTCAGCACCGGGTCGACCAGGGTCGCGCAGCGGTCGAAGTCGGCCGAAGACGTGAGGCCGATCGAGAAGTCCGCGTCCAGCGGCCCGGCGATCTGCTCGGCGAAGAACTCCCGGATGCCCTGCCCGGCGACCCGCTGCACGACCTCGCCGACGAGCCAGCCGTAGGCCAGTGCGTGGTAGCCACCCGCCGACCCGGGCTGGTACAGCGGTTCCTGGGCCGCGAACAGCGACGTCATCAGGTCCCAGTCGTAGAGCTCCTCGACCGCCACCGGCCGGTCCAGCCCGATCCCGGGCACGCCGGAGCGGTGCGAAAGCAGCCACCGCACCGGGATCTCCGCCTTCCCGGCCGCGGCGAACTCCGGCCAGTACTTCGCGACCGGGACGTCGACGTCGAGCTCGCCCGCGTCGGCGAGCTTGTGCGCGCACAGCGCGGTCATGCCCTTGGTCGTCGACCAGACGTTGGCCAGGGTGTCCGCCTGCCACGGCCGCGCGCGGTCGGGACCGGACCAGCCGCCCCACAGGTCCACCACCACCTCGCCGTGGCGGACGGCGGTGAACGCGGCCCCCAGTTCACCACGCGAGCGGAAGTTCTCTTCGAAGGCCTCGCGCACCGGTTCGAAGCCGGGAGCGCATTCGCCGCGCGCCGTCACCGTGGCACTGTCCATCGGACCTCCTCCGGGTGCGACCGATCCACACCGACCAGTCGGTATGTCGACGCTAGAACCGCCGGGCACGCGGAGTCAAGACGTGCCCGGCCGGTGCTCTTTCACCAACTAGCGCAGGCGGGGGACGATTTCGCCGTACTTCGCCAGCAGCCCGGCGTTCGCTTCGTCCCCACCCTCCACATTGGAGCTTCGCCACAGCGGGACGTCCAGGCCCTCGGCCGTTCCGCGGTCGTAGACCTGGGCGAGCACCAGGTTCCACAGGAACGCGTTGACCACAGTGGACAGCGGCGCGGTGCGCGGCGCGTCCGCCGGGTAGCTCGCGTCACCCGGGACGACCAGCGAGTCCAGCACGACCGTGCCCTGCTCGACCAGCGTGCTCGACGACCGCCTCGGCGCCGCCGCCACGCACGCCCGCGACGTCACCGCGATCACCGCCGCACCCCGCTTGCGCGCCTCGATGCACAGCTCGACCGGGTACGGGTTGACGCCGGAGGTCGAGAACACCACCAGCACGTCGTCCGGCCCCGGCGCGCGCTCGGCCAGCACTTCGGCGGCCAGGCCGCTGCGCCGCTCGGTCCGCGTGCTGGCCACCGCGCCGTGCAGCGGGAGCAGCTCGGGGTGGTAGAGCGGGTAGACGCAGGCCAGCCCGCCGGCCCGGTAGAACGTCTCGGCGACCGCGGCCAGCGAGTGCCCGGCGCCCGCGGTATAGACCAGTGCGTCGGCCCGGATCACCCCCAGCACCAGGTCCGCCGCGGCCCGCACCGCTTCGGCGTTGGCCTGCTCGACGTCCGCCAGCTGCTTGGCGACGCTGCCTGCGATGTCCGTGGCGCTCACCACACCCACCCTTCCGTCGGGGATCGGGCGCCGAATCTACCGTGCAGACCACTTCCCGCGGTGGAATAGCCGGGCGGGGGACCGAGGTTGACCCGGATGCGGGGGAATGAGGAGGACGCGGGTGGTCGAGGTGGATCCGGCGGTGTCCGTGTGGCGGGCACGCGGGCGGGCCCGGGCCGTCGTGCTCGTGCTGCACGGCGGCGCGGAGCGGGGGACGGGCCGCGTCCCGCCGTGGAAGCTCGCTTACCTGCGGATGGTGCCGATCGCGCGTGCCTTGCACCGGGCCGGCCGCAAGGACGGCGTCGAGGTGCGGCTGGTGCGCAACCGCCGTTACGGCTGGAACGCGCCCGCCGAGGACCCGGTCGACGACGCCCGCTGGGCCCTCGACCGCATCCACGCCGAGCACCCCGGCCTGCCGGTCGTGCTGGTCGGTCACTCGATGGGGGCACGTGTCGCACTGCGCGTGGCCGACGACCCGGCCGTGCGCGGAGTCTGCGCACTGGCCCCGTGGACGCCGCGGGGCGAGCCGGTCGAGGCCGTCGCCGGGCGGTCGGTGCTCATCGTGCACGGCACCCGCGACCGGATGACCAGCCCGGCGGAGTCGCACGCCTTCGCCGAGCGGGCCGCGGGCGTCGCCGCGCGCGTCGCCCGGTTCGAGATCGCCAACGAGGGCCACGCGATGCTGCGCCGCGCCCGGGTCTGGACCCGGCTCACGGTGGCGTTCACCCTGGACGTGCTGGCCGGGGACGACGGCGGGACGCTCCGCCGCGCGTGGGCCGCGAACGGCCCCGACCGGCTGCGGATCCCGGTGTGAAAACGCCACGAACAGGGCATTCGGCGAAACGCGCCGCGGGGGTGCGGCGACTAGGATCGATCACCGGCGAACGTGGCCGGCCGGAGGGAGTACCCGTGACCACTTCGAGCGCTGACCGGGCGGCGGCCCGGGACGTCCCGGACGAGAACCGGTGGCCGGGCCTGGCGAGCCCGCCCCACTCCGCGCTGCGCGCGCGGATCGCCGCCGCGCTGTTCCGCCGCGCGGTCCGCCCGCTCGACGTCCGGGTGAGCTTCCCGGACGGCACCGTGCTGGGCGCCGGTGGCCCCGAAGCACCGGAGATGCGGATCCTGCGGCCCGAAGCGTTCTTCCACCGCCTCGGCGTCGACGCCAAGATCGGCTTCGGCGAGTCCTACATGGCCGGTGACTGGACCGCCTCCGACCTGGCCGAGGTGCTGACGCCGTTCGCCGAGCGGATGGCCACGCTCGTCCCGCCGACGCTGCAGAAGTTCCGCCGGCTCGTCGAGCGGACGCAGCCGCCGTCGGAGGAGAACACCCTCGAGGGCGCGCGGGCCAACATCCACCGGCACTACGACCTGTCCAACGACCTGTTCGGTGCCTTCCTCGACGAGTCGATGATGTATTCGTCCGCGTTGTTCGCGCCGGGCGACGACGACCTCACCGCCGCGCAGCACCGCAAGATCGACAGCGTGCTCGACTACGCCGGCGTCCGCGCAGGCAGCGAGGTCCTGGAAATCGGCACCGGATGGGGTGAACTCGCCATCCGGGCCGCCGCCCGCGGCGCGCACGTCACGTCGCTGACCATTTCGGAGGAGCAGCGTTCGCTGGCCACCGAACGCATCGCCGCGGCCGGGTTCTCCGACCGCGTCGAGGTGAAGCTGTGCGACTACCGCGAGTCGAGCGGCCGGTACGACGCCGTGGTCAGCGTCGAGATGATCGAGGCGGTCGGCGCGTCCTACTGGCCGGAGTTCTACCGGGTGATCGGCGAGCGGCTGCGCCCCGGCGGGCGGTTCGGCCTGCAGGCCATCACCATGGACCACGACCGGATGATGGCGGCGTCCCGGGCCTACAGCTGGGTCCACAAGTACATCTTCCCGGGCGGGCTGATCCCGTCGGTGCGCTCGATCGAAGACGGCGTCAAGGCGAACACCCGGCTCAAGCTGGCCGGGATGCGCGAGTTCGGCCAGGACTACGCCCGCACGCTACGGTGGTGGCGCGAACGGTTCCTGCACCGCTGGGCCGACATCGCCGGGTTCGGGTTCGACGACGTCTTCCGCCGGATGTGGGAGTTCTACCTGGCCTATTCCGAGGCCGGGTTCCGGTCCGGGTACCTCAAGGTCCACCAGTTCGGCTACGAGGCGACCGGCCGGTAACCGCAACCCGACCCCGGTCCCGGGCGTCCTCCTTCCGAGGACGTGCGGTGTACTGACCGCCGAGAAGATTTGTCCGGATCGGGATTGGGTGATGGGTGATGACCTACCGTGGCGACGACGGCGGGCGCCGGATGCCGCCGCCTGCCGGCCGCTCCCGGGACCACCAGCGCGCGCAGATGATGCCGCTGCCCGGGCGGGGCCGCAGCCCGTACGACGAGCGCACCCGCCCGATGGGCACCCGTGAGCCCGAGTACGCCCCGCCACCGCCGCCGCGGCAGGACCCGCCCCGCCGCCCGGCCGACGACGGCTACCCGCCGTCCCGGCCGCCGCGCCGGCGCCGCTGGAGCGTCGGCAAGGTCCTGGGCGCCCTGGTGCTGGTGTTCGTCGTGTTCCTGGCCGGCATCTGGGTCTACCTCGAGTTCTCGATCAAGCGCGTCGACGCGCTGGCCGACTACTCCGGCCGCCCGGTGGCCGCGTCCGGCACCAACTGGCTGATCGTCGGCTCGGACAGCCGCGAAGGCCTGACGGCCGAGGACGAGGAACGGCTCGCCACCGGCGACGTCGCCGCCGCGGGCGGCGGCCAGCGCACGGACACGATCATGGTCGCGCACCTGCCGGACAACAGCACCAAGCCGACGCTGCTGTCGCTGCCGCGCGACTCGCAGGTGTCGATCCCCGGGCACGGCAAGAACAAGATCAACGCGGCGTTCTCGCTCGGCGGCCCGAAGCTGCTCGCGCAGACCGTCGAAGGCGCCACCGGGCTGCACATCGACCACTACGCCGAGATCGGCTTCGGCGGCTTCGCCAAGATCGTCGACGCGATCGGCGGGGTCGAGATGTGCATCGACAAGGACATGAACGACACGATGACCGGCATCAACATCAAGGCCGGTTGCCCGCAGACGCTCGACGGCCGCGAAGCGCTCGGCTTCGTCCGGATGCGCCACAGCTCGGCGACCCCGCGGTCGGACCTCGACCGCGTGGCCAACCAGCGCAAGTTCATCGGCGCGCTGGTCAGCCAGATCGCCAGCCCCGGCACGCTGCTGAACCCGTTCGACTTCTTCCCGCTGCTGTCCTCGGCGCCGGACGCGCTGACCATGGACTCGGGCGACCACGTGCACAACCTCGCCGGCCTGGCGATCGCGATGCGCGGGATCTCCTCCGGCGGCGTGGTCACCACGACGGTCCCGGTCACCAGCGGCTCGGCGGAGAACTGGGACAAGGCCAAGTCGAAGCAGCTGTTCGACGCGCTGAAGAACGATACCGAGGTCCCGGACAGCGTCATCGTGAATTAGTTCGCGTGCGGGGTCCCGGCCGGGGCACCATGAACCGCATGGAAACCCCGGCCGAGACCTACCGCGAAGACACGTTCACCCTGGCCCGCTGGCAGTTCGCCGACGAGCCGGAGCTGGTCGCGACGGTCACCGGGTCCCTCGAGCACCTCGGGGCGTGGATGATCTGGGCGACCGGCGGCTACTCCGCCGAGGACGGCGCCGAATTCCTGCGGACCACCCGGAAGAACTGGGAGAGCGGGGAAAGCCACGACTTCGCCCTCCGCGTCGACGGCGTGCTCGCGGGTTCCGTCGGCGTCATGGCGCGCGACGGCGGCGTCGAGATCGGCTATTGGCTCGCGCGCGGGTACACCGGCCGGGGCCTGATCACCCGGGCCGTCCGGTTGCTGACGGCGGAGGCGTTCCGCCTCGGCGCCGGGTACGTCGAGATCAGGCACGACGAGCGGAACGTCCGAAGTGGAGCGGTGCCCGCGCGCCTCGGCTTCACCCGGGTGCGCACGGAGCCGGCGGAGAAGCCGCTGGCCCCGGCGCGCACGGGCACCGACCACGTGTGGCGGCTCACCGCCCCGCGCTAGGACACCTTGTTCCGCTCCCGCAGCACCTTGAGCGCCTCGTCGGCGTGCACGGTGAAGTTCAGCTCGCTCTTGATCTTCGCGATGATCCGCCGGTCTTCGCCGATCACGAACGTGGCCCGCTTGGTGTGCAGCGGCAGCAGCTTCCGCCACACGCCGAACTGCTTCGCGACCTCACCCTCCACATCGGACAGCAGGGGGTAGTCGAAGCTGTTGGCTTCGGCGAAGGCGCGCTGCTTGGTGATGGCGTCCGGGCTGATGCCGACGCGGTGCGCGCCGACCGCGGCGAACTCCGCCGCCAGGTCGCGGAAGTGGCAGCTCTCCGCGGTGCAGCCGCCGGTCATCGCGGCGGGGTAGAAGAACAGCACCACGGGCCCGGTGGCCAGGAAGTCCGAGAGCGTGCGCTCCTGGCCCTGGTCGTCGGGCAGCGTGAAATCAGGGGCGAGGTCTCCGGCGTCCATGGACGTCCTTTCTCGTCGGCGGCAACACCCATCCTGCCGGGTGTTCGTCGCTGCCGGGGCGTCGGCTTGGTCCGTCTTCGCGCTCTGCCGGATCCGGGTGGTTTCCCCGCTCCTCGTCTTCGATTGTTCAACACCGGAGACCCGGCCTCAAGGGCGCCTTCGGCGTCGCTTCGCGATGAGCTTCGCTCACCCTTGACCCCGGCTCTCCGGTGCTGACTGCGGCTGGGACGAGGGGCGGGGGAGGTGTAGGGCGGGTGTGCGGTTCTGCGGTCGGGTGCCGGTGGAGGTGGGGTGGTGGGGCGTCGTCGGTGGGCCTGGTTCTCCGGTCTCGGGCTCAGCGGCGCGGGTGGCGGTTGATCATCTCGTCGACCTCGTCCCCGGTTGCCGAGTCCGCCACGAACGGGCCTCGGGCCGCGATCACGCCCAGCTGCCGCAGCCGTGTCGCCTGCTCGTGCGTCCGGACGCCCTCGGCCCCCACGCGCAGGTTGAGCTCGCGCGCCCGGGTGATGAGCTGCGTCAGGTGCCGCAGGTCGGGCTCCGCCGGCTCGTCGGTGTCCAGCGCGTCGACCACCGGCCCCGACAGGATCACGTGGCGGATCGGCAGCCGGTGCTGCGGGATCAGCTCCAGGTCCGCCGAGCCCGAGATCGTCAGCACCAGCTGCGCGCCCAGGTCCGCCAGCACCGCGAAGGAGTCCAGGACCTCGCCGCGCGGGTCGAGCATCGAGGCGCGGTCGGTGCACAGGCGCAGGGCGCGGGCGGGGAGCTCGTGCTTGTCCAGCTGCTCCTTCACCAGCAGCACCAGGTCCGGGTCGATCGCCAGCCGGGTCGGCAGCCGCACGCAGACGTCCGGGGCCGCGTCGCCCAGCTGGGCGCGCCAGCGGGCCGTCGCGGCCAGTGACTCGGCGAGCAGCCAGCGGCCCAGTGGCACCGTCATGCCCGTGGTCTGGGCGAGCGGGTAGAACTCCTCGGAGCCGAGCTCGCCCTTCTCCGGGTGGTTCCACCGCAGCCCGGCGTTGACCGCGGCCAGCTCGTCCGGCCGGGACAGCTTCACCGTCGGCTGGTAGACGAGCGAGAACTCGCCGTTCTCCAGTGCGCCGGCGATCACCGCGCCCAGCTGGTAGCGGCCGCGGTCGCGCGCGTCGAGCTCCGGGTCGAACAGCATCCACTGCGCCTTGCCGGCCTCCTTGGCCCGGTGCAGCGCGATCTCCGCGGCCCGCAGCAGCTCCGCGGCGCCGCCCTCGACGGCCGCGCGGACGACGATGCCCGCGCTCGCGCTCACGCCGATGCCGTGCCCACCCAGGTAGATCGGCTCGTTGAGGTCCTCCAGCGCGCGCTCGACCAGCGCGACGACCTCGGTCGCCGCCAGTTCGCCGCGCAGCAGCACCGCGAAGCCGTCGCCGGACAGCCGCGCGACGAACCCGTCGTGGTGGCCGGTGAACACCGCCGACAGCTTGCTCGCGACCCCGCGCAGCACCTGGTCGCCGACGCCGGCGCCGAGGCCGTCGTTGATCACCTTGAAGCCGTCGACGTCGAGGTAGATCAGCGCGATGTCGTCGCGCGCGCCGGCGCCGAGCGCGGCTTCGAGCTTGGTGGTGAACGAGGACGCGTTGGGCAGCCCGGTGAGCGGGTCGTGCACGTTCTGGTGCAGCAGCCGCTCCTGCAGCAGGTGCAGCTCGTTGGCGTCCGAGACCATCAGCACCGGGTAGATCGAGCCGGGCCGGTCGCCGGGCAGCCGGGCGAGCGTCACGTCGGTCCAGAGCTGCCCGTCCTCGGTGTGGTCGAGCAGCAGCCGCTCCTGGTGGCGGTCGCGGCCCGCGCGCACCTTCGCGAGGCCTTCGGCGAGCCGGGCGACGTCGTGCTCGGTCGAGCCGAGGTCGGTGAGGTGCCTGCCGCGCAACCGGTCCGGCGAGCAGCCCAGCAGCTGCCCGAGGGCCAGGTTCGCCTCGACGATGGCGCCGTCCGGGTCGGCCAGCGCGATCCCCATCGGCGACGCGGCGTACAGCGCGGTGAACCGCAGCAGCGCGCCGTCGTGCTGCGAGCCGGCCTGGTCGACCGCGTCGTGCGCGACCTCCAGCAGCAGGGCTTCGAGCTCTTCCGGGGGAAGCGTTACTCCTTTGGTGTCGGCCAACGTGGCCGCCCACCTCCGCGCCACGTCCAGTAGCCCTGACGCGGCACCGGGTTCAGGCACACTCCACCTCTTCACGCACAGGTATGGCCAGGTCGGACACGGTGTCGGGGATCGTGCAGCCGCCCAGGGCAGCCCTCGCCCACGATCGATGCCACGCCATCATGTGTGTCACGGGGTGTCTACCGGCTGAACGAGTGAACGAATCTCCACAACCGGTAACTTTTCGTTACCTAGTGTATGCGGTGTATGCCCTGGTGGACGCGCACCGGGTCAGCGCGGGGTCAACCGGACCGGCAGACCGTCCGCGGGCACCGGCAGGGAGACGTAGTCCCAGCGCGCGGTGTAACTCTCCGGAACCGTCCAGCGGTGGGCTCGCAGCAGTTCGTGCATCAGCAACTTCACTTCGAGACCGCCGAAGTGCAGCCCGATGCACTTGTGCGCGCCGCCGCCGAAGGGCATCCACGCCATCCGGTGCGACTTGTCCTCGCGCCGCGGTTCGGCGAAGCGCTCCGGGTCGAACGCGAACGGGTTCGTCCAGCACTCGGGCGCGAAGTGGTTGACGGTCGGCGAGACGCCGACGAGCGTGCCCGCCGGGATGTAGTGGCCGAGCACCTCGGTGTCCTTGACGGTCTGCCGGGCCAGCGACGGCACCGGCGCCACCAGCCGCAGCGCCTCCTTCATCACCAGGTCGAGCGTTTCGAGCTTTTCGACGGCGTCGATGTCGAGGAGGTCGTCGCCGAGGGCCAGCGACTCCGCGCGGGCGCGCTCCTGCCACTCCGGGTGCTTCGCCAGGTAGTAGGCCATGGCGCTGCTGGTGATGGTGGTCGTGTCGTGCGCGGCCATCATCAGGAAGATCATGTGGTTGACGATGTCGGTGTCGGAGAACCGGTCGCCGTCCTCGGTGGTGGCTTGGCAGAGCGCGGCGAACAGGTCGTCGCCGCCCGAACGCCGTTTCGCGGGCAGGGTTTCGCCGAAGTAGCGTTCGAGGACCCGGCGCCCGTGCAGCCCGGCCGACCAGCGCCCGCCCGGCACCGGGACGCGCACGAAGGCGGTGCCGGCCCGCACGCAGCTGACGAACGCGCGGTTGATCCGGGCCGCGTCGGCACCGCTGTGCATGCCCATGAACACGCGGGTCGCGACGTCGAGGGTCAGCTGCTTGAGCGCCCAGTACAGCCGCGGCCGCTCGTTCGCGCCCCAGCCGGCGACGCCTTCGCGCAGCGCGGGCGCCATTTCGCCGACGTAGCCGGCCAGCCGCGGGCGGGTGAAGGCCTCCTGCATGATCCGGCGGTGCAGGTGGTGCTCGCCGAAGTCCATCAGCATCAGGCCGCGCTCGAAGAACTTCTCGATGAAGAACTTCCAGCCTTCCTGCGAGAACGCCTTGTCCTTGTTGACCAGCGCGATCCGGGTGGCCTCCGGCCCGGACAGCGCGACGATCCGGCGGCCGAACCCGCCGGTCCACGACACCGGACCGTAGAGTTCGTGGCGGCGCAGGCCGAAGGCCGGGCCGAACCGCATCATCTCGAGCATGTGCCCGACGACGGGCGGCCCTTCGTCGCCCAGCACGGGCTTGAGGCCGCTGCCCGCGGGCGGCGGCGCGAGTTCCTTGACGGGCCAGCGCGAGGCCAGCCACCGTTCGTCGACCCGGTGCGGCAGGGGGAGTGCGGTCAGGGGCGGCACGCGCTCGCGCAGTGCCTCGGCGGCTCGGCTCACGGTGCTCGGCAAACTGACCATCTCCCCGTCGAGATCGGCTGGCCTCTACACCATGCCCGCTTGTTGACAGTCTGACAACACCTGGGTCGCCGTCCTTTCGGGTGGTGCCGGTCGCCGGTGTTCGCTCGGCGTGACACCGCGGACCCGCTTGAACGCCGCGCTGAAGCCGAAGGCGTCGGCGTACCCCACCTGCCGGGCGACCTCCGCGACGGTGGCGGCGGGCCGCTCGAGCAGCAGGTCCGCCGCGAGCGCCATCCGGCGCCGGGTGAGGTAGGTCAGCGGCGGTTCGCCGACCAGCTCGGCGAACCGCTTGGCCAGCGTCGACCTGGCCACCCCGGCTTTCTCGGCCAGTAAGGCGACCGTCCACGGCGCGGCGGGTTCCTCGTGCAGCAGGCGCAGCGCGGGGCCGGCCACCGGGTCGCGCCGGGCCGTCCACCACGACGGCGGTTCGCCGCCGGGGCGGTCGAACCACGCTCGCAGGGTGCAGACGAGCATCCAGTCGAGCAGCCGGTCGAGCACCACCTGCTGGCCCGGGGCATCGACGGAGACTTCGGCGGCGAGGTGGTCCAGGACGGCGTCCCCGGTCCCACCGCCGGCGACGCGCAGCACGACGGGCAGGGCGTCGAGCAGCGGACGGCCGACCTCGCTGCCGATCGGGTAGGCGCCGACGATCAGCGTGGTCGGGCCCGCCCCCTCGGCACGCCAGCCGCGCCGGTACCGCGTCCCGCCGAGTTCGGGGACGGCGCAGAATTCGCCGCAGTCGACGGGTTCGGCGGCGGTGCCGACCTCGTCGACGAAACTGAAGGTGCCCGGCCCGCGCACGACGACGGTGTCGTAGGCGTTCAGCGGCTCGGGCTCGCCGTGCTCGGGGACGATCCAGCCGCCGCCGGAGAGCGCCGTGCACAGGGTCAGCGGCGGGCCGTCGACGAAGCGCAGGGAGAACGGGGGCGAGAGGGTGGAGCTGCCGAAGAGCGAGCCGTGGGCCCGCACGTCGCGGAAGAGGTCGTCCACGCCCCCGACGTTAGACGATCGGACAGGGATTCGCGGGTTTCACCTATGGGATCGTCCGGGTGGGTCCGGTTGACTGGAGGCATGCTGACTCCCGACGACCTCGAGTTCCTCCGCCGGCCCTGCACGGCTTCCTGACGGTGGCCGCCACCGAGCCCCGCCCGGTCTGGTTCGAAGCAGCCGACGACGGCACGATCCAGCTGTTCACCGAGCCGGACGCGCTGAAGGTCCGGCGCGCCCGCCGTGATCCGCGAGCGTCGATCGTGGTCGCGGCGCCGGTGGGGGAGCGGGAGCGCTGGGTGTCGATCGCGGGCCGGGTCTCGCTCGAACCGGACGGCGCCCACGAACTGGCGTCCCGGCTGGCGGCCCGGTATTGGGATCTGGAAGATCCGACGCGGAGGGCGGACTTGGAGGCGATCCTGAAGAGCGACCTGCTGCGGCTGGTGATCCACCCGGAGTCCGTGCGCCGCTACACCTATTGAGACGCGGGGGAGAGGTGGCCGGACTGCCGTTGCGCGACCGGGCGGGCAACGCGCTGCTCGCCGTGCGCCGCGTCGCCGAAAGCGAGCTGCCGCCGGTGGCCGCCTCGCTGGTCGTCGTCGGCCACGCCGGTGCCGTCCTGCTGATGCTGGACAAGCGCCGCGGGCAGTGGGAACTGCCCGGCGGAATGCGGGAAGCCGGGGAAACCGCCCGGGAAGCCGCGGTGCGCGAGCTGGGGGAGGAGACCGGCATCCACGGCGTGGCGCTGGCTTTCGCCGCCGTCGCCGAGTTCGACCTGGTCGATCCCGGGCGCCGGGAATTCCTGGCCGTCTACCGGGCCGAGGTGACAGCCGTGCCCCGGCTGACCCTCGGCGAGGAAGGACTCGGCTTCCGGTGGTGGTCGCCGCGCGAGCCCGTCGACCCGGACACCAGCCCGCTCGACGCGGAGATCGCCGCGCGAACGCTGACGTGAAGCGGCCCCGCCCTGGCGGACCAGGGCGGGGCCGAGTTTTCACCGGGACCTCAGTCCCAGTCGAGGGCGCCGCCCGACTGGTACTCGATCACGCGGGTCTCGAAGAAGTTCTTCTCCTTCTTCAGGTCCATCGCCTCCGACATCCACGGGAACGGGTTCTCCGTCTCCCCGAAGATCGGTGCGAGCCCGATCTGCTGCGCCCGGCGGTCGGTGATGAAGTGCATGTACTGCTCGCACAGCTGCGCCGACAACCCGAGCATGCCGCGCGGCATCGTGTCGCGGGCGTACGCGACCTCCAGCTCGCACGCTTCCTTCAGCATCCCGCGGACCTCTTCCTGGAACTCGGGCGTCCACAGGTGCGGGTTCTCGATCTTGATCTGGTTGATGCAGTCGATGCCGAAGTTCAGGTGGATCGACTCGTCGCGCAGGATGTACTGGTACTGCTCGGCGATGCCGACCATCTTGTTCCGGCGGCCCAGCGACAGGATCTGCGCGAAGCCGGTGTAGAACCACATGCCCTCGAAGATCACGTAGAACGCGACCAGGTCACGCAGGAACGCCTGGTCGGCCTCCGGCGTGCCCGTCTCGAAGTCCGGGTTCTCCAGGTTCTGCGTGTACTTCAGCGCCCACGCGTCTTTGTCCGAAATGGACGGGACCTCGCGGTACATGTTGAACAGCTCGCCCTCGACCAGGCCGAGGCTTTCGCAGATGTACTGGAAGGTGTGCGTGTGCACGGCCTCCTCGAACGCCTGGCGCAGCAGGTACTGGCGGCACTCGGGGTTGGTGATCTGCCGGTACACCGCGAGCACGATGTTGTTGGCCACCAACGACTCCGCCGTGGCGAAGAAGCCGAGGTTGCGCTTGAGCATCTGCCGCTCGTCCTCGGTGAGGCCGTCCGGCGACTTCCACAGCGCGATGTCGGCCTGCATGGCGACCTCGGTCGGCATCCAGTGGTTGTTGCAGCCGGCCAGGTACTTCTCCCACGCCCACTTGTACTTCATGGGCAGCAGCTGGTTGACGTCGGCGCGCGCGTTGATCATGCGCTTGTCGTCGACGTTGATCCGGGCGGCGCCGACCTCGATCTCCCCGAGGCCGGTCGCGTCCGTCGTCTCCACGTTGGTCATTTCTGCAGGGATTCCTTTACTGGCAGGCTTCGCAGTCGGGGTCGTCGATGCGGCAGGCGGCGCCTTCGGTGGCCACGAAGTCGACGTCCGGCTCGGGCTTCGGCGAAGGCGACGGCGAGGGAGCAGGCGCCGGCGTGGGAGCCGGGGCGGGGGCCGGGGCCGCCGCGGCCGGAGCCGGGGTGGCCGAAACGGCGTTCAGCTTGCCGTCGGTGCCGCGCAGGGTGCTCTTCTCCACGTGCGTCGCGGACTGCGCCCGCAGGTAGTACGTGGTCTTGAGGCCCTTGTGCCACGCGTAGCGGTACAGCTGGTCGAGCTTGCGGCCGCTCGGCGCCGCGATGTACAGGTTCAGCGACTGCGCCTGGTCGATCCACTTCTGGCGCCGCGAACCCGCGTCCACCAGCCACTTCGACTCGATCTCGAACGCCGTCGCGTACAGCGCCTTCAGGTCGTCCGGCACGCGGTCGATCTGGCCGAGGCTGCCGTCGAAGTACTTCAGGTCGCTGACCATGACCTCGTCCCACAGCCCGCGCGCCTTGAGCGAACGGACCAGGTGCGGGTTCACCACGGTGAAGTCACCGGACATGTTCGACTTGACGTACAGGTTCTGGAACAGCGGCTCGATCGACTGGCCGACGCCGCAGATGTTGGAGATCGTCGCGGTCGGCGCGATCGCCATCATGTTGGAGTTGCGCATGCCGACGGTCTTGACCCGCTCGCGCAGCGGCGCCCAGTCCAAAGTGGTCGACAGGTCGACGTCGAGGTTGTCACCCTGGCGCGCGTCGATGAGCAGCTGCATCGAGTCGATCGGCAGGATGCCCTTGCTCCACAGCGAACCCTCGAACGACTGGTACTGGCCGCGCTCCTCGGCGAGGTCGGTCGACGCCGAGATCGCGTAGTAGGAGATGTGCTCCATGCTCGTGTCGGCGAACTGCACGGCGGCTTCCGACGACAGCGGCAGGCCCAGCTCGAACAGCGCGTCCTGGAAGCCCATCAGCCCCAGCCCGACCGGGCGGTGGCGCAGGTTGGAGCGGCGCGCCTCCGGGATCGTGTAGAAGTTGATGTCGATCACGTTGTCCAGCATGCGGACGGCGGTGCGCACGGTCTTTTCGAGGCGCTGGGTGTCCAGGCCCTCGGGGGTGACGTGCTTGAGCAGGTTCACCGAGCCGAGGTTGCAGACCGCGACCTCTTCGCTGTTGGTGTTCAGCGTGATCTCGGTGCACAGGTTGGACGAGTGCACCACGCCGACGTGCTGCTGCGGCGAGCGCAGGTTGCACGGGTCCTTGAAGGTGATCCACGGGTGGCCGGTCTCGAACAGCATGGTCAGCATCCGGCGCCACAGGTCGACCGCGCGGACGCGGCGGAACACCTTGATCTCGCCGCGGTCGGCGGCGGCCTCGTACTCGCGGTAGCGCTGCGAGAACTCGTTGCCGTAGAGGTCGTGCAGGTCCGGCGTCTCGTTCGGCGAGAACAGCGTCCACTGCGCGTCGGCCTCGACGCGGCGGAGGAACTCGTCGGGCACCCAGTTCGCGGTGTTCATGTCGTGGGTGCGGCGGCGGTCGTCACCGGTGTTCTTGCGCAGGTCGAGGAACTCCTCGATGTCGACGTGCCAGGTCTCGAGGTACGCGCAGGCCGCGCCCTTGCGCTTGCCGCCCTGGTTGACCGCGACGGCGGTGTCGTTGGCGATCTTGAGGAACGGCACGACGCCCTGCGACTGGCCGTTGGTGCCCTTGATGTGCGCGCCGAGGCCGCGCACCGGGGTCCAGTCGTTGCCGAGGCCGCCCGAGTACTTGGCCAGCAGCGCGTTGTTCTTGTACGCCTGGAAGATCGAGTCCAGGTCGTCGTCCACCGTGGTCAGGAAGCAGGACGACAGCTGCGGGCGCGTGGTGCCCGAGTTGAACAGCGTCGGCGTCGAAGCCATGAAGTGGAAGCTCGACAGCAGCTCGTAAAACTCGATGGCACGAGATTCCCTATCGTCTTCGCGGATGGCGAGACCCATGGCGACGCGCATGAAGAACGCCTGCGGCAGCTCGAACCGGGTGCCGTCGTGGTGCTGGAAGTACCGGTCGTACAGCGTCTGCAGGCCGAGGAAGCCGAAGTCGAGGTCGCGCTCGGGGCGGATCGCGGCGGTGATCTTGTCCAGGTCGAAGCGCTGCAGCTCGCCGTCGACCAGTTCCAGCTCGATCGCGCGGCGCAGGTAGGCGCGGAAGTACGCGGGGTACTCGGCCGCCATCTCGTCCTGGCTGGCCTGGCGCGGCTTCTTCGCGAGGTAGCTCAGCGCCTCGCCGCGCAGCTTGTCCAGCAGCAGGCGGGCGGAGACGTAGGAGTAGTTCGGCTCCTGCTCGACCAGCACCCGGGCGGCCATGATCTGGGCCAGGGCGAGCTCGTCGGCGCTGATGCCGTCGTAGAGGTTGCGCTTGGTCTCGGCCAGCACCGGCTCGGCGGTGACGTCGTCCAGGCCGGCGACGGCCTCGCCCACGACGTGGGAAACGCGGGCCCAGTCGAGCGGGCGCAGGACGCCGTCGGTGCCCTTGACGTTCAGCGCGACCTCGGCGGCGGCCGGCTTCGCGGCCTCGCGGGCCTTCGCGCGCTCCTCGCGGTAGAGGACGTAGGCGCGGGCGACCTTGTGGTGCTCGCCGCGCATCAGCGCGAGTTCGACCAGGTCCTGGATCTGCTCGATGTGCAGGGCGGTCTCGGGGCCGGCGTGGCGCAGCAGGGACGCCTCGACCTGCGTGGTCAGCTCGGCGACGACGTGGTGCACGCGGGAGGACGCGGCGGCGTCGCCGCCCTCGACCGCGAGGAACGCCTTGGTCAGCGCGACCGAGATCTTGCCGGCGTCGAACGGCGACACGCTGCCGTCCCGCCGGATGACCCGGATCGCGGTGGGTGAGGCGGTCCCGGAGGGCCGCTGACCGGTATCGACTGACATGCGTGTCTCCAAGTTTTCGGGCGCGTTCGATCGCCGCACGACCTCGCGAGGCCGTGCGCTGCAGGTTCTTCAAAGCTGCCCGGCGACCCTCTGCAGCGGTCTCCCCGTCGCTGGGGGCTGCCGGTGTTGAGAGACTACATGTTGGGGTGATCGCCCGCACGGGCCCCTAAATGGCGTGTCGCGAGCCCTCACCCTGCCGGGTTACGTGATCACCCAGAGGTGCTGCTCACGGCCCGGGCAGGCCGCTTCGGGGACCGCCGGGAGCGCACGCTGGAAGACGGCGCTCAGGCGCCGAACCGCAGCACGGTGGCGGGCAGGGCGAGGCTCAGGAACGGCCGGCGGCCGGCCAGGTAGCCGAGCGGGCCGCGGGCGTTGACCGTCCAGTCCGCCGCGGCGAGCGCGGGCCGGATCTTCGCGCCGACGGGGGTCCGCACGGGGGTGCCGTCGCGGTCCTGGAGGACGTCGAACCGGCCGGGCAGGGCGAGCGGCGAGCCGGGCCGGGGCGTGAAGGCCGCGGTGGCGATCCAGTCGTCGCCGGTGGCGGCGGTGAAGGTGCGGTCGGTGAACTGCAGGGCGGCGAGGTCCTTCGGGATGGCCCAGAGTTCGCGGCCGCCGGCGAGGGAGACTTCGGAGTCGACCCAGATCTGAGTGATCGTGCAGGTGGTCCGCGGCCCGCGCACCGGGACGGCGGCGAGCAGCTCGTGGTAGCTGAGCTGCCCGGGCTCGCGGTAGGCGATCCAGGCGGTGAAGACGCTGGTGTACCCGGCGACCGACAGGGCGCCCGGGTGCACCTCGCGCGCGGGGACCCGCCAGATCGACACGTGCGCGTCGGCGACGAGGTTCCAGGGCTGCGGCGGGTACGGGGTCATTTCTCCAGCCAGGGCAGGTGGTCGGGCAGGTCCTTGTCGACGCGCATGCCGAAGGACGGCGGCCGCTTCTGCAGGAAGGACAGCACGCCCTCGACGGCGTCCGGGCTGGCGCCCAGGCCGCCGATCAGCTTCGAGTCGACCCGGTGCACCGGGAACGGCGACTCGGCGCTGGCCATCCGGTAGAGCAGCTGCCGGGTGACGGCGACCGAGACCGGCGCGGTCGTCTCGACGATCTCCCGGGCGATCCGGTAGGCCTCGTCGAGCACGGTTCCGGTGGGGAAGACCTTGTGCACCAGGCCTTTTTCGAGGGCCTCGGCCGCGGTGAAGACGCGCCCGCTGATCATCCAGTCGAGCGCGGTCCCCATCCCGACGAGCCGGGGGAGGAACCACGCGGAGGCGCCTTCGGGGTAGATGCCGCGGCGGGTGAACACGAAGCCGAACCGCGAGTCCTCCGAGGCGAGCCGGTAATCGCACGAAAGCGTGATGGTGAGCCCGCCCCCGACGGCGGCCCCGTGCAGGGCGGCGATCACGGGTTTGTTCATGGTGAAGATCCGCTTCGAGCACCGGCCGGCGGGCTCCTGCCATGCGCTGCCGGGCCCCTCGTCGGGGTCGAAGTCGAAGCCGCCCCGGGAGAGGTCCGCGCCGACGCAGAAGTCCTTGCCCGCCCCGGTCAGCACCACGACGCGGACGTCTTCGTCACGATCGGCGCGGTCCATGGCGGCACCGAGCTCGTCGGCCATCCGGATCGTGTAGCCGTTGCGCGCCTCGGGCCGGTTCAGCGTGACGGTGGCAACCCGATCCGCCACGGCGTAGGTGATCTCGGCGTAGTCGGCCATGCGACGAAGCTATTGCAGCGCGACGCTACTGGCAAGATGTCAATAGTGGGTACCCAGCGTCCGCGGCGAAACAATCAGGCGTGCTTGATTTTTCTGTCGGCCGGTGCCACGCTGGCGGCCAGGACGCAAGGAGGCGGGCGATGGCGGACCTCGGCGTGATCCTCGGGGATCTCGACGCGGAAGCACGGACGATCGACGACGTGGTCGCGGGCCTGCCCGCGGCGGACTGGGCGCGCGCGACACCTGCCGAAGGGTGGACGATCGCGCACCAGATCGCGCACCTGGCCTGGACCGACCGGAAGTCACTGATCGCGGCGGCGCACCCGGAAGACTGGCAGGCCGAGGTCGAAGAGCTCCTCAAGACCGGGGAGACGTACGTCGACGACGGCGCCGCGGCCGGAGCGCAGCGGCCGCCTCGGGAGATTCTCGAAGACTGGCGCGAAGGCCGCGCGCTGCTGGCCGAAGCCCTGGCGGCCGTGCCGGACGGGCAGAAGCTGCCCTGGTACGGGCCGCCGATGAGCGCCGCCTCGATGGCCACCGCGCGGATGATGGAGACCTGGGCCCACGGCCAGGACATCTTCGACGCCCTCGGCCTGACCCGCGAGCCCACCGCGCGCCTCTGGCACATCGCCCGCTTCGGCACGCGCACCCGCGACTTCGCCTACAAGGTCAACTCCCTCGCTCCGCCGACAGAGGAATTCCGCGTCGAACTGACCGCGCCGGACGGCTCCACCTGGGCGTTCGGGCCCGAGGACGCCGAGCAGAAGCTCACCGGCAGCGCGGTCGGCTTCTGCCTGGTCGTCACCCAGCGGCGGCACCCGGCCGACACCGACCTGGTCGCCCACGGCGCCGACGTCGAGGAGTGGCTGGGCGTCGCGCAGGCGTTCGCAGGGCCGCCCGGAAACGGCCGGAAGCCGGGGCAGTTCACATGACCTACCGCATCGGCAACGCCTCGGGCTTCTACGGCGACCGGTTCTCCGCCGTCCGCGAGATGCTCACCGGCGGCCCGCTCGACGTCCTGACCGGCGACTACCTGGCCGAGCTGACCATGCTGATCCTCGGCCGCGACCGGATGAAGGACGCCACTCGCGGCTACGCCAAGACGTTCCTGCGCCAGATGGAGGAGAACCTCGGGCTGGCGCGGGAAAAGCGTGTCAAGATCGTCGCCAACGCCGGTGGGCTCAACCCCGCCGGGCTGGCCGACGCGCTCCGGGAACTGGCGGCGAAACTGGGCCTCGACGTGAAGATCGCGCACGTCGAAGGCGATGACCTCGTGCAGCGCGCCGAGGAGCTGGACCTCGGGAAACCGCTGACCGCCAATGCCTACCTCGGCGCCTGGGGCATCGCCGAGTGCCTGAACGCGGGCGCCGACGTCGTCGTCACCGGCCGCGTCACCGACGCCTCCGTCATCGTCGGCCCGGCCGCCGCGCACTACGGGTGGGCCCGCGACGACTTCGACGCGCTCGCCGGCGCGGTCGCCGCCGGGCACGTCATCGAGTGCGGTGCCCAGGCCACCGGCGGCAACTACGCCTTCTTCACCGAGCACAGCCTCGGCGTGCCCGGCTTCCCGATCGCCGAGATCGAGGCCGACGGCTCCAGCGTCATCACCAAGCACCCCGGAACCGGGGGTGTGGTGAACGTCGGCACGGTCACCGCGCAGCTGCTCTACGAAATCACCGGCGCGCGGTACGCCGGACCCGATGTGACGACCCGGTTCGACACGCTGACGCTGGCCGAAGACGGCCCCGACCGCGTCCGCATCTCCGGCGTCCGCGGTGAAGCGCCGCCGCCGACGCTGAAGGTCGCCCTCAACACCCTCGGCGGATTCCGCAACGAGACCACGTTCGTCCTCACCGGACTCGACATCGAGGCGAAAGCCGCCCTGGTGCGGGAACAGCTCGAAACGTCCATGAAGGACCGGCCGCCGGCGGACGTCCGGTGGACCCTCGCCCGCACCGACCACCGCGACGCCGACACCGAGCAGACCGCCAGCGCACTGCTGCACGTCGCCGTCAAGGACGCCGATCCGAAGGTGGCCGGGCGCGCGTTCACCGGCGCGGCCGTCGAACTCGCGCTGGCGAGCTACCCCGGCTTCCACGTGACGGCGCCGCCGTCGGACGCCTCGCCCTACGGCGTCTACACCGCGGCCTACGTGGACGCGGCGAAGGTGCCGCACGTCGCCGTGCTGCCCGACGGCATGCGAGTCGACATAGCGCCTTCGGCATCCACTCAGGACCTGTCCGAAGTGGATGAACCGGCGCTGCCCGAACCCCTGGACCACGGGCCGGTGCGGCGGGTGCCGCTGGGCACGATCGCCGGCGCCCGCAGCGGCGACAAGGGCGGCAACGCCAACGTCGGCGTCTGGGTGCGCTCGGAGCAGGCGTGGCGGTGGCTGGTGCACCGGCTGACCGTCGCCGAGTTCAAGCGGCTGCTGCCCGAGACCGCGGACCTGCCGGTGACCCGCTTCCTGCTGCCGAACCTGCGGGCGATGAACTTCGTCGTCGAAGGCATCCTCGGCGAGGGCGTCGCCTCGCAGGCGCGGTTCGACCCGCAGGCCAAGGCCCTCGGCGAGTGGCTGCGGTCGCGGGAGATCGACGTCCCGGAGGTCCTGCGGTGACCGACCCCTTCCGGACGCCCGAACGGGCCGAGCTGCGCAAGACCGTCCGCAGGTTCGTCGAGCAGGAGGTCCTGCCGCACCTCGACGACTGGGAGCGCGACGGCGAGCTGCCGCGCGACCTGCACCGGAAGGCCGGGGAACTCGGCCTGCTGGGTGTCGCGTTCCCCGAGGAGATCGGTGGCGGCGACGGCAACTACCTCGACGCGCTGGTCGTCGCCGAGGAGATGCACTACGCGGGTGGCTCCGGCGGCCTCTTCGCCTCCCTGTTCACCTGCGGCATCGCCGTCCCGCACATCGCCGAGGCCGGCGACCCGGTGCAGGTCGAACGCTGGGTGCGGCCGACGCTCGAAGGCGCCAAGATCGGCTCGCTCGCCGTCACCGAGCCCGACGGCGGCTCCGACGTCGCCGGCATCCGGACCACCGCCGTCCGCGAGGGCGACGAGTACGTCATCAACGGCGCCAAGACGTTCATCACCTCCGGCTGCCGCGCGGACTTCGTGACGACCGTGGTCCGCACCGGCGGCGACGGCGCGCACGGGCTTTCGCTGATCGTCGTCGAACGCGGCACGCCCGGGTTCACGGTGAGCCGCAAGCTCGACAAGATGGGCTGGCTCTGCTCCGACACCGCCGAGCTGTCCTACGTGGACGTCCGGGCGCCGTCGGAAAACCTGGTGGGGGCCGAGAACAGCGGCTTCGCGCAGGTGGCCACCCAGTTCGTCACCGAACGGCTGTCGCTGGCCGTGCAGGCCTACGCGCACGCCCAGCGGGCGCTCGACCTGACGCTGGACTGGTGCCGGCTGCGCGAGACGTTCGGCCGCCCGCTCATCTCGCGGCAGGTCGTCCAGCACAAGCTCACCGAGATGGCGCGGAAGGTCGACGTCGCCCGCACCTACACCCGGCAGGCCGCGATCCGGCACGTCTCGGGCGAGGAAGTCATCGCCGAAGCCTGTTTCGCCAAGAACACCGCCGTCGAGGCCGCCGAATGGGTGGTCAACGAGGCCGTCCAGCTGCACGGCGGGCTCGGCTACATGCGCGAGTCCGAAGTGGAGCGCCACTACCGCGACGTCCGGATCCTCGGCATCGGCGGCGGCACCACCGAGATCCTCACCGGCCTGGCCGCGAAGCGATTGGGATACACCTCGTGACTGCTCTGAGGTCCACAGTGGACACGCGGGCCGCCGAGTTCGGCGCGAACCGCGAGGCGATGCTGGAGAAGCTCGCCGAGATCGACGCCGAGCACGCCAAGGCCGTGGCCGGCGGCGGCGAGAAGTACGTCGAACGGCACCGCAAGCGCGGCAAGCTCCTCGCGCGGGAACGCATCGAGCTGCTGCTCGACGAGGACTCGCCGTTCCTGGAGCTGTCGCCGCTGGCCGCCTGGGGCACCGACTACCGCGTCGGCGCGAGCCTGGTCACCGGCATCGGCGTGGTCGAAGGCGTCGAGTGCCTGATCTCGGCCAGCGACCCGACGGTCAAGGGCGGCGCGAGCAACCCGTGGACGACCAAGAAGAGCTTCCGGGCCGCGGACATCGCCGCGCAGAACCGGCTGCCGTCGATCAACCTGGTCGAGTCCGGCGGCGCCGACCTGCCGACGCAGAAGGAGATCTTCATCCCCGGCGGCCGGATCTTCCGCGACATCACGCGGGCCTCGGCCGCGGGCTGCCCGACGATCGCGCTGGTCTTCGGCAACTCGACCGCGGGCGGGGCGTACCTGCCGGGCATGTCGGACTACGTCGTGATGGTCAAGGAGCGCGCCAAGGTGTTCCTCGGCGGGCCGCCGCTGGTCAAGATGGCCACCGGCGAAGAGTCCGACGACGAGTCGCTCGGCGGCGCCGAGATGCACGCGCGGACGTCGGGCCTGGCCGACTACCTGGCCGTCGACGAGGCCGACGCGATCCGCCTCGGCCGGAACATCGTCAAGCGGCTGAACTGGACCAAGCAGGGGCCGACGCCCAAGCCGGACTACGCCGAGCCGCTGTACGACGCCGAGGACCTGCTCGGCATCGTGCCGACCGACCTCAAGGTGCCGTTCGACCCGCGCGAGGTCATCGCCCGCGTCGTCGACGGCTCCGACTTCGACGAGTTCAAGCCGCTGTACGGGTCGAGCCTGGTGACGGGCTGGGCGAGCATCCACGGCTACCCGGTTGGTGTGCTGGCCAACGCGCAGGGCGTGCTGTTCGGCGAGGAGTCGCAGAAGGCCGCGCAGTTCATCCAGCTGGCCAACCAGATCCACACGCCGCTGGTGTTCCTGCACAACACGACCGGCTACATGGTCGGCAAGGAGTACGAGCAGAGCGGGATCATCAAGCACGGCGCGATGATGATCAACGCGGTGTCGAACTCGAAGGTGCCGCACCTGTCCGTCCTCATGGGAGCCTCTTACGGCGCCGGCCACTACGGCATGTGCGGCCGTGCCTACGATCCCCGGTTCCTGTTCGCCTGGCCGAGCGCGAAGTCCGCGGTGATGGGCCCGGCCCAGCTGGCCGGCGTGCTGTCGATCGTGGCTCGCGCGGCCGCCGAGAGCCGTGGCCAGGAGTACAACGAGGAGCACGACAAGGCCATGCGGGCCATGGTCGAGGGGCAGATCGAAGCCGAGTCGATGCCGATGTTCCTCTCCGGCATGCTCTACGACGACGGCATCATCGACCCGCGCGACACCCGTACCGTGCTGGGCCTGAGCCTGTCCGCGATCCACAATGGACCAGTGAAGGGCGCCGAGGGCTTCGGCGTCTTCCGGATGTGAGCGAGCGATGATCCAGAACCTGCTGGTCGCCAACCGCGGCGAGATCGCCCGCCGCGTCTTCCGCACCTGCCGCGACGCCGGGATCGGCACGGTCGCGGTGTTCTCCGACGCCGATGCCGCCGCGCCGCACGCCCTCGAAGCCGACGCGGCCGTCCGGCTGCCCGGCAACGCACCGGCCGAGACGTACCTGCGGGCCGAACTGCTGGTCAAGGCCGCGGCCGAAACCGGCGCCGACGCCGTCCACCCCGGTTACGGCTTCCTGTCCGAGAACGCCGCCTTCGCGCGAGCCGTGCTCGACGCGGGACTCACGTGGGTCGGGCCGCCGCCGGAGGCCATCGAGACCATGGGTTCCAAAGTGGAGTCCAAGACGCTGATGGCCGCCGCGGGCGTCCCGGTGCTGTCCGAACTGGACCCGGACTCGGTCACCGAAGCCGACCTGCCGTTGCTGGTCAAGGCGTCGGCCGGCGGCGGCGGCCGCGGCATGCGCGTGGTGCGTTCGCTCGACGAGCTGGCCGAAGCGGTGGAAGGCGCGAGCGCCGAGGCCGGGTCCGCGTTCGGCGACCCGACCGTGTTCTGCGAGCGGTACCTGGAGACCGGGCGGCACATCGAGGTCCAGGTGCTGGCCGACACCCACGGCACGGTCTGGGCGGTGGGGGAGCGGGAGTGCTCGATCCAGCGCCGGCACCAGAAGGTCGTCGAGGAAGCGCCCTCGCCGTTCGTCGACGCGGCCATGCGCGAGGAGCTGTTCGACGCCGCGCGCAAGGCGGCCGAGGCGATCGACTACGTCGGCGCGGGCACGGTCGAGTTCCTCGCCGGGCCGGACGGCCGGTTCTACTTCCTCGAGATGAACACCCGGCTGCAGGTCGAGCACCCGGTCACCGAGAACGTCACCGGCCTCGACCTGGTCGCCCTGCAGCTGCGGATCGCCGAGGGCGAGCGCCTGCCGGCCGACCCGCCGCCCACGGTGGGCCACTCCATCGAGGTCCGGCTCTACGCCGAAGACCCGGCCGCGAACTGGCAGCCGCAGAGCGGCACGCTCCACACGTTCGCGGTGCCCGATGCGGACCGGTCGTTCACCCACGGCCCCGGCCTGCGGCTCGACTCCGGCTTCGAGACCGGCTCGGTGGTGGGCGTCCACTACGACCCGATGCTGGCCAAGGTGATCACCTGGGCCCCGACCCGCGCCGAGGCGGCCCGCCGGCTCGCCAAGGCCCTGGCGGCGACGAAGATCCACGGCGTCGTCACCAACCGCGACCTCCTGGTGAACATCCTGCGCCACGAAGCCTTCTTGGCCGGCGAGACCGACACGGCGTTCTTCGACCGCCACGGCCTCGACACCCTCGCCGCGCCGCTGGCCACGGTGGACACCGAACGGCTCTCGGCCCTCGCGGCAGCGCTGGCGGACGCGGCGGGCAACCGGGCGTCGGCCACCACGCAGAGCAGGCTGCCGAGTGGCTGGCGCAACGTCCGTTCGGCCGGGCAGCGCAAGGTCTTCACGGTGGCCGATCGCGAGTACGAAGTGGTCTACTCGCTGACTCGCGACGGACTGAGGGCCGACGGGTTCGAGGCCGGTTTGGTGAGCGCCGAGCCCGGCCGGGTCGTGCTCGAGGTGAACGGCGTGCGGCGCACTTTCGACGTCGCCCGCCACGATGGCGTGTCCTACGTGGACTCCGCGCTCGGCTCGGTGGCGCTCGAGGCCGAGCCGCGGTTCGCCGACCCGGACGCGGCTCTGGCCGCCGGGTCGCTGGTCGCGCCGATGCCCGGCACCGTCGTGCGGCTTGCCGTGCAGGCCGGGGACCCGGTGAAGGCGGGCGACCCGTTGCTGTGGCTCGAAGCGATGAAGATGGAACACCGGATCGCCGCCCCCGCCGACGGCGTGGTGGCGGAACTGCCGGTGACAGTGGGACAGCAGGTCGAAGTGGGCACGATCCTCGCGGTGGTGGGAGAAGCAGAATGAACGCGATGAACTTCATCGAGCCGGAGGAGCGGATCGCGCTTCGCAAGGCCGTCGCCGAGCTGGGCGCCAAGTACGGGCACGAGTACTACGCCCGCAAGGCCCGCGCGGACGAGAAGACCCACGAGCTCTGGGACGAGGCCGGGCGGCTGGGCTACCTCGGCGTCAACATCCCGGAGGAGTACGGCGGCGGGGGCGCGGGCATCGCCGACCTCGCCGCGGTGCTCGAAGAACTCGCCGCCGCGGGCTCGCCGCTGCTGCTCATGGTGGTCTCGCCGGCCATCTGCGGCACGGTGATCTCCCGCTTCGGCACCGACGAGCAGAAGAAGCAGTGGCTGCCCGGCATCGCCGACGGCAGCAAGCGGATGGTCTTCGCGATCACCGAGCCGGACGCCGGGTCGAACTCGCACAAGATCACCACCACTGCGCGGCGGGACTCCGGCGGCTGGGTCCTCAACGGCCGCAAGGTGTACATCTCCGGCGTCGACGAGGCCGACGCGGTGCTCGTCGTCGGCCGCACCGAGGACGCGAAGACCGGCCGCCTCAAGCCGGCGCTGTTCATCCTCCCGACGAACACCGAAGGCTTCGAGTACACGAAGATCCCGATGGACATCGTCGCGCCGGAGAACCAGTTTTCGCTGTTCCTCGACGACGTCAAGCTCCCGGCCGAGGCGCTGGTCGGCGAGGAGGACGCGGCGATCGCGCAGCTGTTCGCGGGCCTGAACCCGGAACGCATCATGGGGGCGTCGTTCTCGCTCGGCATCGCCCGGTACGCGCTGGCCAAGGCCGTGGGCTACGCCAACGAGCGGAAGGTCTGGGGCGCGCCGATCGGCACCCACCAGGGCCTCGCGCACCCCCTGGCCGAGATCAAGATCGAGCTGGAGCTCGCGAAGCTGATGACGCAGAAGGCGGCGTCGCTCTACGACTCGGGCGACGACTTCGGCGCGGGGGAGTCGGCCAACATGGCCAAGTACGCCGCCGCCGAGGTCGCGATCCGCGCGACGGACCAGGCCGTCCAGACCCACGGCGGCAACGGCCTGGCCACCGAATACGGCCTCGGCACGCTGGTCACGGCGGTGCGGCTGGGCCGGATCGCCCCGGTCAGCCGCGAGATGGTGCTCAACTTCGTCGGCCAGCACAGCCTCGGCCTCCCGAAGTCCTACTAGGAGGGTCACTTTGGCTACCTTGGCGGGAAAGACGATCCTGATGTCGGGCGGAAGCCGCGGAATAGGCGAGGCAATAGCCCTCCGCGCGGCGGCCGACGGCGCGAACGTGGCACTCCTGGCGAAGACGGCCGAGCCCCACCCGAAACTGCCCGGCACGATCCACACGGCGGCCGAGGCGATCGAAAAGGCGGGCGGCCACGCACTGCCGATGGTCGGCGACGTCCGCGACGACGACGGTGTCGCGGAGGCGGTGGCGAAGACGGTCGAGCGGTTCGGCGGCATCGATGTGGTGGTCAACAACGCGAGCGCGATCGACCTGACCCCGACCGAGCAGGTCAGCATGAAGCGGTACGACCTGATGCAGGACATCAACGCCCGCGGGACGTTCCTGCTGTCCAAACTGGCCATCCCCCACCTCCGCCGGTCGACGAACCCGCACATCCTGACGCTGTCCCCGCCGATCAGCCTCGACGAGAAGTGGTTCACCGCAGGCCACCTCGCGTACAGCATGGCCAAGTACTCGATGAGCTTGGTGACGATAGGCCTGGCGGCCGAGCTGAAGAAGGACGGCATCGCGGCCAACTCCCTGTGGCCCCGGACAACGATCGACACGGCGGCGATCCGCAACGTGGTGGGGGCGGAGCTGGCGTCCCGAAGCAGGACACCGGAGATCATGGCCGACGCGGCTCACGCAATCCTGACGAAGCCGAGTCGCGCAGCGACCGGAAACTTCTTCCTCGACGACGAGGTATTGAGGGCCGAAGGCGTCACCGACTTCGCGAAGTACCGCATCGGCGACACGGCGGAGGAAGACCTCCAGCTCGACTTCTGGGTGGAACGCGCTTGACGGGCATCCGCGAACCCCAGCAGGAGCGCAGCCGGACAACAAGGCGCCGCTTGATCGAAGCGGCCCTGGACAGCTTCGGCGAGCGAGGTTGGCACGGCGTGACGGTGGCCGGGATCGCCGAGCGAGCGGGCGTCTCCCGAGGAGCGGCCCAGCACCACTTCCCGGCCCGAGAGGACCTGGTGGTGGCGGCGGTGGACCTCCTGGGAGAGGCCCAGATCGACGAGCTCCGAGCCCAGGCGGCCGACCTCCCGAGCGGAGCATCCCGCATCGAGCGAGTGGTCGAAATGGTCCTGAACTTGTACACGGGCCCCCTGTTCCGAGCGGCCCTGCAGCTGTGGTCAGTGGCGGCGACCGACGAGGCCCTACGTGACGTGCTGGTCCCCTTGGAGGCCCGGGTGGGCCGCGAGGCCCACCGGGTAACGGTGGAACTCCTGGGAGTGGACGAGTCGAAGCCCGGGGTACGAGAGCTGGTCCAGGCAACACTGGACCTTGCCAGAGGCCTGGGCCTGGCCAACCTCCTGACGGACGACACCCGCAGAAGACGCCAAATCGTCCGAGAGTGGGCAAAGACGCTGGAGCTCCGGTTGGCCTGAGCCAACCAGCCAAAGGAGCGGCGAGGTCATCCCGTCGCCTGAGGCCGCAAAATCACTTTGAGCCGGGCCCGCAACCCACAACCCAAGCCAAGCGGACACGACAAAGCTTGCGGGCCCGGCTCAAAGTGATAGGCCTCAACCAGGCGACGGGATGACCTCCCGCGGCCCACCCACTCAAGGCGACCCGACAACGAGAGCCAGGGGCCATCCCAGAGCCTGCCCGTCCGGCGAGGACAAGCATGAGAACCCCGGCAGACTCGTTTGGGGAGGCGACCGAAGACCCATGGAACCTCCCCCACCCCTCGAACGTCATAGTGCCGTAAGTAACACAATCGGCCCATCGGGCGAATAACCCGGTGTAGCGACGAACGAGGAAGGCGATCCCGGTGTCCGGTTCACGAGTCGAGCTCACCCACCGCGCAATGGCGATGCTGAAGGCGGTGGCCGCGGGTCGCGCGCAGATGTCGTGCAGCTGCGAGCCCGACCTCTTCATCGACGGATTCGCCTGTTGCGATCAGGTCACCGCGCACGCCCTCGCCCACGGCGGCTACCTGCGGCCCGCCGTCGAAGGCGGCACCGGGCGCGTGGCCGCCGAGCTGACCGAGGCCGGGCGGGCCGCGCTGGAGATCACCGCCGCCGCCTGAGCGTCACCGAGCGTCGCCGGGTCGAACAAGTGTTCGGACTCCCGTGCGTGACCCCGACCTGGCAGGCTTGTCCCCATGGCGGAGCACCCACCACCGGTGGACGACGAGGCGACGGTCTTCCTCCCGAGCGAGCTGCGTGGCCCGCACTGGCCGACCCGTGACCTCGACGTTTCGCGGCGGCCGTACGACGAGTTCGCCGGCCAGATCGTCGCGCGGCCGCCCGCGTCGCCGGTCAGCGCCGGCCGCGGGGAGGGTGCCGGCTCGTCGCTGGCCCGGTCCAGCGGGCGGATGGCGGTCGCCTCCGCCGTCAGCCGGGTCACCGGGTTCGTCGCGAAGCTGCTGCTCGCCGCCGTGGTCGGGACCGGGGTGGTCAACGACTCCTTCACCGTCGCGAACACCCTGCCCAACATCGTCTTCGAGCTGCTCTTCGGCGGTGTCCTGGCCAGCGTCGTGGTACCGCTGCTGGTCCGCTCGCACGACGACCCGGACGGCGGCCGCGCCTACACGCAGCGGCTGAT
Source organism: Amycolatopsis sp. Hca4 (assembly GCF_013364075.1). Classification (GTDB taxonomy): domain Bacteria; phylum Actinomycetota; class Actinomycetes; order Mycobacteriales; family Pseudonocardiaceae; genus Amycolatopsis. The sequence goes on from NZ_CP054925.1 coordinate 9,301,456, forward strand.
CACCATGGCACTGGTGCTGCTCGTGGTCGGCACGGCCGTCGCGGTGGCGATCGCGCCGCTGTTCACCGCCCTCTACGTCGACAAATCGTCCCCGACCGCGAACCCGGCGCTGACCACCGCGCTGGCGTACCTGCTGCTGCCGCAGATCCTCTTCTACGGCCTGTTCGCGCTGCTGTCGGCCATCCTCAACGCGCAGAACGTCTTCGGCCCGCCGGCCTGGGCGCCGGTGCTGAACAACGTCGTGGTCACCGGCACGCTCGTCGTGTTCGCCGTCGTACCGGGGGAGCTGACCCTCGACCCGGTGCGGATGAGCGATCCGAAGCTGCTCGTGCTCGGCCTCGGCACCACGCTCGGCATCGTCGCGCAGGCCGTCGTGCTGATCCCGGCGTTGCTGCGCACCGGGTTCCGGTTCCGCTGGCGCTGGGGCTTCGACCCGCGGATCAGGGAGTTCGGCGGGCTCGCCGCGTGGATCCTCGGTTACGTCGTGGTCAGCCACGTCGGATTCGTGATCACCACCCGGGTGCTGACCGGCGGCAACAGCGGCGGCGTCACGGCCTACAGCTACGCGTCCCTGCTGTTCCAGCTCCCGTACGGCATCCTCGGCGTCTCGCTCCTGACGGCGCTGATGCCCCGGATGAGCCGCGCGGCCGCGGACGGCGACACGGTCTCGCTCGTCGGTGACCTCTCGCTCGCCTCCCGCATCTCGACGGTCCTCTTCGTGCCGATCTCGGCGGTGCTGGCGGTGGTCGGCACGCCGATCGGCATCGCGATCTTCACCTGGGGCCGCGGCACCCTCGAAGACGCCGAACGGCTCGGTCAGACCCTGGCCGTGTCGGCGGTCGGGCTGCTGCCGTTCGCGCTGGTGATGCTGCAGCTGCGGGTGTTCTACGCGATGAAGGACGCCCGCACGCCGACGCTGATCATGCTGGTGATGACGGCGGTGAAGATCCCGCTGCTGCTGCTCTGCCGCGGCCTGCTCGACGGCGAGCACGTGGTCTACGGCGTGATGCTGGTCAACGGGGCCGGGTTCGTGGTCGGGGCGGTGCTCGGCCAGGTCTGGCTGTGGGTCCGGCTCGGGCACCTGCGCAGCAAGCGGTCGCTGCGGGTTGGGCTGATCACGCTTTCGGTGAGCGGGCTCGGCGTGGTCGCGGCGGTGCTGGCGGGGCACGCCGTGCCGGCGTCGCTCGGGGTCATCCCCGGGGCGTGGGTGAAGCTGCCGGTGCAGGGGCTGCTCGGGATGGCCGTGCCGTTCGGGTTGCTGGCGGTGCTGAGGCTGCCGGAGTTCGCGCCGGTGACGCGCCGCGTGGCGGGGTTGCGGCGGCGGTTCGCGGCTCGTTGACGGCTACGGCCGGGAACCCGATCCGGATGTCTCGAGACGGTAACGAGACCGCGGCGATCAGCGCGTTTACAAATGCCCGCAACGGTTTCTACTATCCACCGGGATCAGGCCGCCGCCGGTGGACGTGGCGGCGGGGGTAGCGGGTGGAGGTCGTGCATGACGCGCAGTGCGCGCAGGCGGCGGGACCGGGTCACGGTCGACGAGCTGCTCAGGCAGACCGGGACGCGCCCGCGCAAACCGGGTTCGCGGGCGGCCGAGCTGGCCGCGCGCCGGGGTGGCGAGCCCGAAGCCGGGGCACGCGGGGTGGCGCGGGTGGCGCTGGCTTCGGCGGTCGTCGTCGTGCTGGGCGGGCTGGTGATCGTGCTCGCGACCCGGCCGGACGCGGTTCCCGGCGACCGGCAGTTCCCGCAGCTGCAGCCGGCCACCGCGGTGCCGACGTCGACCGCGCTCGCCGCCGTCCCGACCGAGACGACCACCCCGTCCCCGGTGGTGATGCACGCGCGCCCGACGCCGAGCCCGACGCCGACCCCGACGGTCACGGTCGACCTGCCGCCGCCGTCCCCGACGACGAAGACGCGCACGCCGCCGCCCACCTGGAACCCGCCGCCGTACTACGGGTGCTATCCGTATTACTGCGGAGGTGGGTACGCCTCCGGCGTGCCGGTGCGCTGACGGCGGAGCAGGAGGTACGTGCCGGCGGCGAGGGCGAAACCGGCGGCGAAGGTCAGATCGCCGGTGCCGGGAACCGCTTTCGGAATCGGCCCGGTGTAGAGCGCCTGGTTCGCGAACAGGCCCACGGACACCACCAGCCCGACGAGGAACGCGGTGAACCCGGCGGTGTTGCGATGGCTCCGGTCGGCGAGCAGGTCGCCGAAGCCGGTGCCGCGGCGGAGGTGGTGATCGGCCAGCAGCACGCCGAGCCACGGGCCGATCCAGTAGGCGATGACCAGCAGGAAGTTCTCGTAGGCGTGTCCGGCGTCGGTGAGCCCGAGCCAGGCCAGCACGAACCCGACCGCGCCGAAGGCCACCGCGACGACCGCTCGGCGCCAGGCCAGCGGCAGCCGGACGCCGAGGGCGAGGAAGGCCAGCGCTCCCGAGTAGACGTTCAGGACGTTCGCGGCGACCGCGCCGAGCGTGATGGCGAGCAGCGTCGCGGCGGCGAGGAAGCCGGGCAGGTGCCCGGTGAACGCCGTCGCCGGGTTGGCGTCGGCCGGGCCGCCGATGGTCGCCGAGGCGGCGCCGGCGAGCATCAGGACGGTGGTGGAGAGGAACATTCCGCCGCCGGCGTACAGGCCGATCGTGCGTTTCGACGCGGTCTTCGGCAGGTAGCGCGTGTAGTCGGCGGCGTACGGGTTCCAGCCTGCCGTGTAGCCGAACGCGGTGCCGACGGCGAGGAGGAACCCGCCGGGGCTGCCTTCGTTCGCGGTGGGCCCGGCCTTCGTGAAGACGACGACGCTCGCGACGGCGAACACGACGGCCAGGACGGCGAAGACGTACTTTTCGTACGCCTGGACGAGGTTGTGCCCGAAGAAGGCGATCACGATCTGCACCGCGACGACGAGCACGAGGCACGCGAGCACGGGCAGCCCGGTCAGGCTGGTCAGCGCGAAGGCGCCGCTGACGCTGTTGACGGCGAACCAGCCGATGCCGGCCATCACCGACATCAGCGCGGCCGGCAGCAGGTTGCCGCGGTACCCGAACGCGGCCCGCCCGAGAACCATCTGCGGCACGCCGTAGCGCGGGCCGCGCGCGGACAGGACACCGTGCGCCAGCGCGCCGAGCCCGTTCCCGACGACGGCGGCGAGCGCGGCTTGGGTGAAGGAGAGCCCGAAGGCGGTGACGGCGAGGACGCCGACGAAGACGGTGGCGAACTCGAGGTTGGGCGAGGCCCAGGTCCAGGCCAGCTGCCGCGGCCGTCCGTGCCGGTCGGCGTCGGCGACGGGTTCGATCCCGCCGGGCTCGACGGCCACGACTTTGTCGCGGTAGCCGGCCGCTTCGGTGCTCGTCATGCGAAGACGGTAGGTGACCCAGATTGCGGCCGTGTGACAGTTCGTGAGCCGCGGGCTGCCGCGCTGACGGCCAGCCCCCGCGAAGGCCCCCTCACCGACCCCGATGCCGGTGAGAGGGCCCCCGACAGCCCCACTACGGGTCCGGGACGTCAGCCGGTGTAGCCGGCGACGATCTTGGTGAACGCGTACTTGTCCTGGGAGATGCCGCTGCACTCGCCACCGCCGCTGCAGTCGCGGTTGGTGGCCCAGAACGTGAAGCGGGCCAGGTGGTGGCTCGCCGCGTAGCCGCGGATGGAGTTGAAGTTCGCCACCGTGACCGTCTCGCCCGCGTTGTCGGTCTTGCCGTTCATCGAGGAGAGGCCGCTGTGCCGGTAGGCGGTGTCGTCGCTCCAGCCGAACGTGGTCTTGAGCTGGTTCTTCAGCCCGTCGACCGCGGACTTCGTCAGCGCGGCCATGTCACCGCCGCTGGAGAAGTCGAACGGCATGACCGACCAGACGTCGACCGGCGCGCCGATCGCCTTGGCCTGGTTGATCAGGCGCTTGCCCCACGAGTCCGGGCCGGTCGTGGTGGTGCCGATGGTGATGACGACCTTCAGGTTCGGGTTCTTCTGCTTGGTCAGCTTGACCGCGCCCAAGATCCGGTCCTGCACGGTGTTGTTCTGGAACTCGTCGGTGTTCTCGATGTCGAGGTCGATCGCCTTGAGGCCGTAGGCGTCGATCACCTTCTGGTAGGCACCCGCCAGCGCGGAGGCCGACGTGCACTTCGAGCCCAGTTTGGTGCCGGACCAGCCGCCGAAGGAGGGGATGACGTCCCCGCCCGCGTTGCGGATGTTCTGGATCATCGTCTTGTCCGAGCCGGTCAGCGACCGGCTGCCGTCCCACTTCGGGTTGCAGGTGCCGTCGGACAGGACGAAGGCGAGCGTAAACGCTTTCACGCCGGTCGCGGACATCGCGGCGGTCGGGCTGGTCTGCCCGCCCCACTGGTACAGGTACGGCGAGGCGAGCACGGGGTCGACCGCGGCCATGGCCTGCGGGGCGAGCCCGACCGTCGTCGCCAGCGCGGCCGAAGCCGCGGCCGCGAGGGTGAGGAGACGGCGCACTGTTTTCATGGGGGTCCTCCATACGTGCCGGTGGAGCACCTCCGGTTTGAGGCGGCGGGATCAACCCGGGAGGAGTGCTGTGTGCCACCACACAGTGGACTAGACCAATAATGTGTGTCAACCCTCCACCGGTCGGAAAATGACCGACGGCGACCGTCTCGGTCAGCGGTGTTAAATTCCCCTGAAGGCGGAGTGACACGGGCCCGCATTCCGGCTACTTTGCCGAGATGGTGGGGGATTCCACGGTCGCCGCCGGCGGGGGACGCCGCCCGGGCCGGTTCCTGCCCGCCCTCCTCCCGCAACGCTGGGCCCTGCGGCGCTGGGCGCTGTGGCGGCTGCCGCGCCGCGGCCAGGTCTGCTACTTCGTCGGGGTCGACGCCCTCGCCGTCGCCGCCGTCGTGCTCGCCGCCGTCCGGTTCCCGCCGCTCGCCGCGCTGCTGCCGCCGTTCGCGCTGCTTGCGGGTGGGATGCTGGTGTCGGCGGAGCTCGCGCGGCCGGTGGAACGCCACCGCGAGGACACCCTCCTCGGACCCGGCGTCGACACACCGTGGATCTTCGCCGGGGTGCTCGTGCTCCGGCCCGCACTGGCGGCCGCGCTGGTGGTGCTCTCGGCACTGCACCAGTGGTTCCGGGTCCGCAGAAAACCCGTCCACCGGCAGGTGTTCGGCGTCGCGGCGACGGCGCTGGCCGGGCTCGCCGCCGGTGCCTTCCTCGCCGCGACCCGCGTCCGGCCGCTCGGCGGGGTCCTCGACGGCCGGACCGTCCTCCTGCTCACCGCCGCCGGGCTGGTGTTCCTCGCGGTCAACGCCGCGCTCGTGACCGGCGCCGACGGGCCCCGCCGGCCGCGCGAAGCCGGGCCGGGACACGCCTTCGACGCCGCGATGACGGCGTTCGGCCTCCCGCTCGCCTGGGCCGCCGTCGCCGCGCCGCTGCTGGTCCCGGTGCTGGCCGGCGCCACCGTCGTGCTGCACCGCGGCGGGCTGGGGGCCGGCCGCCGCGACCACGTCACCCTCGATCCCGGCACCGGCGTGCTGACCGCCGCGTCCTGGCGCGGCGCCGCCGAAGCCCGGCTGGACCGCCTCGGCGGCCACGGTCCCGGCCCGGCCGTGCTGGTGCTCGACCTCGACCACTTCCGCCTCCTCAACGACCGCTACGGCGTCCGCATCGGTGACGCCGTCCTGCGCGCGGTCGCCGGCACCCTCCGCGACGAGGTCCGCTCGGCGGACCTGGTCGGCCGCTCCGGCGGCGAGGAGTTCGCCGTGCTGCTGCCCGGCACCGGCGCCTTCGACGCGATGGCGATCGCCGAACGCATCCGGCTGCGCATCGCCTCGACACTGGTGGCGCTGAAGGCTTCGGGTGACGGCCCGCAGTTCGTCGGGGTGACGGTGTCGATCGGCGTGGCGGGCTGCGCGGCCGGGCTCGACGACGCCCTGCTGGCGGCGGAGACGGCGTTGCTGCGCGCGAAGGCGGCGGGCCGGAACCGGACGGTCTGCGCCGAGCCGGAGCCGTGACCTTTCCGTGAGGAAAGGCGGGCAACCGGCAATCGCCCGTGGCGTCTTGATGGCTGTGCAGACGGTGAGGGGCCGTCGATGACGCAGGGGGAAACAAATGTATTCGAGGGGTTGCTTCGCGTGGGCCGGAACCGCCGTTGCGGCGGTATTCTTCCTTTCGGCCTGCAGCGGCCGGCAGGATCCGGCGACCGCCGGCGGAGCCACGCCGACGGCACCGGCCACGACGGTGACGGCGACGACAGCCACCAAGGCAGCCGCTCCGGTGCAGGTGGCGGAGCCGGCGCCGGCCACGGCGAGCACGACGGCGAACGCTTGTGCCTCGGCGACCAAGGCCACGCTGGAAGCCGCGTTCAAGGCGAACAAGAAGGCGTCCGAGGCGCTGGCGGTGGACAGCCGCGGTCTCCAGCGCATCAAATGCGTCGCGCCGTGGGCGTTCGCGCATTTCACCAACGAAATCGACGGCGGCCGCATGCTGTTCGTCAACCAGAACGGGAAATGGGTGATGCTGCACGGCGGTACTGGGCAGATCTGCGAGGAAGTCCCGGCCGCGATCGCCCGGCAGATCTGCGACTGAATCAACTCATGGTGATCGCGTCCAGTTTCTCCTTGAGGTACTGCGACGCGATCACCTCGGGGTAGGTCCGGGTGCCCAGCGGCGGCGCCAGTGACGTGATCCGCGCGTCGTGATCGGTTTCGTAGAAGAAGATCAGCGACACGAGGTCCTCGTCCGGTGCCGTCGCGGCCGGGGGCAGCACGCGGTGGCGGGTGGAGCGCCAGCGGTCGCCCGTCCAGCGGGCCATCAGGTCGCCGATGTTCACCGTGAACGCCTCTGGGTGGAACGGCGCGTCCTCCCACTCGCCGTCGGCCGTGCAGATCTGCAGGCCGCCGACGCCGGCCTGGCGGTCGAGCACGGTGACCGTGCCGAAGTCGGTGTGCGGGCCGATCCGGAACTGGTCGGGCGCCGGCGGGCCGACCCGGGTCAGCGGCGGGTACCAGTTGATGTTGAACGTGTACGTGGGGTGCCCGGTGTGCCGGGTGAAGTGGCTCTGGGCGAGGCCGAGCGCGGCGGCGAAGATCTCCAGCAGGTGGTCGGCCAGCGCCCGCATCCGGCGCATGTACTCGGTGGCCGCCTCGCCCAGTCCGGGCACCTCGTGCGGCCAGACGTTCGGCTGGAACCAGAACCCGTCGACCTCGGCGACGCCGGTCCGGGTGTCCGCGCCCGCCGAGTAGGACTCCTTGAGGTCCGGCGGTGTCTCGGTGCCCTCCGCGTAGCCGTTCGCCTCGACCCCCGGCGGCAGCCAGCCGCGGCCGCCGACCGTGACGGCGTAGCGCTGCTTGACGTCCTCGGGCAGCGCGAAGAACTCCCGCGCCAGCTCACGCGTCCGGTGGCGCAGCTCGTCCGGGACGCCGTGCCCGGTGACCAGCAGGAAGCCGGACTCGCGCAGCGCGTGGTCGATCCGGGCCGCCACCTCGGCCCGGCCCTCGGACGTGCCCGCGAACCACGGCGAAAGGTCCACGAGCGGAACGGATGACGGCATGCCGGCTCCTGTCACACACTGTCCTGTTCGGACTTCTCGACCCCGATGTCCTCGAACCACAGGTCCGGGCGGGCGGCGATGAACTCCGTCATCAGCGCGGTGCAGCCGGGATCGTCGAGCAGGGTGATCCGCACCCCCAGCCCGGCGAGCCAGTCGTGACCGCCGTGGAACGTCTCGGCCTCACCGATGACGACGTGCCCGATACCGAACTGACGGACGAGCCCGGAGCAGTACCAGCACGGCGAAAGGGTGGTGACCATGATCGTGTCGCGGTAGTGCGGGCGGCGGCCGGCGTTGCGGAACGCCGCGGTCTCGGCGTGCATCGACGGGTCGCCGTCCTGGACGCGCCGGTTGTGCCCGCGGCCCAGGAGCGTGCCGGCGGTGTCGAACAGCGCGGCCCCGATCGGCACCCCGCCTTCGGCCTTGCCCCGCTCGGCTTCTTCACGGGCGACGGCGAGCAGGGTGTGCGGGTCGATCGGCATGCGTCACTCTTTCCGGCCGGGGTGGTGCCTGGCAAGGGTTTGGCGGCGTGACTGCACCTTCCGGCGGATCGCGGACAGCTCCTGTCCGCGATGTCTGGCACACTGCGTGCCATGTACGGCACTTCCGAGCGGCTGCTCAGGCTGCTGTCGCTGCTGCAGGCGCGCCGGGACTGGCCGGGCGCCGAGCTCGCGGCCCGCCTCGAGGTCGACGTCCGCACGGTCCGCCGCGACGTCGAGCGGCTGCGGTCCCTCGGCTACCCGGTGCACGCGACGCCGGGGGTGGCGGGTGGCTACCGGCTGGGGGCGGGCGCGGCACTGCCGCCGTTGCTGCTGGACGACGACGAGGCGGTGGCGGTCGCGGTCGGCTTGCGCACGGCGGCGAGCGGGACGGTCAGCGGCATCGAGGAGACGTCGGTGCGGGCGCTGGCGAAGCTGGAGCAGGTGCTGCCCGCCCGGCTGCGGCCCCGCGTGGGCGCCCTGCAGGCGGCGACGGTGTCGCTGCCCGGGGCCGGCCCGACGGTGGACGCCGAGGTGTTGACCACGGTCGCGGCGGCCTGCCGCGACCACGAGCGCCTGCGCTTCGGCTACGGCGACCGCGCCGGCACCGTGACGCAGCGGTCGGTCGAGCCGCTGCGGCTGGTCCACACGGGCCGCCGCTGGTACCTGGTCGCCTTCGACCTCGACCGCGCGGACTGGCGCACGTTCCGTGCGGACCGGATCGCCGCGGTGCCGGTGGTGGGCTTCCGCTTCACCCCGCGCGAGCCGCCCGCGCCGGACCTGGCGGAGTACGTCTCGCGGCAGCTCTCGACCGCGCCCTATTCGCACCGGCTGGTCGTGCGGGTGGCCGCCCCGGCGGCCGCGCTGGCCCGCCGCGTCCCGCCGACCGCGGGCGTGGTGGAGGAGATCGACGAGGCCAGCTGCCGGTTGAGCACCGGGGCGAACGACCTGGACGCGGTGCCGTACCACCTGGCCCGGCTCGGGTACGACTTCGTGATCGAGGAGGCGCCGCCCGGGCTGGTGGAACGACTGCGCGAAGTGGCGGACCGGTTCACACGCGCGGTGGGGTAGCTCAGCCGGTTTCGCCGCGTTCGCCACCGGGGCGACCGTGCCCCACGGGCCGCGCTCCGCCGCCGGGGCCGTCGCGCTGTCGGCTGTCTTCGGCGGCCGCCCGGCCGCCTCAGTCCGCTTCCAGGCGCACCCGGGCGCTTTCGCCGTCGCTCAAGAAAGCGGCCAGCTCGCTTCCCTCCGCCGTGACCTCGTCGCGTTCGGGCCCGGTCAGCCGCCGCAGCGGGTGGACCACCACCGTTTGCTCCGCCACCGTCCAGGTCGCCGAGACTCGGCCGTCCACCAGGACCACGCGCTCGCCCGCCACCGACAGCCCGCGGTGGGCGTCGTCGATGATGCGGGTGCGGTCGTCGTAGCCGAGGATCGCGTTGTCGAACGCCGGCAGGAACCGCGCCGGTGCCGGGGTGGCCGGGTCCGGCCGGGGTGCGTCCGGCAGGTCGAGCAGCTCGCGGCCCCGCTCGTCGCGGAAGGCCACCAGCTCCTCGCGCACCGCCTTCACCGCGGCCGGCAGCCCGGCCAGGCCGGACCAGGCGCGCAGGTCCGCCGTGGCCGCCGGGCCGAACGCCGCCAGGTAGCGGCGGACCAGCGTCCGCCCGACGCCGTCACCGGGGTCGAGCGGGTCGGCGTCGCGGCCGAGCCACGCGGCCAGCGGCAGGTTCCGCACGCCCGCCTTGGTGCGCCACAGCCCGCGCGGCGGCAGCTGCGCCGACGGGATCAGCGCCGCGACCAGCAGTTCGCCGAGCGGCCGCGGGCTCGGCGCCGGCCACCGGTCGGCGACCGCCCGCGCGAGCTCGCCCATCGAGCGGGGCTCGCCGTCGGCCAGCACCGCCCGGCCGGCCGCGGCCAGCTCGGCGAAGTCGACGCCCGCCAGTTCCTGGCGGTAGACGCCGACCACCCGCTGCCGCAGCATGGTGTCGAACCGGGTCCGCCACGCGAGGACGTCGTCGGCGGTGAGCAGGTGCACGGTGCGGCGCATGAGGTGGGTCCGCACCACGCGCCGCCCGGTCAGCAGCGCATCCAGCGCGGCCGGGTCGAACGCGCGCAGCCGGGACCACAGCCCGGTGAACGGTTCCTGCGGTTCCTGCGCCTGCAGGCCGCCGAGGTGGGCGACGGCGTCGAGGACGGGCAGCCCGGAGCGCTCGAGCAGCAGCTGCCGGGCGAGGGTGGCGCGGTTGAGGGCCCGCGTGTCGAGGACGGTGTGCACGAGCCCCACTCTGCCGCAGATAGCGGTCAGACCGTGTCCGCTACTCCGAGCATGCGCAGCACCAGCCCGCCGTACTCCTTGCCGAGCGCGGCCGGCGTCTGGCGGGCGCGCTCGCTGTACCAGCGGGCGACGTCGACGCCGAGCGAGAGCACGGCCCGGGCGGCGACGTGCGGGTCGGACACCGTGAACACGCCGGCCTCGGCGCCCTCGGCGATGACCTCCCGCACGATCCGCTCGATCCGCCGCCGCAGCGCGGCGACCACCTCGAACTCCTGCTCGGGCAGCGCCTGCAGCTCGTACTGGACGACCCGGGCGACGGTGTGGCGCCGGGCGTGCCAGGCCACGAAGTCCTCGACGATCAGCCGGATCCGCTCGACCGGATCGGATTCCTTGGCGACGACGTTCTCGACCAGCGCGAGGGTCTGCTCGTGGCCGTACCGGCTGATCGCGAACAGCAGCGCGGCTTTGGAGGGAAAGTGCACGTAGAGCGCGGCGGGCGACATCCCCGCGGCGCCGGCGATGTCCCGCGTGGTGGTGGCGTGGTAGCCGCGCTGGGCGAAGGCCTCCACACCGGCCAGCATGAGCCGCCGGGCGGTCTCCGGCTGCACGTCCGGCCAGAGTTCGGCCGACAGCGACATCGTCATCCGGTGGTCCTCCCAGCTCGCCGCCCGCGCGGTCGCTCCTATTGTAAGCGCCCGCTTTGTGCCGGGACGCGATCAGACACCCGGCTCGAACAGGAGTTCGAGGGTCCGGTAATGTCCGCGCTCGGGTGGTGGTGCGGCCGCAGGGGAAGTGCGGTCCGCGCCGCCACCTCTCGGCTCGGTGCACCGGGCGCGGTCCGGGAAATCGGATCGTTACACAACTTCGGACGGGGTGGCGCGTCTTGGGGGTCGTGAGAATGATCCGCATCGCCGGGCTCGGCCTGGCGGCCCTGTTGCTGGCGGCGTGCAGTGGGAACTCGGAAACCGCGGGGACCGCGCAGGCGGTCGGGGCGATCGGCGCGGCGGGCACGCCGACCGCGTCCGGGATGCCGGCGGCGACGGTGGCGTTCCTCCCCGCCGGCGAGGAGCAGCTGAGCCCGAAGGACCCGATCGTCGTCAAGGCGTCGGGCGGCACGTTGCAGGCGGTCGCGGTGACGAACCCGCAGACCGGCAACGCCGTCCAGGGCGAGCTCTCGCCGGACAAGACGACGTGGACCAGCAAGGACCGCCTGCGGTACGCGTCGACGTACCAGGTGGTCGCCACCGCGGTGAACCAGGAGGGCGCGCCCACCGAGCAGCGCGGCGAGGTGCACACGGTCAAGCCGGCCGGGGTCGCCAGCCCGGCGCTGTTCCAGTCGGCTTCGGGTGACTTCGGCGTCGGCCTGATCATCGGCCTGAAGTTCGACCGCGACATCGCCGACAAGGCCACGGTGGAGAAGTCACTCAAGGTGACGTCCTCGCCGTCCCAGGACGGCGGCTGGTACTGGGTGAACAAGCGCGAACTGCACTACCGGCCCAAGGACTACTGGAAGCCGGGCTCGACCGTGAAGCTGGAGACGGCGAACTTCGGCACGCCCATCGGCGGCGGCCTGTACGGCGGCCAGGACGTCTCGGCCACCTACAAGGTGCACGACTCGTGGGTCGCCAAGGCGGACGGCAAGACCCACCAGATCAAGGCGTTCCACAACGGCCAGCTGGTGAAGACCGCGCCGATCAGCATGGGCAAGACCGCCGACACCCCGCCCCGCGGCCCGACGCCGACCTTCAACGGCACGCACACCGTGCTGGGGAAGGAGGACCACAAGATCATGGACTCCTGCAGCTACGGCGTGTGCGAGGGCGACCCGGGGTACTACAAGGCGCCGGAGAACTGGAACGTCCGCATCTCCAACGACGGCGAATACCTGCACGAGAACCTGAAGACGGTGGGCGTGCAGGGCAGCGACAACGTCTCCAACGGCTGCCTCAACATGAACACCGAGAACGCCAAGTGGTTCTTCGACACCTTCAACGTCGGCGACGTCGTCGAGGTGACCAACTCGGGCGGGCCGCAGCTGTCGATCAACAACGGCCACGGCGACTGGGCGATCAGCTGGAGCGCCTGGCAGGCCGGCAGCGCCCTGCACGGCTGAGCCGCGCCGGGGTCACAGCGGTTCGTAGGCGTCGCCGTCTTCGTTGAGCAGCACGTAGGCGGGGGAGAGCTCGGTCAGGCAGGCGCTCAGCGAGGTCAGCAGGTCCTCGAGGGGGACCTGGCCGAGTTCCAGCTCCGCGGCCACTTCGGCGCGGAGCCGGTCGATCGCGGGCTCGTCTTCTTCCAGCTCGGCGTAGGAGGCTTCGAAGGCGTCGCGCATCGCGTCGAGGTCGGGGGCGCACGCGACGACGTCCGGCCAGGTCGGAACGCCGACGACCAGGCGGATCGCACCCTCGAGGTCGGCGGCGAGGACCCCGGCGCTGCCTTCGGAATCGGCGTAGAGCACGGGGCCGCCGTCGCAGACGAAGAACGTGCCGCCCGAGGCGTCGCCGGCGACCGCCTGGAGGGCGCCGCCGGAGGCGAGCCGCACCGGTTCGACCGGGTCGAGGCGGGTGACGTCGAAGTCGAACACGTCGGCCAGCAGCTTGGCGGCGCGCGTGTTGTCGCGGAGGCGATCGAGCATGCCGGAACGGTAGACCCCCGCCGCCGGCTACGCGGGGCCGCCCAGGTGCCGTTGCAGGTGCTGGTGGCGGAACTGGTGGACGGCTCCGTACTGGCGGAGCACGCCGCGGTCACGGGCGTCGTCCAGGAACCGGAACAGCCGCCACGGCAGCCTCCCGCGGGCGGCGAGCACGAGCCGGGCCACCGTGTACCGGGCGTACGCGCTGAGCAACATCCAGGCGGCGGCGTAGCCGAGGACGACCCGGACCGCATACCCGGGGCCCAGCACCGCGAAGACGGCCGCGATCGCCACCATGATCCCGGTACCGGTGACGGCCACTTTCCGGTCCGCGCGCAGCGTTCCGGCCGGACTCGACGGCCGCCGGAGGTCGGCGAGCACCACCAGGCCGTCGCTGCGGCCGTGGCGCAGCCGGTGCCACAGCTTGCGTCCGGACCACCAGGTCAGGAATCCGCCGCCGAGGGCAAGCGCCGTCAGCGTCAACGCCGTGCGAAGGTTGTGCACGAGTCCCGCCGCGACGGCCCGGCCGGCGAGCAGCAGCGCGAGGCCGCCGACGGCGAACGACAACCACTTCGCCATCAGCTGCACGAAGTCGCGCACCTCGGCACGCAGCTTGGGCGTCGAGCGGTCGAAGGCGTGCGGAGCCTCGACGTGGTCGGTGGCGTTGAAGTAGGCGAGCAGCCGCCGGTTCACGGCGGCCGATCCGACCGTGGCCGCGGCCACCAGCCCGGGCACGACGCCGAGGGCGCTGAGCATGCCGAAGCCGAGCGCGGCGCCCGCCGCACCCCGGCAGGTGGGAGCGACCCACCGGAGGGGGCGGTCGAGCTGCCACCACGCGATGTCCGCTGTCCCGGTCGAGGCGAGGTGCCCGAGCCAGCGCCGGGCGGCACTGTGGTGCACCCGGGGCGCCGGGGAGCGGTGACCGGGGTAGTCCGGGTAGACGGCCTGGACGAGGTGCTGGACCAGGTGGGCCTCGACCGAGTCCCAGTCCGGGAAGCGGTCCCGGTCGCCCAGCTCGGCGGGATCGCGGCCGGGGTCCTGGTGGACCACGCGGACCAGCCACACCAGCAGCGGGGTCGGCACGGGGTCCGCGCGCAGCCGGGCGAACAGCGGGGCCAAGCGTGCCGCGCCGCCGGGCACGGTCTCGGCCAGGTAGTCCTCGACGTCGTCCCGCTCGAGCGGCAGCAGTTCGGCGCGGGTGGCACGGGCCAGCCGGATGCCCGCCGCGTCCAGTTCGCCGTACTCGGCCAGGCCGCAGGTGACGACCAGCGGAACCGACGACCCCAGCCGGTTGAGCGCCGCGACCGCCTCGGGGCGCAGGTCGTGCGCGATCGTCTCCAGGCCGTCGAGGACGGGCAGGACCAGGCCCACTTCCAGCAGCGCGGCCGCCAGGGTGATGCGTTTCCCGTTGACCCAGCGCACGGTCCGGCCCAGCCGGTGGTCGCGGGCGAGCCGGCGCGCGAGCCAGTCGAACGGGTGCAGTTCGCCCGGGTGCCAGTCGGTGACCGGGACCAGCACCGGCACCGGCTTGCCACGGGACCACCCGTCCAGCAGTTCGGACACCAGCCGGATCGCCGACACGCTCTTGCCGCTGCCGGGGCGGCCGAGCACGAGCAGCCGCCGGTCCCGGCGGAAGACCGGCCCGATCCGGTCGATTTCGCCGCCGTCGACGCGCCAGCGGGTGCCGAGCGGGCGCGGGTCGTCCAGGCCGAGCCGCAGCACCTCGGCTCGCCACAGGGCGGTGACCGCGCCCGCGAGGCTCGTGGCCGCTTCGACCAGTACCCGGCTGAGGTCCGCGCTCAGCACCGCCGGGTCGAACAGCCCCTCCTGCTTGGCGAGTGGCCCCAGCGCCGGCCGGCCCCAGCGCGGCTGCCCGGTCAGCACCCGCACCAGCTCGTCGAGATCCTCGGGGATCGCGTAGCGGGTGGCGGAATAGGGCTGGAGGAACGCGGGGAGGTCATCGGCGGAGTACCCGGGCAGGACGACCGGCAGGATCTTGGCCGTCCAGCGGGCCCGGTCCGCGGCGAGGTACTCGCGGAGCATCAGCAGCTGGAAACGCGCGTAATCGGGATCCTCGTCGTCCGCTGTGGCCAGCTGTTTGTACCGGGGCGAGCCGATCGCGAGCACGAAATCGCCGTGCTCGATCTGGCGCATCGCCCAAGCGAGCCAGTCGCGCCGCTGGTCCCGCTCCCAGAGATCCAGGCGGACGTCGATGCCCAGTTCACCCCGCAGCTGCTCGGCGAATCCGAGGACGGCCTGGGTGTGCGCACCGGAGTCGTCGGCGTAGGAGAGGAACACCCGGGGTCTTCGAGCGAACGGCTCGTCCGGTGCGTCCACGCGCGAGAGTATAGGGAGCCACCGATCCGTTCTTCACCGCTGGTGACCGGCCCGGCGGTGGGGTACAACCGGAGGGTGGCCGAGCGCGTCCGGCGCCCCGACCCGCACGGCTCCGTCGAGCGTGACGTGCTGGTGCGGTACCTCGACGCCTGGACGGCGACCGTGCTGCGGTCGCCGCGCGGCGGGACGTACGTCGAGTGCGGGGACTTCGCCGCCGATGCCTTCCGGGTCTTCGGCGAGTTCGCCGACCGGCTGGCCGAGCACCACCTGGCGGCCGTGCTCGTGGGCCGTCCGTCGCCGGGTGGCGCGCCGGCCGGGCTCATCGTGCGGACGGCGGCCGACCTGGGGGACGTCGACGTGCCGGGGCCGATGCTGGCGCACCTGACCGGTGCCTGGCCGCCGTCCCTGCTGCGGGGCAAGGCGCACGAGGTGCTGATCGCGGACGAACCCGGTACCGGCCACCGGGAGCGGCTGCGGTCGGCCGGGCTGGGGTGCGCGGTCGCCGTCGACCTGGTGGCCGACGACGGAACCGCGCGGGCACTGGTGTTCGCGACGGCGGACAGCCGCCACCTGGCGACGTTCAAGAACGAACTGTGGGCGGCCGACGAGTTCGCGGGCATCCGCTACCGCGACCCGCGTGACGCCGAGGGCACGCTGGTGGACATCTCGCTCACCCCGCAGCTGCTGCCCCTGCGCCGTGCGCTGCTGGCCGAACTGGGCCGGCACGGCCCGGCAACGGTCGCCGACCTGCAGCGGTTCGCTTTGCTGGAAACGATTTATCGCGCCGAGGACGCGGTCGGGGCATTGACTGCGGCGGTTGCTGCGGGGCAAGTCGCGCGGGAGCCCGAGAAAGGCCGGCTGGGCGCTCGCACGGTTCTCTCGGTGGTGGGCTAGTCGGTCGCCACCTGCTGGACGCTGTCCGTGGCCGGCGACAGGGTCGGGCGCAAAGCCGTGACCAACGCCGTCGTGACCACCAGGTGCATCAGCATCAGGCCGATCACGTTGGCCGCCGTGGCGCCCGCGGCGAACAGCAGCAGGTCCGGCACCCACGTCAGGACCAGGACCGCGGGAACGACCACGCGCAGGGCGTGCGGCGCGGTGCGGGCGATCACGAACCAGCCGATGCTGCCCAGCAGCAGGCCCAGCGCGGTGGCGGGCAGGTAGGCCGCCGGGGCCAGGCCCATGTGGATCCCGCCGTTGTCGAGGGCCAGTGCGCCGAGGGCGATGGCCGTGTTCACCGCCGCGGCCGCCAGAAGCGCGAAGCCGAGGCGGACTGCCGTGGCCGCGGTGGGTTTGGGGGTGACGGTGGTCATCGCTCCTCCTCTTTGGGTTTAACACGCAACCCAAACGGTAGGTTGGGTTGCGTGTTAAAGTCAAGGCGTGAGTGGAGAGGAGCCGGTCCGCTGGCTCGGCGATGACGAGCGGCGCGCCTGGATCAACCTGGCGAAGGTCCTGCTCACGCTGCCGGGCGCGCTGGAGAGCCAGCTGCTGCGGGACGCCGACCTGACGCTGCTGGGCTACATGATCCTGGCCCGGCTGTCGGCGGTCCCGGGGGAAAGCCTGCGGATGAGCGAGATCGCGGAGATGGCCAACGGTTCCCTGCCGCGGATTTCGCACGCGGTCGCGCGCCTGGAAGACCGGGGCTGGGTCACCCGCGAGGTCTGCACCGGCCAGGGCCGCCGGTTCACCACCGCGACGCTGACCGCGGCCGGGCGTGCGCACCTGGAGGCCTCGGCGCCCGGGCACGTCGCCACGGTCCGCCGGCTGGTGACCGATCCCCTCGGCGACGACTTCGTGCGGGTCGGCGACGCCGTGGAGCGGATCGTGGAAACGCTGGGCCTGCCCGTGGAAATCCTGAAATCCGAGTAATTCCCTTGGCGGATATGGAGTTCTGCGACCGGCCGGGCCACACTGGTCTGCGGTCACGGAGAAACTCCGCCCACCCGAGGAGGGGTGTGGAATGCCCACCGCCGTCGAATACGCAGTCGCCGCGCCCCGGCACGACCAGAACGGGTGCGGCGGTGGCCCGCCGGCTCAGAATCTGCACGGTGGTGCCGTGAGCCTGGCCGCCTCGGTCGCGCACCAGGACGTCGTCCCGGCACCGGCCGAGGAGTGGCTGCTCACCGGCCTGCCCGTCGCCCTGCTCGTGGCGGCCGTCGTCTGGCGGCGACGGCGCGGCGGCAAAACCCCGGCCGGGTAGTCAACTCCGGCGGTAGGCAACGTCAACCCGGGGCGCATGACTCGCCGCAGCCGGGCGGCTACGGTGACCCGGTGCGGGCGGCGTGGACGCGGGTGCGGCGGTACGGCGGAGCTCACCCGCAGCTGCTGGACGGGGTGGTGTCCTGGCTGGTCGTCGCCGGCGTCGTGCTCGCCGCCCGTTACGACTACGCCTCCCACGGCCGGGTTTTCGGCCTCCCCGGGGTGCTGCTCACCGCCGCCGCCATCCTGCCGGTCACGCTGCGCCGCCGGGCGCCGGTGACGGTGTTCCTGCTGTGCCTGGCCGGATCTCTCGCGTCGGTGCTGGCCGGGTACTGGGACGCGCTCAACAACTTCGGCCCGCTGCTCGCCCTCTACACCGTTGCGGTGCAACGATCCCGGCGCGTGTCGCTCACCGCCGCCGCGCTCGCCACCGTGGTGGAGGCGGCCGGGACGGCCTCCGCGCACCTGGGGCCGCTGTGGCTGCTGGCCGTGCTCGCCGCGCTGTTGAGCGCGACCACCTGGGCCGTCGGCGACATCCGCCGGATCCTCACCGAACGCAACGCCCGGCTGGAGGTCCTGACCCGCGAGCTCGAACGGGACCGGGAGGCCCGCGCCCGGCGCGCGGTCACCGAGGAGCGGATGCGCATCGCCACCGAACTCCACGACGTCCTCGCCCACCACATGTCGGTGATCGCCGTGCAGGCCGGGCTCGCCGGGTACGTGCTCGAGTCCGACCCGCCGACCGCCGCCGGTGCGCTGCGCGCGGTCAACGACACGAGCCGCCAGGTGCTGGACGAACTGCGGCGGCTGTTCGTGCTGCTGCGGATCGGTTCGGATCCCGTCGTCCCGGCCGGTGATTCTTCGCCGGCGTTCAGCCTCGACCGGATCGAGGTGCTGGCCGAGCGCGTCCGGGCGCTGGGCATCCCGGTCGAGCTGGTCGTCGACGGGGTCGTCCGCCCGCTGCCGGACAGTGTCGCCCTGTGCGTGTACCGGATCGTCCAGGAATCGCTGACGAACGTGGTGAAGCACGCGGGCGGGGCGGGTGCGCGCGTCCGGTTGGCCTACGGCGACACGGTTTTCGTCGCGCGGATCACCGACGAAGGGCGAAAACGCGGTGTCCCCGCGGAATCCGGTGGGCACGGCCTGATCGGGATGCGCGAGCGGGCCAGGCTTTACGGCGGCACGCTGACCGCAGGCCCGCGCGAGCGCGGCGGGTTTGAGGTCGTGCTGACCCTGCCGATAAGCTCGGCAGGAGGAACGGACAACCACTGACGCGCCCGGGGGAAGCGATCGCGGATGGTTCGGGTGCTCGTCGTCGACGACCAGGAGCTGATCCGCGCCGGGCTGGCCGCGCTGATCCGCGCCACACCGGGGTTCGACGTCGTCGGTGAGGCGGGCAGCGGGGAACAGGCCGTCGCCGTCACGGCGGAGCGGCCCGTCGACGTGGTGCTGATGGACATCCGGCTGCCGGGCATCAGCGGGATCGCGGCCACCGGCCGGATCCTGGCCCGGGCCGGCGATCGGCCCAAGGTCCTCGTCCTCACCACCTTCGACCTGGACGAGTACGTCTACCAGGCGCTGCGGGCGGGCGCTTCGGGCTTCCTGCTCAAAGACGCGTCACCGGACCAGATCCTGGCCGCGATCCAGGCGGTCGCGGCCGGCGACATGCTGTTCGCGCCCGCGGTGACGCGGCGGCTGGTCGAGGCGTTCACCCCGCCCGCCGAACACCCGGTCCCGGCGCTGACGTCGTTGACCGAACGGGAAACCCAGGTGGTGCGCCTGGTCGGGCACGGCATGTCGAACGCCGAGATCGCCGACCGGCTCACGGTCAGCGCCGGCACGGTGAAGACGCACCTCAACCGGGCCATGGGCAAGCTCGGCGTGTCCAGCCGGGCCCAGGCGGTCGTCGTCGCCTACGAGTCCGGGCTGGTCGTCCCCGGGGCGGGCCGCCGGTACGCCGGCGGTTGAGCCCGGCTGATCCGCTGGTGCACCGGGGAATCCCCGGCTGCCGCACGATTCACGCCGGGAACAGCACCTGCGGGAGATGTCCCTTTCCCTTGCCGTGGCTAGATTTCCTCCTGCGCGCATCGAAATCCGGAACAACCACGGAGGGGAACGGAAACATGGGCAGGATGTTGACGCGGATGATGCTGGTCGCACCGGTGCTGGCGCTGGGGACGGCGGTGGTGGCGGCCGCGCCGGCCTCCGCCGCCTACGACGACAGCTTCACCGTCCACACGACCGACGGCTGCGGTGCGGTGGAGTTCGTCGACTACGGCGCGGGGGCACCCGGCGGCGGCAACAACGACGACTACGCGGTCGTGCACGACTACTGCGGGGATGGGCACGGCGTGAAGGCGTGGGCGTGGCTCGATGGTGTTCTCATCGGGTCCGAGTACAACGGCAACGGGCTGGCCGGCGACCCGGTCGTCTGGGATCCGTTCAAGGCCTACGGCAACGTCATCGCCGGCGACTCGGTGGGCCTCAAGGTCTGCCTGGTCGACGGGAACGGGGATCCCACGCCCGCCCGGTGCGCCTCGAAGACCCACACCAGCGTCGACGGCTGAGCGCGAGGGGGTGACGGAACGCCGCCCGGGGAGCCTCAGCGTCCCCGGGCGGCGTTCGCGCGGTGCCGGTACAGCAGCCACCCGAAGTACGGTGCGCCGATGATCGCGGTCATCAGGCCGGCGGGCAGCTGGCCGGGGGCGATGACGGTGCGGCCGGCGGTGTCCGCCACGCAGACGCCGATCGCGCCCAGCAACGCCGCGGTGGGCAGCAGGCGCGCGTGCCGGCTGCCCACGATCGCGCGGGCCGCGTGCGGGGCGACCAGGCCGACGAACGTCAGCACCCCGATGCCCGCCACCGCCGCGCCGGTCAGCAGGACCGCGCACGCCAGCAGCAGCAACCGCGTCCTGGCCACCGGCACGCCGAGCACGCGCGGCGTTTCGTCGTCCAGCGCCAGCAGGTCGAGCTCCCGCCGCGTGCGGACCAGCACCGGCACCACCAGCAGCAGCGCCAGCGCCATCGGCACCAGGTGCGGGAAGCTCCGGCCGTAGGTCGAACCGCCCAGCCAGGTCAGCGCTTTGGTCTCGTTCCACGGATCGGACAGGGTGATCAGCAGCGTCACCAGCGCCTGCGCCGCCGCGTGCACGCCGAAGCCGATCAGGACCAGCCGTTCACCGGTGAACCCGCCCCGGGCGGCCACGGCGAAGACCACGGCCATCGCCAGTGCGGCGCCCAGCCCCGCGGAGCCGGTCAGCGTCCAGAACCCGACCCCGGACACGGCGGTCAGCACGGTGACCGCGCCGAGGCCCGCGCCGCCGACGACGCCGATCATCCCCGGCTCGGCCAGCGGGTTGCGGGCGACGGCTTGGGTGAGCGCGCCGCCCAGCGCCAGCGCCGCGCCCGCCAGCAGCGCGGCGGCCACGCGGGGCACGCGGGTGTCCAGCACGCCCGTGACGATCGGGCCCGCCCGCCCGGTCACCCCGTTGACGACGTCGCCCAGCAGCAGTTTCGCGTCCCCGAGCAGCACCGCGCCGACGGCCACGCCGGCCACCCCGAGCACCAGCACGCCCAGCGTCACCCGGTACCGGGTGGCGCTGACGCCGCCGCGGGCGCCGGCCGCGGGTGGTTCGGCGGCCGCGGACGTGCTCCGGGCGGTCCGGGCCAGTACCACGAGGAAGAGCGCGCCGAGGATCGTCGTCACGACCCCGGTCGGCACCGCCAGTGCGCGTTGCGGGCCGGCGACCGCGCGCAGCAGCACGTCGGCGCCGAGCAGGAGCGCCGCGCCCAGCGCCGCGGCGCAGGGGAGCAGCACCGCGTGCCGGTGCAGGCCCGGCACCACGGGCGCGAGCAACCGGGCCACCGCCGGCGCGGCCAGCCCGACGAACCCGATCGGGCCGGCCAGCGTCACCGCGGTCGCGGCCAGCAGCACGGCCAGCCCGATCGCGGCGGCCCGCGTCCGTCCGATGTGGACACCCAGGGTCCTGGCGTGGTCGTCGCCCACGTGGATCAGGTCGAGCCGGCGGGCCAGGCCGAGCAGCAGGGCCAGCGCCGCGGCGGCGACCGGGCCGAGCGTGCGGATGCCGCCGAGCCCGTTCTGCTCCAGCGAGCCCTCGCCCCAGGCGAACAGGCCACGGGTTTCCTGTGCGTACAACAGCAACAGGACCTGGGTCACCGACATCAGCGCCAGCGCGATCGCGGTGCCCGCCAGCACCAGCCGCACGATCCCGGTGCCGCCGGTGCCGGCCAGCGCGAGCACGAACGCGGCCGCGGCCAGCCCGCCCGCGAACGCGATCCCGGCCGCGCCGAGCAGGGGCAGGGAGACGCCGAACGCGGCGACGGCGACCACCGCCAGGTGTGCGCCGGCGTTGACCGCCAGGGTGTCCGGCGACGCCAAGGGGTTGCGGGACACCGACTGCAGCACCGCGCCGGCCACGCCGAGCGCGGCCCCGACCACCAGCGCCGCGAGCAGGCGCGGCAGCCGCGACTCGACGACCACCGCCGTCGTGTCGCCGGTCGCCCCGCCGGACAGCAGCCGCAGCACGTCCAGCGCGCCGAGGTTCGCGGTGCCCTGGGTCAGGTGCACGGCCGACCCCACCAAGAGCAGGACGGCGAGCCCGCCGCCGAGCAGCGCGAGCCGCCCGCGCCGCCGGACGGCGGTCACGGGCGGCTCGGCTCCGACCAGGGTGGCCACGCTACTTCTGCAGTGCGGCGACGGCCGCGTCGACGAACTGCGCCATGGACTTCGGCCCGCCGAACATCCACAGCGCGTCCGGGAAGCGGTGCACCTTGCCGCTCTTGACGAACGGCAGGTTCGTCCAGATCGCGTTGCCGGCCAGCTGCTGCTGGTACGGATCGCCTTCGGCGGTGTTGGCGATGTACCAGAACCGCACGTCGGGCAGCTTGGTCAGGCCTTCGACGTCGGCCTGCGCGAGGCCGTAGACCGCGTCGCCCTCCATCGGCCAGGCCGTTTCCAGGCCGAGGCGGCCGAACACCGCGGACACCAGCGCGCCCTTGGTGTAGGGCCGGATGCTGACCGAGCCGGACGTGACGTAGGCGTCGGAGAAGGCGACCTGCTGCCCCGCGGCGCCGAGCTTCGCCACCGCGTCCCGGCCCGCCGCCAGCTTCTGCTCGAACCCGGACTTCAGCTGCGCGGCCGCGGCTTCGGTCCCGGTGGCCTTGGCGATCGTGTCGAGGTTGGCGTACATCCCGGCGATCGGGTCCTTGGCGTTGCCGCCGTTGATGACGATGACCGGGACCTTCGCCTCGATCTGTTCGAGCGCGCCTTCGGTCACGCTGTCGGTGACGACCACGAGGTCCAGGCCCAGCGAACCGAGCGTGTCGAGGCTCGGCTCGCCGCGGGTGCCGATGTCCTTCGGCGTGCCGTCGAGCTTCTCGGCGCTGACCCACTGGCCGTAGCCCTTGATGTCGGACACGCCGACCGGCATGACGCCGAGGGAGACGAGGTGCTCGACGGCGTTCCACTCGGTCGCCGCGACCCGCTTGGCCGGGCCGGGCAGCTTCACCTCCTTGCCGCGCGAGTCGACGACGGTGACCGGGCCGGTACTGGTTCCGGTGGCGGCGGCGTTGTTCGCGGGCGCCTCGGTGGTGCCGCAGCCGGCCACGAAGAACGTGGCGGCCGCGGACAGGCCGAGGAGCATCCGGGTGAGGCGCATGGTTCTCCTGATTTTTCGTGGTTCAGACGAGTGCGGAGTCGTTGAAGCGGCCGACCGCGCGGGTGTGGATCCGCCCGTCGGCCGGGTCGGTGACGACGTCCACGCGGATGCCGTAGGCGCGGCTGAGGTTCTCCGCGGTCAGCACTTCGGCGGGGGTGCCTTCGGCCGTGACGCGGCCGTCTTCGAGCAGCAGCACCCGGTCGGCGACCGCGGCGGCCTGGTCGAGGTCGTGCAGCACCACGCCGACGCCGACGTCGTGCCGGTCGGCGAGGTCGCGGACGACGTCGAGGATCTCGACCTGGTAGCGCAGGTCGAGGAAGGTCGTGGGTTCGTCGAGCAGCAGCAGCGCGGTGTCCTGGGCCAAGCAGGCGGCGAGCCAGACCCGCTGCGCCTGCCCGCCGGAGAGGGCCTGCACCGGCCGGTCGGCGAGGGCGGAGAGCCCGGTCAGCGCGAGGGCCCGGTCGACGGCGGCGGGCCCGTCGGCGTCGCGGCCGCCCCAGCGCGACCGGTGCGGGTGCCTGCCGAACTCGACCAGCTCCCGGACGCACACCCCGCCCGGCGCGCTCCGGTGCTGCGACAGCAGGGTGATCCGCTTGGCCACGTCCTTTCCGGACAGTGCACGCAGGTCGGCGCCGTCGGCGAAGGTGACCGAGCCCGCGGCCGGCGGGTGCAGCCGGGCGAGCGCCCGCAGCAGCGTCGACTTCCCGCTGCCGTTCGGGCCGATCAGCGCCGTGACGGTACCGGCGTCGAGGGAGACGGACGCGGCACGCACGACGACGTCGCTGCCGTAGGCGACGTCGACCTCACGGGCGTGGACGCCGGAGCGGGGGACCAGGGACACACGAGGATAATAAGGTCAGGCTTACCTAACTTACAAGGTGGCGGACGGCGCAATCCGGACGTCGCTCATCGCGCGGGCTTCCCGGGCAGGCGGCCGAGGTAGAGGTCCCTGGCCACCAGGCTGACCGCCAGGTGGTCGGCGAGCGGGTCGAAGAAGGCGCTGCGGTACTTGGCGTCGGTGACCGTCGAGGCGGCGAAGTACAGCCCGGAGAACGCGGCGATGAACAGCGAGACCTGCAGCAGCTCCTGGGGGATCGGCAGCTGGATGCCGAACAGCGTGCCGCCCGCGGGGTCGCGGCCGATCCACGCCTTGATCACCGCGTGCTGCACCGCGACGATCCCGAAGAGCACGAAGAAGACGAAGACGAGGGTGGCGAGCACGAAGGTCTGCAGCACCTGGGTCAGCATCAGGACGAGCACCATGTTCGCCCGTTCCAGCTTGGTGAGCGGGAGCCGTTCGACGTCGTCCGCCAGGAACTCCGCCAGCGGCGTTTCGCGCAGCTTGTCGAGGCCGACCGGGGCGGTGCGCGACTGGGTCAGCCGGGTGACCTCGTCCTTGAGCGCCGCCAGCAGGAAGACCACGGCGACCACGGCGAAGAGCCCGGCCACCAGCCACATCCGCTGCCGCGGCAGGGCGGCGCCGACCTGCCAGATCTCGGTGGTGAAGAACCCGAAGACGGTGAACAGCAGCAGGAGCGGCAGCGCCCGGCTGGTCAGCTCGCCGAGCAGCCGCGTCTGGCGGTAGGCCGCCCGCAGCGCCCAGCCGACGATCGAGCCGACGCCGACGAAGGCGGCCGCGAACAGCCCGGCCAGGATCAGCAGCTGGGTGAGGAGGCCGAGGGGCAGCGAGTCGCCGTCGACGACCACGTCGGCGACGGGCACGACGACCACGAACACGGCCGCCATGACCGCGGCGGGCACGGTGCCGCCGCGGTCGACCAGCTTGCGCCGCACCCACCGCGCGGTGAGCCACGAGCCGAGGGCGGGGAAGACGACCAGGCTCAGCAGCAGGCCGGTGTAGCCGAGCGCGAAGAGATCGCTCTCCATGAGCCGGTCGAAGTCCGCGTCGGTCTCGCCGTCCACTGCGGACAGCACGGCGGTGAGCACCCGCCAGGCGGCGATGAACACGACGGCGGGCGCGATGCGGACCAGCAGCTGCGCGGGCCGTCCCCGCACGACGGCGGGCAGCCCTCGCCGCCGGAACCACTGTTCGACGGCTTCGACGCCGCGTTCCTCCGCCATCTTCGCCTCCCGATCGGCGCGGCCGCCGCCGGGATGCTAGCGCGGGCCGGGCCCGGTTCAGGAGCCCCACACCGTACCGACCGGATGGTATGTTGACCGCGTGATCGAAGTGGCGCGCCGGACGTGGCGCATTCTCGAGCCCTACCACGGGATGATCTACTTCGCCCCCGAAGCGACCGCCGCGTACGAGAAGCTCGGCCTGACGGGCCGCGCGGGCTACTTCGCCTCGCGATCGGCGGCGCTGGGCAAGGTCCCGGCTCCGGTCGTCGTCGCGACGTTCTACAACTTCAATCCGGCCCTGGTGCACGACTCGATCCGGGCGGCGTGGTCGGCGACCGAGCCGGAGGCCGTCCTGGAAGCGCGGCACGCGGCGGCGGACCGCACGCTGCGCGCCACCCTCGGCGACGCGATCGACGCGCCGGAGATGCAGCGGGCGGCGTCGCTGGCCCGCGAGGCGGCGGAAACGATCGCCGGCGACGTCGTCGGCCGCCCGTTGTTCGCGGCGCACGCGGCGCTGCCGTGGCCGGAGGAGCCGCACCTGGTGCTGTGGCACGCCCAGACGCTGCTGCGCGAGTACCGCGGCGACGCCCACATCGCGGCGTTGCTGACGGCGGGCCTGAGCGGCATCGAAGCACTCGTCACCCACGCGGCGTCCGGAGCGGTGCCGGCGGAGACGTTGCGCAAGTCCCGCGCGTGGTCCGAAGAGGACTGGAGCCGGGCGATCGCCGGCCTGCGGGAGCGTGACTGGGTCACCGGCGACGGGGCCTTCACCCCGGCGGGAGCGGCCCACCGCGAGGAGATCGAGAAGGCGACGGACGAGAACAGCGTGACACCGTACGCCCGGATCGGGGAGCCGGCCTGCGAGGAACTGCAGGCGCTGGTGCGGCCGTTCAGCCGCGCCCTGTCGGAGAAGCTGATGCCCTGGATGCTCGCGCGCCGGTAGCCCCGGGGTGCGCCCGGCCCGTGGCACCGTGGTATCCCACCGGGCATGGACAACGGGCCGGTGCTCAGCAGCACCAGGGTGGCGGCCGGGCTGCTGGTGGCCGTGGTGGGGACGGCGTGGGCGGTCGGTGGCACGGACCAGCTCCTCCGCATCGGCCGGCTCGCCCTCGTCGTGCTGCCGGTGCTGTTCGGCGTGGTGGCGGTGGTGATGGTGGTGCGCGCGGCGATGCCCGCGGGCACGGCGGCCGGGCCGGTGGCGCTCCTGGCGCTGGCTGCCGGCGGACTGCTGGCCGCGGCTCTGGTGTTCGGGTGGGTGAGTCCGGCTAACCTGACCGATACCGCGGCGGTCGCGGTGACGGGAGGTGGACTCGCCTTGGCCCTGTCCCGCCGCCGCGTGCACCACGAACTCGACGCCATCATCCGCCGACGCGCTGCCATGTTACTGAGCCGGAAAGAGCTGCGGATTGTCGGTGACGCACCGGAAAAATGTGTTGTGCGTGCCGTTCTCGGCGGCCAAGTCACCCTCAACCTGTCCGAGGCGGAATACCCGCCCGGCAGCGACGGCATCGTCGTGGACATCACGGTGTGGTGCGGCCGGGTCGTGATCAGCGTTCCCGCCGGCTGGCAGGTGCAGGCCGGCCGCGTGGAACTGGCCCGGCGCATGCAGTACGACGGCGAACTGGAGGTGTTGAAGAGCGCCGAGCGTCGGGTGGTGCTGAATCTCCAAGGCCTAGGCGGTTTCGTCGGGGTTCGACGCGGTCGCTGACGGGTGCTCGTACGGCACCACCATTCCGGGGAAAGCCAGTGGCGTCGTGCCGGCCGTTTCGCGGAGGAAGCGCGACAGTGCTTTGTTGAACGGGATTTCCTCGGCGATCGACGGTGGAAGCGGGAGGTGCAGCGCGGTGAGCATGTCGAACCGGTGCAGGTCGACCGCCGCGGCCAGCAATCGGGCGTGACCGGTGGCCGCGCGCAGTGCGGCCCGGTAAGCGACAGCGGCTGTGAGTGTGGTGAACAACGGAACCCACGTCCAGCCGCTCGGATGCCACAACACCGGCAGGGACACTGCGGTTGCTGCCGTCAGTGCGACGCAGACGGCGCACATCATGTCGATGATCTCGAGGTTGCGGGAGATCGAACCGCTGATCGTCGGTGACAACGACGGCCACAAGCGTTCGGTGATCGCGTTGAGTTCCAGGCCGTAGCGATCTCCGGCGGCGTCCTCGCCTACCCGCAGGACATTACCGATCTGCGTCGGCATCAGCCGGCCTTCCTTCGGATATCCCTGTAGCGCCTGGCTTGCTCGCCCGGCTGCGCGGCGCAGGCGCCAGGTTCGCTGCGCCTGCATGACCACCGCTTCGAAATCGCCGGCTTCCGGGTCCGGTATCTGGACGTTGGAGACGATCTTGGCGCTGTGCCGCCGGCGCCGGTGCTGTTCGGTCGCGACTTCCTGCAGCATGGTCAACGCGCGGGTACGCCAGTAACCCTCCAGGAACTGGACCAGTGCGACCTGGAACGGTCGCAACAGCACTCCGGCCAGCACGATGCCGATCACCACGAGCCCGGCCTGCACCGGCCGCAGGTGGTCCACCACAGCAACGATGTCGGTCGGGTGGTCGGTGTACGCCCCGGCGGCGACGAGCAGCGACACGAGCGCGGCCAGGAGTGTCACCGGCAGCAGGTTGGTGAGGTTGAACCGGCCACTGAAGAGTTTGACCATCTGCTGGCCCAGTTCGCCGAGCATGCCCGCCCCCTACGGCCGATCCGATGCCGGGACGTATTCCGTTCGCAGGCCGCAGCCCTTCGTCCGGCACCGCGGCGGGGAATCTTCGTACTGGCTCAGGAACAGCCGGTGCCCGTTCGGGCACCGGTACTCGTACCGGTTGCCGTTCGATCCGCCGCGGCTCATGTGGTTCGACTCGGAAGTCATCAACGCGAGCGCAAGGCGCAGCAACGTCGCTCGGTGCCCGCCTCGCCCCATCAGAGCAGTATCCGACCCGATCCGGTGACCGGCAAGGGGCGGGCCGTCCCCTCGAAGCGAGGAGACGGCCCGCCCTCGGGACTCAGCCGCGCGCCGCGGCAACCGGGGGCATCAGCTTCGGGTACTCCTTCTGGAACTTCTCGATCATCGTGGCGGACGGGACGATCCGGTTCGGGTTCGCCTGGCTCGTCGCCTGCTTCTCACCCCACGCGCCGGCGGCTTTGCGCTGGTCGGGGGTGCCGTGGCTGTGGTAGCAGTCGCCGATGGAGGCGTCCAGGTAGGTGACCTCCTGCTGGGTACGGGCGTTCCAGGCGAAGCCCTTGGCGTGCGCGACGAAGTAGCCGCCGTAGGCGTCGGGGCCCATCTCGGACGACTCGTTGCGCGGGTGGTTCTCGTGGGCGAAGTCGACCTGGTGGCCGTACTCGTGCCCGAGCACGGACTCCACCGAGACGTCGTCGAACCCGAGGACGTCGACGGTGTCGAGCAGGCCGTCACCGAGCGCGACGCGCTTGCCGCCGAGGCTGCCGGCCGGGGCGGCGAACGCGTTCAGGGTGATCAGCGGGTTGCGACCGCCCTGCAGCGCCGGGATTTCGTAGAGCACCTTGGTGGCGAGCGCGGCCGCGGCCTTCACCTTCGCCGGTGCGAGCCCGAGGCTGAAGGTCTGCGCCATCTTCGCCTGGCTGCCGAGGTCGGTGCCCTTCCAGGCGACGAGCTGGATGTTCCAGCTTTCGATGTCCCAGAAGCCGCGCAGCTTGTCGATCGTCGTGGTGGCGCGCGCGGTGTACTGGCCGTCGGTGCCGAAGACCTGCGGGGTCTTGTCGGACGCGACGCCCTGGACGTAGAGCTGGCTGAGCCCGGACAGGGCGTCGAGCGCCTTGTTTTCGAGCGGGGACAGCTGGGCCGCGAGCTTGTTGGCGTAGGTCAGCAGCGAACCCTCGGTGCAGCCGGGGATCGGGCCGTCGTCGGCCTGGGTCTGCGGGCCGATCCGCGGGATCGGCGACTCGATGAGCCGGTCGACGTGGCGCAGCGCATCGGCGGGCAGGCCGTCGTAGAGATCGACGACGTACTGGTAGAGCTGAGCGACATCCTGCTCGACCACGGAAGGTTCGGCCGCGGCGGCCGGAACGGCCGTGGCGAGCACGAGCGCCGCCGCGGTACCGGCGGCCGCGAGTGTCTTGCCGAGGAATCCTGTCGGCATGGGCAAGGTGGTTTCCCCTCTTCGATTCCGTGTCAAGATCACCAAGCACCGCCACAGTAGGGCGGTGCTTGGCAGCGGAACCGGCGCCGGGACAACAACCCCGGAATGGCCCACGTCTTTCGAAGGGTTCCGGCGCTGCGGACATCGACCGAAAGTACTAGGGCAGCTTCATGCCGGAAGCCGGCCTTCCGCCTGACGGCGGGCTTCGGTCCGCGCCTCGAGTTCGTCGAACCACCGCTGTCCGCGGGTTCCGCACTCGTCCCTGATCGAAAACTTGAGGTCCGCCGTCCGCGCGTTCAGGCTCTTGACCATCGTCAGGCCCTTGCTCACCTCGTCGCCGATCTTCGACCGGGTTTGCGCCAGGCTCGTGGCCGCCGCGGTCATCGCCGCCCGGTTCGGGCGCTCGCGGCGTCCGGTGGCCGGGTTGATCTCCGAGCGCACCCGCATCGTCGCGGTCGCACGGGCGCGGACGACGATGCCGGACAGGCCGCGCGCCACGTCCCGGCTCATGTCGTAGTACTGGTACGCGTTGTCGGCGCAGCCACGGGATTCGTAGTGCAGTTCGCACAGTCCCGCGAAATCCAGGGTCAGCCTGGTGGCCTGCAGCTGCTGTTCGACCGCCGCGGCCAGCCGGCTCACGCGCTGGTTGTTCGCCCGGACCTTCTGCAGCGTCTTCTCGGCTTCGGCCGTGGCCTCCTGCACCGCCGCGAGGGTGACCGGCTTGACGCGCGCCCCGGACGGGAACCACCGGGCCAGTACCCGGAACGCGATCAGCGCGGCCAGGCCGGCGGCGCCGCTGCCGCCGAAGAGGATCGCGGTCTGCCGGGCGGCGTGCGGGCCGTGGGCGACGTTGCCGTTCAGCAGCAGCACCAGCGCGGTGACGTTCACGACGAGCAGGAGGATGCCGGCGCGGGGCAGGAGCCCGCGGATCGTCGCCCACTGCCGGCGTGGGGTGGACGAGCGTCTCCTCCGGAGACTTTTCGGGCGCGCACGGGCGACCAGGAGCAGCGCCACGAACGGGGCCGCGGCGAGGAAGCCCCACCAAGCCGTTCCGTGTTCGGCGAACTGCGCCGGGTCCGAGGCGATCAGGAACGGCACGACGGCCGGAGCGGTGAGCGCCAGCAACGCGGCCGCGATCGCGCCGGCCACGAGCGGGAGCCCGAACGTCCACGCGAAGAGCCAGAATCCGCAGCCGGAGTTCCGCCGGGCCACGGCGGCCTACTTCCGCCGGCCCTTGCCGGTCCCTTGTGGTCTCCGGTTGCGCGCGCGGCCGAGGTCCGGCGCCCCGGAGCCGTTGAGCACCTTGTCGATGTGGTCACCCAGCCCCGTCCGGCCCGAGGCGGTTTCGGACACCAGCAGCTTGCCCAGCACCTCGACCAGATTCGCGTGCAGTTGCTGCTGGTCGAACGATTTCGCCTGGACGAGGTGCTGTTGTTCCTTCGCGATGCACTCCAGCAGGCCGCGAGCGCTGACGCCGGCCAGAGCGCCGCTGTTGCGCATTTCCTGCAACGCGGCGCCGACCGCGGCCCGGCGGTCGGCGAGGGCGGTCAGCCGTTCCCCGCTGTCCGCGTCGATCCGCTTGCTTTCGACCTTCAGCCTGCCCATCTCGGTGATGCAGGCGGACACTTCGGCCACGGCCTTGGCCGCCGCACCCAGCGGATTCAGCGATTCGGCGAGTTGCGAAACAGCCTGCCCGAAGACGATGCGGCCATTCTCGACGGAGACCATTTCTCTGCTCAACTGGATCAACCTTGCGCCGTGGGCAGTATGGGAATGTGTAATAGATCGAGGGCGCGCGGGCAGGCGTTACAGTTGCTTGCGGATCTGTGTCAGAGCGTCGGCTTGCCGGGCTGGTAGAGCCAGGTGCGGAAGAACGAGCCGAGGTCGCGGCCGGTCTGCTGCTCGACGAACCGGATGAACTCCTGCGTCGAGACGTTGCCGTACCGGTGGGTCGACGGCCACTGCGTGAGCACCCGGAAGAAGGCGCGGTCGCCGATCTTCAGGCGCAGCGCCTGCAACGTCATCGCGCCGCGGTTGTAGACCAGGTCGTCGAAGATGTGGTCACGCCCGGGGTCGGCGACCTTGCCGCTCCAGTCCTCTTCGCCGGCGTAGGTGTCGGCGAAGGTCTGCTGCACCGGGATGCCGTTGAACTTCTCCTGGTAGAGCCATTCCGAATAGGTCGCGAAGCCTTCGTTGAGCCAGATGTCCGACCAGCGCACCGGGGTGAGGCTGTCGCCGAACCACTGGTGGCCGAGCTCGTGGGCGAGCAGGTCGCCGTCGACGTCGCTGGTGCGCTGGTCGTAGACCGGACGGCTCTGCGTTTCGAGGGCGTAGTGGACACCGACGTCGGCGATGATGCCGCCGGTCGAGTCGAACGGGTACGGCCCGTACACCGACGATTCCCACTGGATGACCTGGGCGGTGGTCTGGTTGAACACCTTGCCCTGTCCGGGTTTCGTGTCGATCGACTTGCCGATCGCGGTGATGTTCGGCAGGCCGCCGGCCGCGGTGCCGTGGGTCACGTCGTAGTTGCCGATCGCGAGCATGCTGAGCTCGCTGGCCATCGGCCGGTTCATGGACCAGCGGAAGGTCGTCTGGTGGTCGCGGGTCGTCGTGGGTCCCGGCTCGCCGTTGGCCAGGACGGTGAGCCCGGCCGGCACGGTGATGGTCTGGGTGTAGGTCGCCTTGTCGTCCGGGGTGTCGTTCACCGGGTAGTAGGTCGCCGCGCCGATCGGCTGGTTGAGCGCGACCGCGCCGTCCTTGGTGGTGACCCAGCCGGAAAGGCCCAGCGCGGGGTCGTCGATCTTCTGCGGAACGCCGGCGTAGCTCACCGAGACGACGAACGGGCTGCCCTTGCGCAGGCCGTACGGCGGCGTGATCACCAGCTCCTGGGCGCCGCTGCGGGTGTAGGTGGCGTTGAGGCCGTTCACGGTGAGCCTGCTGATCGTCAGCGGGCCCTGGAAGTCCAGGTCGAAGCGGGAGAGGTCCTGGGTGGCCGTGGCGAGGATCGTCGTGGTGGCGTCGATCGCCTGGGTCGCGGGTCGGTAGGCGAGCCGGATGTCGTAGTGGCCGACGTCGTAGCCGCCGTTGCCCATGTCGGGAAAGTACGGATCGCCGGCGCCGGGCGCACCGGGCGAGAACCGCGGTGCCGCCTCCGCGGCCGGGCCCGTCGCGGCCAGCAGACCGGCGGACAGGACAACGGAGACGGCCAGCAAACGGCCACGGCTCGGGTTGGCGCCTCGCATGTGTCCTCCTCGGCAGGCATCGACGCTGAAGACTAGGTCGGATCCGCCACGTGGATCAACCCTCCTTGCGACGGCTGCGAAGTCCGGTCCTGCCGGCCTCGACGCTCAACCGGCGCCGGCTGCGGCAGTTCCACGCCCGTCGCGCGGTGCTGCGCATCGCCGAGGCCTGGATCGAACTCGCCGAAATCGTGCAGGACGACCGGTTCCGCGCCGAACCGAGGAACTTCTTCCACCGGGCATTCGGGACCGAACAGGGCAAACTGCCGACGACACCGGAGATGCCGGCCCGCGCCGAGCGGCAGCGCGAGCTCTACCTGGAGGCTCGGGCGGGGGTACCGGCGGACTCCCCGCAGGCCCGCGACATCGCCGCGCGCATGGCGGCGGACTCGGCGGACTTCGAGACGTAACGCGGGATCAGCTCGGCCAGCGCGGCGGCCTCGTCGGTGCGGGGCATGGGTGCCCCGGCCCGCGAGGTGGGGCCACGGATTTCCGCAGTCGCTCGGCGAGGGGTCGCGGGATCACCCGTCCGCGTCGGCTCTGCGATGATCTGCGCATGCCGCTGTTCGACTACTTCCGTGCCCCCGACGCCGATGCCGTGCGACAGGCGTTGGACGCCGGTGGTGGAGCCACTCCCGTCGGCGCCGTCTTCGACGGGATCGAAGCGAAAGGCGTCGATCCCAGCGTCGTGCTCGCCATGATGGTCGCGGCCGTCCGGCAGGTGCCGTGGAGCGCGGACCTCGTGGACGACCGTCTCGTGTGGCCGGTCGGTGTCGAGCAGGATCCCGAGTACGACGGTCCGTGGGTCTCCGAACTGAACACTTCCGCCCGCGATGTGCTGGCCGGAGCCGGAGACCTGCCCCGGGTCGCCCGGGAATGGGCGCGGATCGAAGAACTCGGCGGCAACGTCGACGTCGCGGACGCGCAGGTCTTCGTCGAGTCCGTCGTCGACCTCGCGCGGCGGGCCCGGGAAGCCGATGAGCCCCTCTTCTGCTGGATCAGCCTCTGATCGCCGGAACCCGGCGGTGATTTTCCGGCCAACTCCGCCCGATTTTCCGAGTACCGGATCGCCGCAGCAACCGCCATTCCGGTGGCCCAAACGACATCGACTCACGGTATTCAGCGCCAAAAATACCGCCCCCGATCGGAGCAATTCCCCGCACTCCGGAAAATGATCGTGGCCGCCGTCGAATCCGTCGGTTAGGCTCCCTTCCGGGGAATCGGAGGGTCTCATGGCTGCACAACGGCTGCGATTGGTCGCGCCGAGCGGGGATCGGGTCACCGTCGGGTTGCCTGCCGCCGCTCCGGTTTCGCACGTCGTCGCCGGGGTCCGGTTCGTCGGGGGTTCCTACGGCACCGGGTTCCAGATCGGGCCGCGTGGCTACCACGATTTCGCGTGCACGTACGTCGCTCCGGCCGACACGCGGGAGCGGCTTCTCGTGCACGGCCGGGAAGTCGTCGTCGCCGAGGCGCGGGATCGGCAGTCCTCCGTGGCCACCCTGCTCGGTGCCTACCACGAACTGATGACCGTCTACGCCGGTCCGGCGCCCCACCGCGAGCGCGTGCTCGCCCTGTTCGGCTCGCTGCGGATCGAAGACCACGCCGACGGCATGACCGTCGTCCCCCGCGCGGAGACGCTGCTGGATCCGATGAACGAGCACCTCGTCGTCGTGGTGAAGGACCACGGTTCGCTGTCGATCCCCGCGCCGCGGCAGGCCGCCGCCCTGGTTCCGCGGCACGCCGGTGCGCGCACGAAACACGGCGAGGTCTGGAGATCCGCCGCGCGGTCGTTCGTCCTCGGCTGCCCGGCGGGCGCGGCCGAGGTCCACCTCGCGGACTCGGCGGCCCGGACCGCGCGGGACCGGCTCGACTGGCTCGACGGGATCGAGATCGCCTGGGACCGCCGATGACCCCGTCGCTCGCGATCACCCTGATCACCTGGGCGGCGATCGTCCTGCTGTTCTTCGGGCTGGCGGCCGTCCTGCGCGAAGTCCGGCTGCTGCGCGGGATGGTCACCGGCGGCACGGACGGGTTCAGCGCCGCGCCGCCCGATCTGGTCCTCGGCCCGCAGTTCGCCGGCCGGGTCGTCGCCGCGGTCGATTCGGGGTGCCCGCTGTGCCTCACCGTGGCCGAGCGGCTCGCCGGGCTCGGCGCGGACGCGACCCTGCTGACCCACGAACCCCTGACGGCGTGGGCGGAACTGGCCCACGGCCTGCCGGTGGTCAGCGACGGCGAAGCGTGGCGCTCGGTTTCCCACCTTTCGCCGCCGGTGCTGATGCTGGCCGACGAAACCGGCCGCGTCCGCCGGATGCTGCTGCCGTCCCGCGTGTCCGAAGTGGACACTGCGCTGGCCGGCTGGGCCGAACCGATGGAAGGAGAGGGCAGCGGTGACGCTGGAGCTGGCGCACATTCCCGACGTTGACCGGCCGGACCCGGGCGCCGCGCCCACCCGCGCGGGCCGCAAGCTGAAGGTCCGCGGCACGCGCCGGACGTTCCTGCGCGCGGTCACGCTCGGCGCGCTGACCCTCGGCGCGACCGCGCTCGACTGGTCCGGCCTGTCCCGGCTGCGCAAGGCCGGCGCCGAGTTCAGCCCGTACGGCATGCCGGGCTTCGACCGCAACGACTGCCGCGACGCCTACCCCACCGGCTACGCCGAACTGGGCGACACCAGCGGCGCGTACACCAGCACCTACGCCGCCTGCTTCGGCGGGTTCTGGCGGGGGAGCACCTACTGCGAAGCGGGCTGGCACAAGTACGGCACCTGGAACGAGGGCGGCATCCAGGTCGACCACCAGCCGGTGGCCAACACGTGCGGCCAGTTCGTCGGCAAGAACGCGTGGCGGTGGACGACGCCGGACCAGCGCGTCTACCGCTGCTCCGACGGCTTCTCCACCTTCTGGGGCGGCGGCTCGACCGGCCAGACGTACCTGACGATCTGCCGCGCCGCCCTGTGACACCCGGGGTTTCCCGGCGCCGGTGGCACCCGCTGACGATCGCCGCCGGGCTCGTCCTCGCCGCGGTCGCGGCGATGCTCGCGCTCGTGGTCGCGCCGGGTGCGCTGCTGCCGGGTGCGTGGCTCGTCCTGTGCGCGGCGGCCGGGTTCGCCACCAGCGGCTCCACCTGAAGCCGGAACTCGGCCTCCGTGCTGAGCTCGCCGGTCTGGCGAGGCACCCCGACCCTGGCGTTCGGCGCCGGCCTGGTTTCCGGCGGCGCGCTCACCGCGCTCGTCCTGCTCGTGGCCGGTTCGCTGCTGCGCGCCCCGCTCCCGGCGGCCGCGTGCTGGGCCGTCGTGGCCGCGGCGCTGGGTGCGGTGCTGCTGCGGGACGCCGGGGTGTGGTCGTTCCGGCTGCCGGAGAACCGGCGGCTGGTGCCGGACACGGTGTTCCGGCTCGGCCGGCACCTCGGCCCGCTGCAGTTCGGGTTCGAAATGGGCACGGGCGCCCGCACCTACCTGCCCAGCGGCCTGCCGTACGTCGCCGCGATCGCCGTGGCCCTGACCGCTCCGCTGCCTGCGGCGCTGGCCGCGGGCGCGGGGTTCGGGCTGGGCCGGGCGCTGATGACCACGGCGAACCTGCGCTACGACGCCGAACGCGGCTGGGACGGCGAATGGCTGGCCCACGGCCGGACACTGAGGGTCCTGACCGGGACCGCCTTCGCCGGCCCGCTCGCCGCGATCGCCGTCACGGCGCTGTCTGGTACGCCCTGAGCACCGTCTGGCTGACCGCGTTGCCTTCCGCGTCACGGGCCGTGATCCGCAGCGACACGAACCCGTCGCCCGGCGGGTTGTGCACCACGGCGAGGCCGCCGTTGCCGATGCGGGCAGTGGGCACGACCGTCCACTTCGCACCGTCGTCAATGGACGTTTCGACGCGCAGGTCCGCCAGCCGGAGCTCGCCCGCCCCCGGCTGCCGCTGGGCGGTCAGCGCGAGCACGAACGGCTTGCCCGCCGGCGCGCGGCTCTGGTCGTCGACCGCGCCCTCGGCCCGGACCACCAGCAGCGGCAACGGTTTCGCCGGCGCCGCCAGGCCGGGGTCGCGGAACGTCCACGCCACGTCCACCGCCGTCCCCACCACCGACCACGGCACGCTGCGCGTGGCCACGGACCGCAGGGTGTAGGTGCCGGCGCCGTCCGGGATCGCCAGCGCCCCGATGGCCGGGCTCTCCGCGGTGGCCAGCACGACGCCGTCCCGCGACAGCGTCGCCGTGCCGGTGAGGCCGCCCGGCGGCGTGGTGTACTGCTGCGGGTCACTGCCCGAGACCAGCGGGATCGCGTACGCCAGCTGGTTCCCGGCGCGCAGGACACCCCAACCGTCCTGCGGCGCGCCGAACGCCGGCCCGACCGGGGCGCGGTTCCAGCCGGAGTGCTGCGGCCCCGCCCGGTAGGTCCGGTACGAGTAGCTGCTTTCCGCGTCGGTCAGCGGATCCGGGTACACCGCCAGCAGGTGCTGCCAGCTCACCCCGGTCGTGTAGTACTCGGTGCGCCGGCTCGGCAGCGCCTGCGGCGCGACCTGGTACGTCCCGCTGTCGGCGCCCGGGAACCCGAAGGTGACGTCGTCCAGCCGCAGGCTCTCCGCCGGTCTGCCCTGCGTGTGGTAGCGGGCGTCGACCACCGCGAGGTCCCGGTCGCGTACCCGGAAGACCGGGTCGGCAGGCACGCGGCCGCGTTCGAGCAGGGCCAGCTGGTAGACGTCGGCGCCGGCCCCCAGCGTCGCGCGGAAGTACAGCGCGTAGGTGTGGTCGGTGACCACGCGGTCCGAGCCGGCCGCGTACAGCTCGGTGCCCGGCTGGATGATCCAGGCCAGCGTGTTCGTGCGGGTACCGCCCGGATTGCCCGACACCAGGCCGAGTTCGCCGCCCTGCAGCCGGGTGTCCGGGCGATCGACCACCGCGCGCAGCGGACGGCCGGTGCGCGCGTCCAGCGTGACCGAGACGTCGCCGGTCACCGGCTGGCCCGGCCGAGACAACAGCGTCACGGCGGCCGGCCGGGTCTGGCCGGTGGGATCGCCGGACACGTCGAGCGCGTTGAGGTCGTAGCGGCCCTTGGGCACCCGCACCCTGGCCGTACCGTCGGCGCCGAACGGCCGCACGCCGAACGCGGCGCCGGTCGCGGTGTCGACGAGCGTCGCGACGCCCGCGGTGAACCGCCCGTCGCGGCCGATCAGGCGTACGGACACGTCGTAGCTTTCCGCCTCCAGGAACGCCCCGAGCGCGGTCTGCACCGCGATGCCGGGCGCCGTGGCGGTCAACCGGCCGCCGAGCAGTCCGGCGGCGGCCCCGCCCGCCTGCAGGGTGACACCGACGTCGGCGGCGCCGTGCGCGGGCACCACCACCGAGGCGGCCGACGGCGTGAACAGCGGTGAGGTGGTGGCGAGGGCCAGCGTGACGGCCGCGTCGCCGTCGTTGCGGTAGCTGACGGTCTTGGTCACCGGCCGGGTGCGGGGCCAGGCGAGGAAGCCGTAGCCGAGGCTGCCGGTGGTGGCGGTGACCTGCTGGGTGACCGCGCGCCCGGCGTCCACCCGGCCTGCACCCTGCTCGTCGACGCCGGCGGTGGGCCGGGCCGTGCTCGTCAGCGTGGTCTTGAGCCGGCCGGCGAGCCAGTCCGGGTGCCGCTGGAGCAGCAGGGCCGCCGTGCCGGCGACGTGCGGCGCCGCCATCGACGTCCCGGAAAGCCGGGCGTAGTGGGCGTCCACCGGTGCGGTGTCGCCGTCGCGCGTGCCCGCGGCCCGGGCCGAGACGATGCCCTCGCCCGGTGCGGCGATGTCGGGCTTGACCGCGTAGTCGCCGAGCCGTGCGCCCCGGTTCGAGAACGGGCTGGTGGTGTCCTGGGCCGACACGCTGCCGACCGCCAGCGCCGCGTCGGCCGCGGCGGGCGCGACGACCGGTCCCGGTTCGGGCAGGTCGAGGGAGCGGTCGTTGCCCGCCGAGGCGACGAATAGGGTGCCGTAGCGGGCGGTCAGCGCGTTCACCGACTCCGACACCGGGTCCGTGCCGTCGGTCGCGGCGCCGCCGAGGCTCAGGTTGACCACGCGGACCTGCGGTGCGATCCACTCCAGGCCGGCGATCACCGCGGATTCCGGGCAGCCGTACGCCACGCAGACCTTGCCGCTGACCAGCCGCGCGTCCGGCGCGACCCCGCGGTACCGGCCGCCGGAGGCGGCTCCGGTGCCGGCGATGATGCCGGCGACGTGCGTGCCGTGGCCGAGGTCGTCGCC
Source organism: Amycolatopsis sp. Hca4 (assembly GCF_013364075.1). Classification (GTDB taxonomy): domain Bacteria; phylum Actinomycetota; class Actinomycetes; order Mycobacteriales; family Pseudonocardiaceae; genus Amycolatopsis. The sequence continues at coordinate 9,340,204 of NZ_CP054925.1, forward strand.
CGCGTCCGGCCGGGTCCCGGTGAAGTCCCGGGCCGCCACCACCTTGCCCGCGAGGTCCGGGTGGCCGGCGTCGACGCCGGTGTCGAGCAGGCCGACCGTGACGCCGCGGCCGGTGTAGCCCGCCTGCCACGCGGCCGGGCCGCCGATCTGCGGGACGCTGACGTCGAGGGCCGGCGTGGCCAGGCCGTCCAGCCACACCCGGCCCACCCCGGGCCGCAGTGCTGATCCGGCGGTGAGCCACGACCAGAACTCCGTGCCGCGGCGCCGGTCCTGGCGCAGGGCCGCGCCGCGCACGCTCGGCAGGTCGCGGACGGCCGTGGTGGCCGGGGGCGCGGCCGCGGGGGAGCCGCCGGAGTAGGTGACGATCAGCGGGATGCTCGCCGCGGAATCGGCCAGGTGCTGGCGCAGCAGCTCGGACACGTCGAACAGCCGGGGATCGAGCCGGCCGGACGCCACCAGCGCCAGCGCGTCCGCGGGGACCACGGTGATGTCCCCGGGCTCGGTTCCGGTGTGCGTCTCGCGGAAGAACCCGATCCGGTCGCGGCCCGGGCCCGGTTCGACGAGGACCGTGCTCCCGCCGCGGGAATCCGGGAGCACCCGCACCCGGTCGCCGGTGACGAGCGTGACGGACCGGCCTGGATCGCCGGGGGAGACCGGTGCCGCGGCCGGTGCCGCCGTGGCCGGAACGGGCACCGAGAAACCCGCCACCACCGCGGCCGCCAGCGCCAGCTGTCTTCGATGCATGATTCCCCCGGATTCGGCTCGGCCACAATGCGCGCATGCGGAACAGCGGCGCGGCCACGTTAACACCGGCACCGGTGGTGCGGGCAATACGGCGATTCCGTGAACCAACAACCGACAATTGATCACCGAAATACCGGCAGTGGTCCCGAAATGGGCTGAGGTATTTCAGGCGGGGCTCGCCGGCGGCGCGGTGCTGGCGCCGACGGTCAGCTTCGGCGCCAGCAGCCGGGTGCCGGGCGCGGTGCCGTCGTCGAGCTGCCCGATGACGGTCTCGACGGCCAGCGCGCCGAGCTCCCGCGCCGGGATCGCCACGCGGGTCAGCTCCAGGAGGCTGTGCTCGGTCAGGCTTTCCGGGCAGACCGTGACGAGCGAGATGTCCTCGGGCACCCGCAGCCCGCGCTCGTGCAGGCCCGCGAGCACCGCGGGCAGTGCGGTTTCGTTGTGCACCACGATGGCGGTGACGTCCGGTTGCCTGGTGAAGAGCGCGTCGAGGCCGCGCAGGGTTTTCCGGTGGGTGTTTCCCCAGGCCAGCGTGGTGGAGCGGAGCCCGCGGCGGGCCGCTTCGGCCGTGAAGCCCCTGGCGAGCCGGGTCGCGGAACTGCTGCCGCGCCGGTAGGCCGCGGGCGGCGAGCCGATCAGGGCGGCGTGCTCGTGGCCGAGCCCGGCGAGGTGGCCGAAGCACGCCGCGCCGGCCGCGGCGAAGTCGAGGTCGAGGCAGGCGAGCCCGCGCGGCCGGTCCGGCACGCCGATCAGCAGCGCCGGCCGCCCCAGCCCGAGCAGCACCGGCACCCGCGGATCGGCCGCCTCGACGTCCATCAGCACGACACCGTCGGCAACCGACGACGACACCGCCCGGCGCAGCGCGGCGGGTCCGTCTTCGGCGGTGACCAGCAGCAGGGCGTGGTCCCGGGCGCCGGCCGCGGAAATCGCGGCGGCCACGAACTCCCGCACGACGACGTCGTGCGGGCCGGCACGCAGCGGCACGACCAGGGCCAGGACATTCGTCCGGGGAGCGGCTTCGAGCCGGGCCCCGGTCTGCCGGTGGTGACCGCGCTTGCGCATCGTGTTTTCCCTGCCCCCAGGAGACGGCGACCCGTCACGATTCGTCGAACCGCGTCGACGACTTTCGAAAGTAGAACACTCATCTCGGATGTGCAAGCAGCAACGGGCCGGGCCCGAATGCATTCACCGGGTAGCGCGAAGATCGAATCGATTGGGGGACGATAATGGTGGTCACGTGTCGATTTCTTCGGTCCCGAACGCGGTGATCGGGACGCGCTGGGCCTTCCAGCCTCGAGCGGGACCGTCGCCAAGATCGCCACCGCGGTGGGGGGGCACCGACCAGACGGACGGCGTGTACCGGCGGCCGAACGGCCGATGCGAACCGGCAGCCGGTAACGCAAGGCGACCATGCACCTCACCAGACCTCCCCCGCCCCTCATCCCTGCTGTCCCTTCAGCCGGCGGGCGGGTTTGTCAAGGCACGCTTTCCCGCCTTGACAAACCCGTCCGGCGGCTGAAAATCCGAACGGAGGGGCGGGGGAGGTCGGACCCGCCCTGCCGCGGCAGAGCTCTGCCGCGGCAGAAGCAGAAGCCGCGCAAGAGGTCTGCCGTGGCTCTCAAGATCGTCCTCGCCGGACAGGCAGGCTCCGGGATGACCACGGCTAACGCTGCCACCTCACGTCGAGGAGTTGGGTCGCGAGGTGGTCATCCCGTCGCCTGATTGAGGCCTATCACTTTGAGCCGGGCCCGCAAGCTTGCGTAGTGACCCCACCTCGCGCTCTCGGTTGCGGGCCCGGCTCAAAGTGATTTGACGGCCTCAGGCGACGGGATGACCACCTCGCTCTTTGGTTGCAAGCGCGCGTTGCGTTGCCGGGCGCGGGGGACCTGTGGCGGACACCGCTGATCGAAACCACGACTGCGGTGTCGCGCGCTAGGGTGGGGGTGCCACTGGTTCACCCGGGTGCGGCGATGCGCGTGGGTGAGGCAACAGGGAACCCGGTGCGAATCCGGGACTGCCCCGCAGCGGTGTGTGGGAACGAAAGCCGTCACCACGGAAGTGGTCAAGCACTGGGTACGCCCGGGAAGCGACGGCCGGTAGACCTGAGCTCGGCGCCCACGAGTCCGAAGACCTGCCCGTGGTACGCGCGCCGACGGCGTGCGTGAGTCCGGGCCTCGCGGGATGGGCACGACCGAAACGCGGCTCCTTCGCGTGCTCGGACTCGGGTGGAACGAGCTCGCGAGGAGAGAGCTGTGACCGACATCGGCACGACGGTGCTGGGCTACCCCCGGATCGGCCCGGACCGGGAACTCAAGCGCGCCCTGGAACGCTTCTGGGCCCGCGAAATCGACCAGGCCACGCTGCTGCGCACCGGCCGTGACCTGCGGGAACGTACCTGGCGCACGCTGGCGGCGGCCGGGCTGGACTCCGTACCCTCCAACACGTTCTCGCACTACGACCACGTGCTGGACACCGCCGATCTGTTCGGCGCTCTGCCCGGCCGGTTCGGCGGGCTGCCGCCACTGGACGCCTACTTCGCCGCCGCGCGCGGTGGCCAGGACGCCCCGGCGCTGGAGCTGACCAAGTGGTTCGACACGAACTACCACTACCTCGTCCCGGAACTCGGCCCGGACACGACGTTCACCCTGGCCGGGACCAAGCCGCTCGACGAGTACCTCGAAGCGAAGGCGCTGGGCATCGAGACCAGGCCCGTGCTCCTCGGGCCGGTGACGTTCCTGCTGCTGGCCAAGTCCACGGCCCCGGGCTTCCGGCCGCTGGAGCTGCTCGACACGCTGCTGCCGCGGTACGCCGACCTGCTGCGCCGGCTGCGCGAGGCCGGCGCCGGCTGGGTGCAGCTCGACGAGCCCGCGTTCGCCGCCGACCGCACCGAAGCCGAGCTGAACGCGCTGATCCGCGCCTACCACTGGCTCGGCAAGGAGACCGCGCGGCCGAAGCTGCTGGTCACCGGCTCCTACGGCCACCTCGGGCGCGCGCTCGGCGTGCTGGCCCGCGCGCCGATCGAAGCGCTCGCCGTCGACCTGGTCAGTGACGAGTCCTTTGTGGACGCCGTGGCGGCGGAACCGGCCCTGCGGGACAAGGAGGTACTGGCCGGGGTCGTCGACGGCCGCAACGTCTGGCGCACCGACCCGAACCGCGCCCTCGGCCGGGCCGCCACCCTGCTCGGCGTGGCGAAGTCCGTCAGCGTGGCGACGTCGTGCTCGCTGCTGCACGTCCCGTACGACGTCGAGCGCGAACACGGGCTGCCGCCGCGGGTGCGGGGCTGGCTCGCCTTCGCCCGGCAGAAGGTCGACGAGGTGGTGCTGCTCGGCCGGGCGCTGCGCGGCGAGGACGTCGACCTTTCCCCGGCACGGCAAGCGGTCGCGGACCGGGCGGCGGCCGGTGTCCGCGAGCGTTCCGAAGCGCCGGAGGAGACGGCCCGCCCGCCGTACGCCGAGCGCGCGGCAGCCCAGCGGGCCGTGCTCGGGCTGCCGCCCCTGCCGACCACCACGATCGGCTCGTTCCCGCAGACCACCGACGTCCGGAAGGCGCGCGCCGCGCACAAAGCGGGGAAGCTCGACGACGCCGCGTACGAGACGGCGATGCGCGCCGAGGTCGAACGCGTGGTGCGGCTGCAGGAGGATCTCGGGCTCGACGTGCTCGTGCACGGCGAACCCGAGCGCAACGACATGGTGCAGTACTTCGCCGAGCGGCTGACCGGGTTCGCCGCGACCGGGCACGGCTGGGTGCAGTCCTACGGCTCCCGCTGCGTCCGCCCGCCGATCCTCTTCGGCGACGTCTCCCGCCCGGCGCCGATGACGGTGCGCTGGGCCCGGTACGCGCAGAGCCTGACGGCCAAGCCGGTCAAGGGCATGCTGACCGGGCCGGTGACGATCCTCGCGTGGTCGTTCGTCCGCGACGACCGGCCACTGGCCGAGACCGCGCGCCAGGTCGCGCTCGCCGTCCGCGACGAGGTCCGCGACCTCGAAGCGGCGGGTATCCGGATCATCCAGGTCGACGAGCCCGCGCTGCGGGAGCTGCTGCCGCTGCGCCGGTCCGGCCACGAGGAGTACCTGCGCTGGGCGGTGTCGGCGTTCCGGCTGGCGACGTCGGGGGCGGCCGCGGCCACCCAGATCCACACCCACCTGTGCTATTCGGAGTTCGGCGAGATCCTGCCGGCGATCGACGCGCTGGACGCCGACGTGACCAGTTTGGAAGCGGCCCGTTCGAAGATGGCGGTGCTCACCGAGCTGGCGGAGTTCGGCCGCGGCATCGGGCCGGGCGTGTACGACATCCATTCGCCGCGCGTCCCGGACGCGGCCGAGATCGGCACGCTGGTGCGCACCGCGATCGGCGCGGTGCCGGCCGGGCGGGTGTGGGTCAACCCGGACTGCGGGCTGAAGACCCGCGGCTACCGGGAGGTCGAGGCAGCGCTGCGGAACCTGATCGCGGCCGTGCGCGAGGTCCGGGCGGAGCTCGCGTGAGGGGCAAGCCGACGTCGGCGTCCCGGCTGACGCTGTCGCAGATCATGGACGACCACGACACGAACCTGATGGGCACGGTGCACGGCGGGGTGCTGATGAAGCTGGTCGATTCGCTGGCCGGAGTCGTCTCGGCCCGGCATTCCGAGGGAGCGTCGGTGACGGCGTCGGTGGACGAGATGGTGTTCCGCGTACCGCTCCGCGTGGGCGACGTGCTGCACCTGCACGCCCAGGTCAACTGGGCGGGCTCGACATCGATGGAGATCGGCGTCCGCGCGACGGCGGACCGCTGGGACCGGTCGGTGCCGCCGGTCCACGTGGCATCGGCCTACCTGGTGCTGGTGGCAGTGGACGAAGGGGGACGGCCGAGGCCGGTACCCCCGGTGCTGCCGGAGAGTGAGGAGGACCGCCGCCGGTACGCCGAGGCGGGTATCCGCCGGAACCACAGGCTCGCTCGCCGGGCTGCGATCACGGCGTCACGAACGGTCGCGTGAACCGGCTGGTGTGCGGGGGCTACCGGTCCCCGCACACCAGCCGTGCAACGGAATCCTCAGGCGAGGGCCGCGTCCATGGTGATCGTCGTGCCCGCGAGCGCCTTCGACACCGGGCAGGTCTTCTCCGCCGTCTCCGCGTACTCCGCGAACTGCTCCGCCGTCACGCCCGGGATCGACGCGCGCAGCGTGATCGCGATGCCGCTGATCTCGAAGCCGCCGCCCTTGGCCGGGCCGAGTGTCACCTCTGCGCTCACGTCGATCGAGTCCGCCGTGAGCTTTTGGGACTCCAGCACGCCCGACAGGTTCATCGCCAGGCAGGACGAGTGCGCCGCCGCGATGAGTTCCTCGGGGCTCGTCTGGCCGTCCGGGTTGCCCGCGCGGGTGGGGAACGACACGCTGAACGTGCCCGCGTTGGACGAGTCCAGCGTGACCTCGCCCTTCCCGTTGTTCAGTCCGCCGACCCAGTGGGTGGTCGCGTCACGGCTGGGCATCAGGGCCTCCATGGGTGTAGGCGGTGGCCGACGCCGTCAGCCGCCGCAGGGTTGCCATCAGTTCGCGCCGGGAAGCGTCGTCGAGGCCCAGCGCGCAGCCGATCGCCGAGGGGACGCCGGCCGCGCGGGTGCGCGTGGCCCGGCCCTTCTCGGTCAGGCTGACCACCACCGTGCGTTCGTCCGCGGGCAGCCGTGCCCGCGTCACCAGCCCGTTGGCCTCCAGGCGCTTCAGCAGCGGGGAAAGCGTGCCGTAGTCCAGGTGCAGCGCCTCGCCGATCTCCTTGACCGGCCGGGCGTCGGACTCCCAGAGCACCAGCAGCACCAGGTACTGCGGGTAGGTGAGGTCCAGCTCGCCGAGCAGCGGACGGTACGCGTCCGTCACGGCCCGCGACGCTGCGTACAGCGCGAAGCAGGTTTGCTCGTCAAGGAGGAACTCGTCGGACACGTCCGTAAACCTAGTCCACGATTACATCGTGCGCAAGGTATCGGAAGTGTCGGACCCGTCTGGCAGAGTCACGATCATGACCGAACGACCGAAGCGCCCCGAGGTGCCGCTCACCGGCGGCGAGCGCGAAATCCTCACCGGCCTGCTCGACTACCACCGCGCCACGGTCGCCTGGAAGGCCGGCGGCCTCACCGAAGCCCAGTCCCGCCAGGCGCACCTGCCCAGCGAGCTGATGACCGTCGCCGGGCTCGTCGCCCACCTCACGCTCAACGAGTGGTTCTGGTTCGGCGTGGTCGTCGCCGGCGAAGAGGACACCTGGGAGGAGAAGCTCGAGCAGGACCCGGACGCGGAGTTCCGGATCCCGCCCGGGACCTCGGTGGAGCAGCTCCTCGCGGACTACGAAAAACAGTGCGCCCGCAGCCGCGAGATCGTGGCGGGACACGGCCTCGACGACGAGGTGACGCACAAGGAGGAGACCTTTAACGTCCGCTGGGTCGTCGCGCACATGATCGAGGAGACCGCGCGGCACGTCGGCCACCTCGACCTGCTGCGCGAGCTGACCGACGGTCTCACCGGGGAGTGACCTTCTTCGGCGGCAGCGGGAAGAAGCCGCTGGTCCGCTCGACGTAGTGGGCGTACGCCGGGCGCGTGCGGGCCATGCCCTTCTCCAGCAACGGTTTCCCCGTCCCGCGGGCCAGGGTGAACGTCATCGCCACGGGGGAGAGGATGGTCGCCGCGCCCGGCCACGTCGAGCAGGCCAGCAGGTAGAGGCCCCACCAGACGCACGCGTCGCCGAAGTAGTTCGGGTGCCGCGTGTAGCGCCACAGCCCGGTGTCGAGCACGCGGCCGCGGTTGGCCGGGTCGGCCTTGAACCGGCGCAGCTGGTCGTCGCCGATCGTCTCGAACGCGAAGCCGACCAGCCACACCGCGATCCCGAGCCAGCCGAGCACGCCGATGCCGGTGCCGTCCACGGCGAACTGCACCGGCAGCGAGACGAAGTACAGCACCACGGCCTGGAACAGGTACACGCGCACGAACATCTTCGCCGGGCCGTGGCCCATCCGCGCGTACCGCGGGTCCTCCGGCAGCTTGTGGTTGCGCAGGTGCAGGTGCACCGAAAGCCGCACACCCCAGACGACCGTCAGCAGCACCACCACCAGCCGCAGCGAAAGCGGCCCGTCGCCGAACGGGAACGCGGCGACCGCGACGATCGCGAAGCCGAGCCCCCAGAACGTGTCGATCGTGTCGTAGCGCTTGCGCGCCCGCGCGATCCCGAAGGTCACGGCCACCGCCACGAGCGTGACGGCGGCCGTGACGAGCAGCTGCGGCATCGTCACCACTCCCGCGTCGCGGGCAGGCCGCTCCGGCCGTGCTGGTCGGGCCGCACGGCCAGGATCTGGTCCACGCCCATCCGGTTCTCCTCGAACGCCAGCGCCCCGCCCACGAGGTACAGCCGCCAGACCCGCGCGCCCGTTTCCCCGATGAGCGCGACGACGTCGGCCCAGTTCTCCTCCAGGGTGGCCGCCCAGGCCCGGACCGTCCAGACGTAGTGCTCGCGCAGCGCGTGGACGTCCCGCACCTCCAGGCCCGCGGTCTCCAGGTGGTCGATCGTCCGGCCGACCGGGCGCATGGTCATGTCGGGCGCGATGTACCGCTCGATGAACGCGCCGCCGCCGGGTGCGACTTTCCCGCGGGACATCTGCTGCAGCAGCACGCGCCCGCCCGGCTTCACCATGCGGTGCAGCGTCGCCGCGTACGCCGGGTAGTTGACCTCGCCGACGTGCTCGCCCATCTCGATCGACGCGACCGCGTCGAACGGCCCGTCCGGCAGTTCCCGGTAGTCCTGGCGGCGCACCTCGACGCGGTCCTCGAGGTCGTGCTGGGCGAGCCGGCCGCGGATGTGCTGCAGCTGCTCGGCCGACAGCGTGATGCCGACGGCCTCGACACCGTGGTGCTTGGCCGCGTGCACGACCAGCGACCCCCAGCCGCAGCCGATGTCCAGCAGCCGCATGCCCGGCCGCAGACCCAGCTTGCGGCAGATCAGCTCCAGCTTGTCGTGCTGCGCCTGTTCGAGGCTCTGGGTTTCGGAGGTGAAGTAGGCGCACGAGTACGCCATCGACTCGTCCATCAGCAGCTGGTAGAAGGCGTTGCTCAGGTCGTAGTGGTGGGCGATGGCGGAACGGTCGCGCAGCAGGCTGTGCAGCTTCCCGGACAGCCGGGCCTCTTCGGCGGGCGGCTTCGGCGGCAGCCCGGCGACGCCGAGCCGGGCGGCCAGCCGGACGGCCTCGGCCCACTCGCGCGGGCCCAGCTTGGCCCGGTTGAGCTCCCCCGCGCGGGTGAGGGCCCAGATCCGGCGGAAGCCGTCCGCCAGGTCTCCTTCGACGTCGAGGTCACCGGTGACGTACGCGCGGGCGAGCCCCAGCTCACCGGGTGCGTACAGCAGGCGGCGCAGGGCACGGCGGTTGCGGAGCACGACGGTGGGCGCGTCCTCCGGGCCGGCGCGGGTGCCGTCCCAGGTCCGCAGGCCCACGGGCAGGGGCCCGCCGAGGAGTTTCGCGGCGAACGAAGCGAGGTGGTGCGCGGTGGTGGTGTGCGGCATGCCCGGGATTCGCTCTGCCTGCCCGGGTGGATTGGTCCCTCTTGCGCGCGGCCGGGAGTACCCCGAGGGGTCGGCTCGCGTACCCGGGGAGCCGGACTGCGTACCCGGAGGGTCGGCTCACCGTCCGACCCTCCAGATACGCGAACCGACCCTCCAGATACGCGAACCGACCCTCCAGATACGCGAACCGACCCTCGCGGTACGGGTCGGCGGGGTGGCTCTCGGCCGCCGCCGGTGGGTGGGCCGGAGCCGCCGGGCGGGATTGGTCGCCGCCCGCGGCAATCCGGCCGGGCCGCGGTCCCGAAGCACCGGTGTGGAGATCACGGGAGAACGCATCGGTGTCATCGGCAGCGGGGTGGCCGGCCTGACCGCGGCATACCTGCTGCAACGCAAGCACGAAGTTCTGCTGTTCGAGGCCGACGACCGGCTGGGCGGGCACGCGCACACGCACGACGTGCCGAGCACCCACGGCGGCACCGTCGGGGTGGACTCCGGCTTCATCGTCCACAACGAGCGCACCTACCCGACCCTGCTGAAGCTGTTCGGCGAGCTGGGGGTGGCCACGCGCGACACCGAGATGTCGATGAGCATCCGCTGCGACGGCTGCGGCCTGCAGTACGCCGGCGCCAAGGGCCTGGCCGGGCTCTTCGCCCAGCGCGGCAACGCCGTCCGCGGCCGGTACCTGCGGATGCTGGCCGAGGTGAAGCGGTTCCACCGGCACGCGCGGCGGCTGCTGGCGGCCGAGGACGCCGGCGACGTCACCCTCGGCGCGTTCCTGGCCATCGGCGGCTACACCCGCTACTTCGTCGACCACTTCATGCTGCCGCTGGTGTCCACCGTGTGGTCGGCCGACCGCGCCGACACCCTGCGGTACCCGGCGCGGTACCTGTTCGAGTTCCTCCGCAACCACGGCATGCTCACGGTGAAGGACTCGCCGTCCTGGCGGACCGTCGTGGGCGGCTCGCGCGAGTACGTCGAGCTCGCCGCGAAGCAGCTGACCGCCGTGCACCTGTCGACGCCGGTGCGGTCGGTGCTGCGGACCGCCGGCGGCGTCGAGATCCGCGACGACGCCGACACCCCGCACCGGGTCGACAAGGTCGTCGTCGCCACGCACGCCGACCAGGCGCTGGCCCTGCTGGCCGACCCGACCGACGCCGAGCGGGACGTGCTCGGCGCGTTCCGCTACTCTGAGAACGAGGCCTGGCTGCACACCGACACGAGCGTGCTGCCCTCGCTCGCCGACGCCAGGGCCGGGTGGAACTACCGCGCCCCGGTCTGCGGCGCGCCCACCGGCGCGGTCCAGGTCAGCTACGACATGAACCGCCTGATGCGGCTCGACGAGCCGACCGGCTACGTCGTCACGCTCAACCCCGGCGACGGCCCCGGCGAGGAGCACGTCGTCGCGCGGATGCGGTACGAGCACCCGGTCTACACGCCGCAGTCCGTCGCCGCGCAACGACGGCTGCCCGAGCTCAACGACGGCGTGTTCGCCTACGCGGGTGCCTACCACGGCTGGGGCTTCCACGAGGACGGCTGCGCCTCGGGCGCCCGCGCCGCGGAGAGCCTGGGGGCGACCTGGTGACGAACGCGCTCTACGACGCCACGGTCGCGCACGTGCGGCGGATCGACCCGCCGCACGCGTTCGCCCACCGCGTCTACCTGTGGCGCGTCGACCTGGACGACCTCCCGCGGCTGCCGTGGTGGCTGCGGCCCTTCGCGCGGTTCGACCAACGGGACCACTTCGTGGCGAGCGATCCCCGCGGCATCCGGGAAAAGCTGGACGCCTGGCTCGCCGAACGCGGCGTCGACCTGCGCGGCGGCCGGGTCGTGATGCTGGCCGCCGCCCGCGTGCTCGGGTACGTGTTCAACCCGATCAGCGTCTACTGGTGCCACGAGCCGGACGGACGGCTGGCGTGCGTCGTCGCCGAGGTGCACAACACCTACGGCGGCCGCCACGCCTACCTGCTGCACCCGGACGAGGCGGGCCGGGCCCGCGCGGCCAAGGAGTTCTACGTCTCGCCGTTCCAGGAGATGGACGGCGAGTACCGGATGCGCCTGCCGCGCCCGGAAGCGCTGCTCGACCTCACCGTGGCGCTCCGCCGCGAGAACACCACGCCGCTGGTCGCTACGCTGCGGGGAGTTCGCCGCCCGGTGAACCCGCGGTGGCTGGCCCGGCTGGTGCTGGCCCGGCCGCTGCTCCCGCAGCGGGTGTCCGCGCTGATCCGCCGCCACGGCGTCGCCCTGTGGCTGCGGAAGGCCGCGGTCGTGCCGCGCACCCCGCAGACCGCCGGAGGACAGCTGCATGGATGAGCAGACCAGCCGGCGCCCCCTCGCGCCCGTGCCCGCCGAGGTGCCCGCCGGCCCGACGGCCGAAGAGCTGATGGTCCGCGTCGCCAAGGGCGACGAGCGGGCCTTCGAGCTGCTCTACGACCAGTTCGCCGGGCCGATCTACGGCCTGGTGCGGCGGATCGTGCGGGACGCGGCCCAGTCCGAGGAGGTCGCCCAGGAGGTGCTCGTCGAGCTGTGGCGCACCGCGACGCGGTACGCCCCCGACAAGGGCTCGGCGCTGAACTGGGCGATGACGCTGGCGCACCGCCGGGCCGTCGACCGCGTCCGCTCGGCGCGCGCGAGCACCGAACGCGAGCAGAAGGCGACCTTCGAAGCCGCCCGCGGCCGCCCGTTCGACGAGGTCGCCGAGTCCGTCACCGCGCGCCTCGAACGCTCGCAGGTGCGCCGGTGCCTGTCCTTCCTGACCGACCTGCAGCGCGAGTCCGTGCTGCTCGCCTACTACCAGGGCTATACGTATCGCGAGGTGGCCGAAGTGCTGTCGACGCCGCAGGGAACCATCAAGACGCGGCTCCGGGACGGGCTGATCCGCCTGCGGGACTGCCTGGGGGTGACCGCTTGAGCACGCCGGAGATGCACACACTGGCCGGCGCCTTCGCGCTCGACGCCGTCAACGACGTCGAACGCGCGGAGTTCGCCCGCCACCTCGAGCAGTGCGAGTCCTGCTCGCAGGAGGTCGCCGAGCTGCGGGCGACCGCGGCCCGGCTGGGCGCGGCGATGGCCGAGGAGCCGCCGCCGCACTTCAAGGACCGCGTCATGACCGCCATGCACGCCACCCGCCAGCTGCCGCCGCGCACCCGGCCCGGCGCGCCCGACCGGCACCGCCGCTCGGCGCGCGCCCCGCGCTGGGCGGTCGTCGTGGCCGCCGCGGCGGCCGTCGTCGGGCTCGCCGCGGGCGGGGTCTTCGGCGGGATCGCGCTGACCCAGCAGCAGGAGCTGCAGACCGCCCAGAGCCGGCTCGACCAGGCGAAACAGCAGTTCGCGCCGGTGGCGGCGCTGCTCGCGGCCCCGGACGCGAAGACCGCACACGGCGAAGCCCCGATCGGCGGCGGCGTCACGGTCGTGGTGTCGCGGTCGCTGAACCGGGTGATGGTGATGGACGCGGGCCTGCCGTCGCAGCCGGGCGGGAAGGTCTACGAAGCCTGGCTGATCACCGGCCGGGACGCGCCGCGTTCGGCCGGCGTGATCGCGGCCGCGGACCAGGGCGGCCTGGTCGTCGCCGACGGCGTCGGGAGTGCCGACAAGGTGGCGGTGAGCGTCGAACCGCCCGGTGGATCGGCCACCGGAGCGCCTTCGGAGGTCCTCATGAGCATGCCCGCGCCCGCCTGATCGGCAGGCCATAGCAGATCGGCCGAAGGCGGTGCTCGCGGCCCGTCGCTCTTGCGCGCTCGAAGGTGTTGTGGCAAAACACCTTTGCGACACACGGCGTGCCTACTGGATTAGAGCCTGCCTGGTGCCTACCGTCCTGCCTAACGTCGGCGGTTGACATAACTCTCGATCTGGGGTTGAGGTCGAGGGTTCGATCTTCGGCCGGCGGGCTGTACGGGCACAACGATCAGGAAGGCGGACTTCGATGACGCCCCCGCACAACTACCTTGCGGTGATCAAGGTGGTCGGCATCGGCGGTGGCGGCGTGAACGCCGTGAACCGCATGATCGAGGTCGGCCTCAAGGGTGTCGAGTTCATCGCGGTGAACACCGACGCGCAAGCACTGCTCATGTCCGACGCCGACGTCAAGCTGGACATCGGCCGCGAGCTGACCCGTGGCCTCGGCGCGGGCGCCGCCCCCGAGGTCGGCCAGAAGGCCGCCGAAGACCACCGCGAAGAGATCGAAGAGGTCATCAAGGGCGCCGACATGGTGTTCGTGACCGCGGGCGAGGGCGGCGGCACCGGCACCGGCGGTGCGCCGGTCGTCGCGCAGATCGCCCGCAAGCTGGGCGCGCTGACCATCGGCGTGGTCACCCGGCCGTTCACCTTCGAGGGCAAGCGGCGCGGCAAGCAGGCCGAAGAGGGCATCCAGGCGCTGCGCAACGAGTGCGACACGCTCATCGTGATCCCGAACGACCGGCTGCTGCAGCTCGGCGACATCGGCGTGTCGCTGATGGACGCGTTCCGCTCGGCGGACGAGGTGCTGCTCTCGGGTGTGCAGGGCATCACCGACCTGATCACCACCCCTGGCCTGATCAACCTCGACTTCGCCGACGTCAAGAGCGTCATGTCCGGCGCGGGCTCCGCGCTGATGGGCATCGGCTCGGCGCGCGGCGAGGGCCGGGCCATCCAGGCCGCGGAGAAGGCGATCAACTCGCCGCTGCTGGAAGCGTCGATGGACGGCGCCCACGGCGCGCTGCTGTCCATCGCGGGCGGCTCCGACCTGGGCCTGTTCGAGATCAACGAGGCCGCGTCGCTGGTCCAGGAGTCCGCGCACCCGGACGCCAACATCATCTTCGGCACGATCATCGACGACTCCCTCGGCGACGAGGTCCGCGTCACGGTGATCGCCGCCGGGTTCGACGCCGGCGCGCCGACGCACAAGAAGCTCGACCCGTCGACCTTCGGCTCCGGCTCCCGCGCGTCCACCACCGCGTCGGCGTCGGCCGGGCAGGTCTCGAACCCGCCGACGCCGCCGTCGGGCGCCACCCCGGTGCCGTCGGCGGGCAGCTCCGGCTACCCGGTGGCGCCGCCGCGGTCGCACTCGCCGCTGCCGCCGGCCGGCTCCCAGCCGTCCGGCGGGCTCCCGCAGCCCGGCGGCGGTTCGCGCGGCTACTCGCCGCTCGGCTCCAACGCCACGCAGGGCAGCCTGCCCGGGCGCGCGATGCCGGTCCACGACGACCCGTCGGACGACGAGGTCGACGTCCCGCCGTTCATGCGGCGCTAGCCACACCCTCTGAAGGCCATCACCCGCGAACTAGAGTCGTGGGTGGTGGCCTTCATTGACGTCAGGAGGATTCGTGCGGGTTCGGCGAGTGGTCACGACCAGGGCGGGCGGCGCGTCACGGCCGCCCTACGACAGCTTCAACCTGGGCGATCACGTCGGCGACGACGAGGGCAACGTCTACGCCAACCGCAAGCGGCTCGCGGCCGAGCTGGGCCTGGCCGAGGACAAGCTCGCCTGGATGGAGCAGGTTCACGGCCGGACCGCGACGATCGTCGACGGCACCGAGACTTCCGCCGCCGAAGCGACCGACGCGCTGGTGACGGCGACGCCCGGGGTCGCGCTCGTGGTGCTGGTCGCCGACTGCGTCCCGATCCTCCTGGCCGACGCGGAGGCGGGAGTGGTCGCGGCGGTGCACGCGGGCCGCGTCGGCACGCGTGTCGGCGTCGTCCCGGCCGCGGTCGAGGCCATGCAGTCGGCCGGCGCGGAGGTGGGGCGCATCGAGGCCCTGCTCGGCCCGGCCATCTGCGGCGACTGCTACGAGGTCCCCGCCGCAATGGCCGCCGACGTCGAGAAGCACGTCCCCGGCAGCGCCTGCAAGACCCGGAAGGGGACGCCGGGGCTCGACCTGCGCGCCGGGCTCTGGCGGCAGCTCGCCGACCTGGGCGTCGGCAAGATCGGCGTCGACCCGCGCTGCACCAACGAGGACAAGACGCTGTTCAGCTACCGCCGCGACGGGACCACCGGGCGGATCGCCGGCATCACCTGGATCGAGGCATGACCGCCGACGTGCTTTTTCCCGCGGAGGCGGCATGAACACCGCCGACGTGCTTTTTCCCGCGGAGGCGGCATGAACACCGCCGACGTACTTTTTCCCGCGGAGGCGGCATGAACACCGCCGACGTGCTTTTTCCCGCGGAGGCGGCATGAACACAGTGCGGAAGGCCGAGCTGACCGAGAACCTGCGCCAGGTCGAGGCGCGGATCGCCGCCGCCTGCCGGGCCGCCGGGCGCGCCCGCGACGAGGTCAAGCTGATCGCGATCACGAAGACCCGTCCCGCCTCCGACGTCGCCCTGCTCGCCGAGCTGGGCGTCACCGATGTCGGCGAGAACCGCGACCAGGAGGCAGGCCCGAAGGCCGCCGAGGTCCCGGGCCTGCGGTGGCACATGGTCGGCAGGCTGCAGCGAAACAAGGCGCGCTCGGTGGTCGGGTGGGCCCACGAGGTGCAGTCCGTCGATTCCGCCCGGCTCGCCGACGCCCTCGCCAAGGCCGTGCGTGCAGCTCGCGACGCCCAGATACGTGACGAACCCCTCGACGTGCTGATCCAGGCCAGCCTCGACGACGACCCGGACCGCGGCGGCTGCCCGCTCGGCGAGCTGGCCGCGCTGGCCGACCGCATCGCGCGGACGGACGACCTGCGGCTTCGCGGCCTGATGGCCGTCGCGCCGCTGGGTGCGGACCCGGCCGAGGCCTTCGAACGCCTCGCTCGGGCGGGGGAGGGCTTGCGCAAAGATCACCCGAATGCCGCAGAAGTCTCCGCCGGGATGAGCCATGATCTCGAGCAGGCGATCACGCACGGCTCGACCTGTGTGCGTGTCGGAACCGCGTTGCTCGGTGGGCGCGGTTTAGCCTCGCCGTAGGGAGCCCGCGCGGTCGTCACGTTTCGTGTCCGCCCGTACGGGGCACTGACGGCGTGGAGATCGAAAGTCAGTGCGGGAGCGGCTAGGGCTAGGGAGAGGCATGAGCGCGCTGCAGAAGCTGAAGGCCTACTTCGGGATGGTGCCCGCAGACGAGGACGGCTACGACGACGGCGACGGCTACCGGCGCGGTTACGACGACGACTACGACTCCTACGAGGAGCCGGCTCCGCGGTCGTCGCGGTCACGGTACCGGGACGTCGACGACACGTACGACGAGCCCGTCAGCCGCAGCCGGTCACGCTCCGTGGTCAGCTCCGAGCCGGCCGTTCACGGTGCGCTGGCCGTCGACCGTCAGCCGGAGCCGGTGGCGCGCCTGCGCCCGGTGGTCGAGCCGGTCGTGCGCCAGCCGGTGCGCGACCCGCTGAGCCGCATCACCACGCTGCACCCGACCAGTTACGCGGAGGCGCGGGCGATCGGGGAGCACTACCGCGAGGGCATCCCGGTGATCATGAACCTCACCGAGATGGAGAACGCGGACGCCAAGCGGCTCGTCGACTTCGCCGCCGGGCTGGCGTTCGCGCTCCGGGGATCGATGGACAAGGTCACCAACAAGGTGTTCCTTCTCTCACCGCCCGATGTGGACGTCACCGCGGAAGACCGTCGGCGGATTGCCGAGGGCGGATTGTTTTTGCGGGGCTGAAGTCGGGAAGACCGCTGAGCGCAAGCAGACGTGACTTTGCCGACCCGACCCGGGGTCGGCCCCCTCAACTGCGTCTTCGGAGAGGACGCCCGGTTAGAGTAGGTACGTGGAAGCTGTGTGGCTGGTCGTCTGGTACGTGCTGTTCGCCTTCTGGCTGCTGCTGACGGCGCGGATCGTGGTCGAACTCGTCCGGACCTTCGCGCGTGAGTGGCATCCGGCCGGAGGGGTTGCGGTCACGCTCGAGACCATCTACACAGTGACGGACCCGCCGGTCCGGTTGTTCAGGAGGATCATTCCGATGGTCCGGATCGGCGGCGTCGGACTGGACTTGTCGATTATGGTGCTGCTGTTGGTTGTGTTCTTCGCGATGCAACTGGCAACTCCTTCAAGTTGATCGGGGAGACTTGGAGTGGACCCTGCAGGCCATGGAGTGCGTGAGGTGATCTGATGTCGTTGACCCCCGCTGACGTGCATAACGTCGCGTTCAGCAAGCCGCCCATCGGCAAGAGGGGCTACAACGAGGACGAGGTGGACGCGTTCCTCGACCTGGTGGAGACCGAGCTGGCCCGGTTGATCGAGGACAACAACGAGCTGCGCCAGCAGATGGAACAGCTGGACGCGGAACTCGAGTCGACCCGCAGCGAGCTGGAGAACGCCAAGGCGAATGTCGGCGCGCCCCCGATGCGCGAAGAGCCGTCGCGGCGCCTGGCGCCGGTGCCGCCGCCGCAGTCCGCCATGGAGCAGACCCAGGCGCACTCGATGGTCGGCGACAGCACCGAGCCGAACGTGCAGGCCGCCAAGGTCCTGGGCCTGGCCCAGGAGATGGCCGACCGGCTGACCGCCGAGGCGAAGACCGAGTCCGACGGGATGCTGGCCGAGGCCCGCACCAAGTCGAGCAGCTGCTCTCGGACGCCCGGGCGAAGTCCGACTCGATGGTCAACGAGGCGCGTACCCGCGTCGACACGATGCTGAACGACGCGCGGACCCGGGCCGAGACGCTCGAGCGTCAGGCGCGGGACAAGGCGACCACGCTGGAGCGCGAGTCGCAGCGGAAGTACACCGAGACGATGAACAGCCTGAACTCCGAGAAGAGCGGGCTGGGCAAGAAGATCGAAGAGCTGCGCACGATCGAGCGGGAGTACCGCACGAGGCTGCGCGGGTTCCTCGAGTCCCAGCTGCGCGAACTCGACGACCGCGGATCCGCGGCGCCCGCGTCGGCGTCGTCGAACTCCGGGCAGTCGTCCGGTTCGTCGAGCGGCGGCCAGGGCTACTCCTTCGGCCCGCGCGCCGAAGCCGGCTGAGTTCCTTCCCGGGCCGTGGCACCCCCCGATTCCGGGGTGTGCCACGGTTCGGAGTCGATCCGGTACCACCCGTGGGCGGGTCGTGGCCCGCTTCCGGGGCGTTCGTGTTGTAATGCAGCGTGCTTTACATCGTCCTGGTCCTGGTACTGGCGGCTCTGGGGTTGCTCGTCACCGCGCTGATCACGGCTTCGTCGCTGTGGGCGTGGGTTTCGATCGGCCTGTCCGTGCTGGCGGGGCTGATCCTGGTCGCCGACTGGCTGCGCCGCCGTCGCCGTGCGGCCGCGCGCCCGGCCGCCTCGGAACCGGCCCCGTCGGAACCGGCCGCCCCCGCCGCGCCCGAGCCCGCCGAGCCGGTTGCCGAGGAACAGACCACCTTGATCCCGGCCGCCGGCGACCTGGGTGACCCGGCCGACACGCCCGAGCCGCCGCCGGTCGCCGAGCCGGACGTTTCCGCCGAGACCGAAACGACCCCCGATGCCGAGCCGGGCGTCGAAGAAACCCCCGAGGCCGACGTCGCCATCCTGGCCGACCTCGAGGACGAGGTCGTGGTGGTCGACGAGCACCCCCGCTACCACCTCCGCACCTGCCCCTGGCTCGGCCCCCGCGACACGATCCCGATCGGCGTCGGCGAGGCCCGCCAGCTCGGCTTCACCCCCTGCGACCGCTGTCGCCCCGACGCCGCCCTGGTCGCCACTCACCGCTGACCGCGTCGACCCCCCAATCACGCGTGATGCCTCCTCAATCACGCGTGATGCCCCTCCAGACACACGTGATGCCCGCCGGATCTCGCGTGACTCCCGCCGGAACCGGCGTGAGCGAAACCGGAACTCGCGAGTCACGGCCTCAATCACGCGAGTCACGGGCCGGATCACACGAATCACGTGCGGGATCACGCGAGTTACGGGTCCTCGCCGGGCTGTGTGCCCCTCGTGACAACCCGGTTGCGCGGGCCGGTTAACCTGGTAGGCAACAAGGCGTCGATCCGGCCATCACCGGGGAGCCTCCGGAAGAACCGAGCGTCACCGCTCTCAGTAGAACCGGACGGGTGCGGCCCGTGACAGCCGTCGAATGAGCGGCCCGGGAGCACCTGCCGGGCAAGCGGGGTGGTACCGCGGAACGCCGAAGCGTGTTTCGTCCCCGTGTGGGTGACCGGGAGCCCGGTCGTCCGTACGCGAGAGACGAACCGAGGAGCACCCGGATGTACCCCCAGGCCCAGCTCGGCGACGGCGCAGGAGTCCCGTCGCAGCCGTCGTTCCCCGACCTGGAGAAGCAGGTCCTCGCCTACTGGGAGAGCGACCGGACCTTCCAGGCGACGATCGACGCGCGCCCCGCGGGCGAAAAGGGCGAGAACGAGTACGTCTTCTACGACGGCCCGCCCTTCGCCAACGGCCTGCCGCACTACGGCCACCTCCTCACCGGGTACGTCAAGGACCTGGTGCCGCGCTACCAGACGATGAAGGGCCGCAAGGTCGAGCGCCGCTTCGGCTGGGACACCCACGGCCTGCCCGCCGAGCTCGAAGCCATGCGCCAGCTCGGCATCACGGAGACGTCCGAGATCGAAGAGATGGGCATCGCGAAGTTCAACGCGGCTTCGCAGGAGTCCGTCCTCCGCTACACCGACGAGTGGCGCGAGTACGTCACCCGCCAGGCGCGCTGGGTCGACTTCGACAACGACTACAAGACCCTCGACGTCACGTACATGGAGTCGGTGCTGTGGGCGTTCAAACGCCTGTGGGACAAGGGACTCGTGTACGAGGGCTACCGCGTCCTGCCGTACTGCTGGCGGGACGCGACGCCGCTGTCCAACCACGAGCTGGGCATGGACTCCGACGTCTACCGCAACCGCCAGGACCCGGCCGTCACGGTCGGGTTCCGGTTGGAGGGCAACGACAATGACCTCGACGGCACCTACCTGCTGATCTGGACGACGACGCCGTGGACGCTCCCGTCCAACCTCGCCACGGCCGTGCACCCGGACGTGCAGTACGTCGTCGTCGAGCACGACGGCAAGCGGTTCCTGCTCGCCGAAGCGCGCGTTGCCGCGTACGCGCGCGAGCTCGGCGAAGAGCCGACGGTCGTGGCGCACTACACCGGCACGCAGCTGCTCGGAACCCGTTACGCCCCACCGTTCCCGTACTTCACCGGCACCGAGAACGCGCACCAGGTGCTGGCCGCCGACTACGTCACCACCGATGACGGCACCGGGATCGTCCACATCGCACCCGCCTACGGTGCCGACGACAAGCTCGTCACCGACGCCGCCGGCATCCCGCCGGTGACGCCGGTCGACGCGCACGGCAAGTTCGACGCAACCGTGCCGGACTACGAGGGCCAGCAGGTCTTCGACGCCAACCCGAACATCGTGCGGGACCTCAAGAACGGCACGGGATCCGCGGCGCAGCAGGGCGCCGTGCTGCTGCGGCACGAGACCTACGACCACAGCTACCCGCACTGCTGGCGCTGCCGGAACCCGCTGATCTACCGCGCGGTCTCGTCGTGGTTCGTCGCGGTCACGCAGTTCAAGGACCGGATGGTCGAGCTGAACCAGCAGATCACCTGGTACCCGGAGAACGTCAAGGACGGCCAGTTCGGCAAGTGGCTGGAGAACGCCATCGACTGGTCGATCTCCCGCAACCGGTACTTCGGCACGCCGATCCCGGTGTGGCAGTCCGACAACCCCGAGTACCCGCGCACCGACGTCTACGGCTCGCTCGACGAGCTGGAGGCGGACTTCGGCGTGCGGCTGGACAACCTGCACCGGCCCTACATCGACGAGCTGACCCGGCCGAACCCGGACGACCCGACCGGCCAGTCCACCATGCGCCGCGTCCCGGACGTCCTCGACGTCTGGTTCGACTCCGGTTCGATGCCGTACGCCCAGGTGCACTACCCGTTCGAGAACGCCGAGTGGTTCGAGCACCACTACCCGAGCGACTTCATCGTCGAGTACATCGGGCAGACCCGCGGCTGGTTCTACCTGCTGCACGTGCTCGCGACGGCGTTGTTCGACCGGCCGGCGTTCCGCACCTGCGTCTCGCACGGCATCGTGCTGGGCTCGGACGGCGCGAAGATGTCGAAGTCGCTGCGCAACTACCCGGACGTCAACGAGGTCTTCGAGCGCGACGGCTCCGACGCCATGCGCTGGTACCTGATGGCGAGCCCGATCCTGCGCGGCGGCAACCTGGTCGTCACCGACAAGGGCATCCGCGACGCCGTCCGCCAGGCCGTGCTGCCGCTGTGGAACTCCTACTACTTCCTCGCGCTGTACGCGAACGCCGAAGGCGTGGAAGGCCAGTGGCGCACGGACTCGCCGAACGTGCTCGACCGGTACGTCCTGGCGAAGACGCACGAGCTGGTCACCGACGTCGAGTACGCGATGGACCACTACGACGTCGCGGGCGCGTGCCAGACCGTCCGCGACTTCCTCGAGGTCCTGACGAACTGGTACGTGCGGCGCTCGCGCGACCGCTTCTGGGCCGGCGACAAGGACGCGATCGACACGCTGCACACGGTGCTGGAGGTGACGTCGCGGGTCGCGGCGCCGCTGCTGCCGCTGACCACCGAGGTGGTCTGGCGCGGCCTCACCGGCGGCCGTTCGGTGCACCTGAGCGACTGGCCGAACGCCAACGACCTGCCCGCGGACGCCGCGCTGGTCCACGCGATGGACCGGGTGCGGCAGGTGGCGTCGTCGGCGCTGTCGCTGCGCAAGGCGAACAAGCTGCGCGTGCGGCTGCCGCTACCGAAGCTGGTCGTCGCGACTGAGTCTTCTTCGGACGCCTCGTCGCTGGAGCCGTTCGCCGACATCCTGCGGGACGAGGTGAACGTCAAGGCGGTCGAGCTGACCACCGACGTCGCCGCGCACGGCGGGTTCGAGGTCGCGGTCAACGCCCGCGCCGCCGGCCCGCGCCTGGGCAAGGACGTCCAGACGGTGATCAAGGCCGTGAAGGCGGGGGACTGGTCGTTCCAGGGCGGCGCGGTGGTCGCGGCCGGGATCGCGCTGCAGGAGGGCGAGTTCGAGCGCCGGCTGGTCGCCAAGGGCGGCGGGGCGGCGGCGGAACTGCCCGGCGGGTCCGGCCTGGTCCTGATCGACACCGACGTGACGCCGGAGCTGGCGGCCGAGGGCCTGGTCCGCGACCTGGTCCGGGTCGTGCAGCAGGCGCGCCGCGACGCCGGGCTCGACGTCGCCGACCGGATCGCGCTGACCGTCGACGCGCCCGCCGACGTCGTCGAAGCGGCCCGGACGCACGAGGAGTTCCTCGCGTCCGAGACGCTGGCGACGTCGGTGACCCACGGCCCGGTGGCCGAGGGCTTCGCCGGCACGGTCGGGGACGGAACGAAAGTCACGGTGTCGGTGACGAAGGCGTGAATTGTCGTGGGTGGCCGGTAGGGTGCAGACTCGACCGGCCACCCGCGGGTGGCTCCTTGGGGGAGGGGAACTGCCATGAGTCCTGGCCAGAGACGCGGCGTCCTGATCGGGGGCGCGCTGCTCGTCGTCGTGGTCGTGGTGGCCGCGTTCTTCCTGCTGAACAGCGGGAGTTCGGCACCTGAGGCCGCCACCGGCGCGACCGCCGTGGAGAGCCCCGGCGCGCTCGACCCGCAGTCGGCGATCACCGAGTACCTGCAGGACGTTTCCGAGAACAACCCGGACGCCGCGGCCCGGCTCACCGACGACAACGCGGCCGCCGCGGTCACGTTGCGGGCCACGCGCAACACGCTGAACCCGACGTCGGTGGCCGCCAAGCTGACCGTGCTGCAGCCGGCCCCGGCCGGTGCCAAGCGGACCGGCGGCACCTTCGGCGTGTCGTGGACGCTCAAACCGGGCCAGGTCTGGACCTACGACGTGCCGTTCGAGCTCGTGCAGAGCAGCGGGAAGTGGCTGGTCCACTGGGCGCCGTCGCTGGTGCACCCGAAGCTGGAGGCCGGGCAGCGGCTGGTGATCAGCACCGCCGCGCCGGACACCGTCGCGGTCGCCGACCGGGACGGCAAGCCGCTGGTGTTCGGCGGGGCCGGCGGCCCGCGGATGGTCGACGGCAACCCTGCGCCGCTGCTGCGCTCGGCACTGATGGGGCAGGTCACCGTCGCGGCCGGCAACGGCTTCGCCGTCGAACGCGTCGACACTGGCGGCAAGAGCGTGGAGCGGCTGTTCGGGAAGGTGGCGTCCGACGGGGCGAAGCCGCTGGTGACGAGCCTGAGCCTGGCCGCGCAGAACGCCGCCCAGGCCGCGGTGGACGGCTACCAGGGCTCGGCCATGCTGGTCGCCCTCGACACCGGCTCGGGCGACATCCTCGCCGTCGCGCAGAACGCCGCGGCCGGGAACTCGCCGAAGGCGCTCAGCGGCCTGTACGAGCCAGGGTCGGCGTTCAAGATCGCGACTTCCGTGGCGGCGGTCCAGCAAAGCGGCCTGAACGCGACGTCGCCGGTCGACTGCCCCGGCGTCGCGACGATCGGCACCCGGACGGTGAAGAACGAGAACTTCGAGCTGGGGGCGACCACCCTGCAGAACGCGTTCGCGCGGTCCTGCAACACGACGTTCGGCAGGCTCGCCCTCGACCTGCCCGCGGACGGGCTGAAGAAGGCGGCCGACGAACTGGGCCTCAACGCCGACTACGAGATCCCCGGGATCAAGAGCGAGCTGGGGAAGGTCGAGCCCGCGGCGAGCAAGGACGAGCAGGTCGAGGACGGCTTCGGCCAGGGCCGGATCCAGGCCAGCGCCCTCGGCGGCACACTGATGGCCGCCACGGTCGCCTCCGGCAAGGCGATCACGCCGCGGCTGTGGCACGACCTGCCGACCACGGTGGTCAAGGGCTACTCGCCACCGCCGTCGTCGGTGCTGGGCGAGGTGCGGAAGCTGATGCGCGCGGTGGTGACCAGCGGCACGGGCCGCGCGGCGGCCTCGGCGGGCACCGTCTTCGGCAAGACCGGCACCGCCCAGTTCGGCGACGGTTCGAACGCGACGGGCTGGTTCGTCGGCTACCGCGAAAGCGTCGCCTTCGCGGTGGTCCTGGAGAACTCGAACGACTCGGGCCCGGCCGTCCAGCTCGCCGCCAAGTTCCTCAAGGCCCTCTGACCGGACGTACCCGGACGGTCGGCCCGCGTACTCAGGCAGTCGGCCCGCGTACCTGGAGGGTCGGACGGCAACCCGACCCTCCAGGTACGCGACCCGACCCTCTGGGTGCGCGACCTGACCCTCTGGGTGCGTGGGCCGACCCTTCGGGTACGCGACCCGACCGCCCAGGTGCGCGACCCGACCCTCTGGGTGCGCGGGCCGACCCTTCGGGTGCGCAACCCGACCGCCCAGGTACGCGACCCGACCCTCTGGGTACGCGACCCGACCGCCCGGGTACGCGGGCCGACCCTTCAGGTGCGCGTGTCGTCCGGGCAGGCGCGATGGTTCGGGCGGGGCCGAAGGGTGCGGGCCGTAGCGTGGGGGCATGGAGACGATTGCGCTGGCCGAGGTGGCCGCGGTGCTCGCCGATCCGAGCCGGGCGACCATGTGCCTCGTGCTGCTCGACGGGCGGGCCTGGACCGTCGGCGAGCTCGCGAAGGCGGCCGGGATCGCCCTCTCGACCGCCAGCGAGCACGTCAGCCGGCTGGCCGGGGCCGGGTTCGTCGCCCGGGTCAAGCAGGGGCGGGCCAGCTACGTCCGGATCGCCGACCCGCGCGTCGCCGAGCTGATCGAACACCTGGCCCAGCACGCCGAGCACCGGCCCGTCACCGGCCTGAAGCCGTCGTTGCGGGCGCGGCGGCTCGGGTTCGCGCGGACCTGCTACGACCACCTCGCCGGCGAGCTCGGCGTCGCCCTGCGTGACGGCATGCTCGCCGCCGGCCTGGTCGGCACCGCCGACGGGCTCGCCCTCACCCCGGGCGGGCGGACCGTGCTGGCCGACCTCGGCGTGCCGGTCGCCGCCGGGCGGCGGCCGCTGCTGCGTGACTGTCTGGATTGGACGGAGCGCCGCGACCACCTCGCCGGGGCGCTGCCCGCGGCCCTGCTCGACCGGGCGGTCGAGCAGGGCTGGGTGGCCAGGGACGGCCACCGCGCGGTCAAGGTGCTGCCCGCGGCGGGGGCGCCGTTCGCCGCGCTCGGTGTCGATCTCGACGCGCTCGGTGGCGTCGCCGCGCCTTAACACACCGGGTGTGCGCTACTGGGCAGCGGTACACGAACGAGTTAATCCGGCCGCTTCACTATTCTGAGTGCCCCACGGCACTCGGGAGGGAGGCGGCATGGACCAGCTCCCCGTGCTGCTCGGCGTCGGCGGTGTCGTCCTCCTCGCCTCCGTGCTGGCCGTGCGCGTGTCGATCCGGCTCGGCCTGCCCTCGCTGCTGCTGTACTTGGGGATCGGCGTCCTGCTGGGCGAAGCCGGCTTCGGCATCCGGTTCGACAGCCCCGAGCTGACCCAGTCGCTCGGCCTCGCCGCGCTCGTCATGATCCTCGCCGAAGGTGGCCTGACCACCCGGTGGTCGGCGGTGAAACCCGCGCTGGGCCGCGGGATCGCACTGTCCACAGTGGCCGTCGTGGTCAGTGTCGCGGCCACCGGCGCCGCTTTGCACTGGCTGCTGGGCCTGGACTGGCGGCTGGCGCTGCTGTGGGGCGCGGTGCTCGCCTCGACCGACGCCGCCGCGGTGTTCTCGGTGCTGCGCACGGCGGGCATCGGCAAACGGCTCACCGGCGCGCTCGAACTCGAGTCGGGCATCAACGACGCGCCGGCCTACATCGCCGTCGTGGTGCTGGCCGAAGGCACCACTGTGGACTGGACGCTGCCGCTGCTGGTGGTGTACGAGCTGACCGCGGGCCTGGTCATCGGCCTGGCCTTCGGCTGGCTCGGCGGGCTCGCGCTGCGCCGGGCCGCGCTGCCGGCGACCGGTCTCTACCCGCTGGCCACGGTCGCGGTGTGCGTCGTCGCGTACTCCTCGGGCCAGCTGCTGCACGCGTCCGGCCTGCTCGCCACCTATGTCGCCGCGCTGGTGCTCGGCAATTCGCGGCTGCCGCACCGGTCGGACACGCTGTCGTTCGCCGAGGGACTGGGCTGGCTGGCGCAGATCGGGCTGTTCGTGCTGCTGGGGCTGTTCGCCTCGCCGGAGCGGCTGCTCGACGCGGTCGTGCCGGGCCTGGTCGCGGGCGCCGTCGTGCTGCTGCTGGCGCGGCCGCTCTCGGTCGTGCTGTCGATGCTGCCGTTCCGGCTGCCGTGGCGGGAACAGGTGTTCCTGTCGTGGGCCGGGCTGCGCGGCGCGGTGCCGATCGTGCTCGCCATGATCCCGCTCTCGCGCGGCCTGCCGGGCGCGCAGCGGCTGGTCGACGCGGTGTTCGTGCTGGTCATCGTGCTGACGCTGGTGCAGGGGGCGACGCTCGGCCCGCTCGCGCACCGGCTCGGGCTGGCGAAGAAGTCCGAGGCGCACGAGATCGAGGTCGACTCCGCGCCGCTGGACGAGCTGGGCGCCGAACTCCTGCAGGTCCGCATCCAGGTGGGGTCCAAGATGCACGGCGTGTACCTGTCCGAGCTGCGGCTGCCGGTCGGGGCGACGATCAGCCTGGTCGTCCGCGACGGCGCCGGGTTCACGCCGCAGAAGACCAGCCGGCTGCAGGAGAACGACCAGCTGCTGGTCGTCACCACGAGCGCGGTCCGGGACGCGGTCGAACGCCGGCTGCGCGCGGTGGACCGGGCCGGCCGCCTTGCGCGCTGGAAGGGCGAGTCCGGCCGCTGAGCACGCTCTGTGACCGCCGTCTCAGAATGTGAGGCGGGGGTTGGCGGCCCGGCGCGTTCTCGGTTACCTTCTGGCTCAGGTCATGAGTGCCAGCGCGAAGCCCCGGCTTGCTGGCCGGCAACCCTCCTACCGCGGTGGGGTGCCCCGGGTGAAGACCGGGCCGGTCGCGCCGTGCGACGGGCAAGCGCGGGCCCCTCGCCGGGGTCCCCCGGATCGCCGAGGAGGCACCCCGATGACTCTCGCCATCGACCGCACCCAGCCCGAAACCCGCGAAACCCCCGCCATCCCCACCGTCGCCGGGGCGTCGCTGCGGGTACCGCTGGTGACCGGCGGCGACATCGGTTACGCCAACCTCGACCACGCGGCGAGCGCCCCCTGTCTCGACGCCGTCCGCGCCAAGGTCGACGAGTTCCTGCCCTGGTACGCCAGCGTCCACCGCGGCGCCGGCTTCGCCTCGCAGGTCTCCACCAAGCTCTACGAGCGCACCCGTGACGTCCTGCGCCGCTTCGTCGACGCGCGGCGGACCGACACCGTCGTCTTCACCCGCAACACCACCGACTCCTTCAACCTGCTCGCCCGCAGCCTGCCGCGGCACACCACGGTGGTCGTCTTCGACACCGAGCACCACGCCGCGCTGCTGCCGTGGCACGGGCCGAACGTCCGGCGGATCCCCATCCCGCGCACCCGCCTCGCCGCGGTGTCCGCTGTGGACGAGGCGCTGGCCGGCGCTCCGCAGGGACCGCGGCTGGTCGTCGTCACCGGCGCCTCCAACGTGACCGGCGAGCTGCTCCCGGTGGCGGAAATCGCCGCCGTGGCGCGGAAACACGGCGCCCGGGTCGCCCTCGACGCCGCCCAGCTGGCCCCGCACCGCCGGATCTCGCTCAAGGAACTGGACGTCGACTACGTCGCCCTGTCCGGCCACAAGCTGTACGCGCCCTTCGGCGCCGGTGCCCTGATCGGCCGCGCGGACTGGCTGCGCGCGGCCCGCCCGTACCTCGCCGGCGGCGGCGCGACCAAGCTCGTCACCGAGGACGCCGTCGTCTGGAACACCGGGCCGGAGCGCCACGAAGCCGGTTCGCCCAACACCGTCGGCGTGTACGCCCTCGGCGTCGCGTGCGAGACGCTCAGCGCGAACTGGGACGCCGTCGTCGAGCACGAGCAGGCCCTGCTCACCCGGCTGCGCAAGGGGCTCGAGAGCATCCCCGGCTGCGCCGAGCTGCGGCTGTTCGACGCGCCGGTCGACCGGGTCGGCACGGTCAGCTTCGTCGTCGACGGCTTCGACCCGGGCTGGCTCGCCGCGGTGCTGTCCGCCGAGTACGGCATCGGCGTCCGCGACGGCGCCTTCTGCGCCCACATCGCGGCCAAGCGGCTGATCGCCGTCACCGGCGGCGACGGGCAGCAGGCGGTCCGCGTCAGCCTCGGCCTCGGCAGCACCGAGGAACACGTCGACCGCGTGCTGCTGGCGCTGCGGCAGATCGTCGCCCGCGGGGCCCGCTGGGAGTACGCGAAGGTGGACGGCCGCTGGGCCCCGGTGGGCGACCCGCGGGAGCTGCCGCCGTTCTGCTGAGCGCTAGCCTGGGCCGATGGGGAGAGGGCCGCGTTACTGGTTTCCGCTGGCACTGCTGGGTTTCGCGCAGATCGGCGCGGTCACCGTGCAGCTGCTGTGGCGCCGGAGCCCGGCCGAAAGCGAGTCCGCGAACCTCCTCCTGTCACCGGCGGTCCCACCCGGTGCGACCGAGTACAGCCGCGCACTGCGGTGGCCGCTGGACTTCCACGTCGGGGACAGCAGCCTCCCGGCCGGGCCGGTGTGGCTGGTCACGCTCGGCGTGGCGGTCCTCGGCACGGCCGTCTGGTACGCGTTCGCCCGGCGACCGGGCCGGGTGGGGTGGTTCGCCCTCGGCACGATCGCCGCGCTGCTCGCCGTCCCGCTGCTCGACCTGGTCGGGTCCTGGCAGTTCCGGCTCGGCGACGGCCTGCGCGGCCCGCTCCTGGCCACGCTCGGCCTGCTGCTGCTCGCCGCGTACGAGCGCAGCCGGTTCGTCCTGCTGACGGCGGCGGCGTTCGCCCTGGTCGCCGTGGTGCTCTCGGCGGACATGGCCGGCATGCTGGCCTCGGCGATGATCCTGCTCGCCGCCGCGCTCGTCGCCCTGCTGCGGGGAAACCCGAGCTCGATGCCCTGACCCGATGGGGAGTCCGCGGAGGGCCTGGTTCCCGTTGGCCGCGCCGGGCTCGCGCTGCTCGTGACGTGGCCGCCCCGGCCTCCCCACCGCCGAGCCCAGCCGCACGACCTACGCGAGCGCGCTCGCCGTGGCCGCCTGGTACCGGCGGCAGCTGCGGCCCTGGCGTCCGGGCCGGTTCGTGCTCGGGTCGCCGGGGTGTTCGCGCTGGTCGCGACCGTGTTCCTGCCCCCGGTCCCCGGCGCGCTCGCGGCCGCGGGCGTGCTGTTCGCGGGCGCCTTCGCCGTGCTCGTGCGGCCGCGCCCGGACGGGCCCGCCACGGCCTGACCAGCGCCGTGGACAATGGACCGGTGAGCACCGAGCCCAGCCACTCCGAACCCGACACCGCCGCGGCCGCCGAAGCCGGTCCCGATCCGGCCGCCGACGCGCCCGAGAACCCGGAGGTCCCGGCGAAGCCGCTGCTGCCGAAGCGGCGGGTCGGCTGGGTCTTCGCCGTCGCCGTCGTGTTCTGGGCGATCGACCTGGTGACGAAGAACCTGGTCGTGGCCAACCTGGAGGGCAAGGAGCCGGTCAAGGTCCTCGGCGGGCTGATCTACCTGCAGGTGATCCGCAACCCCGGTGCCGCCTTCTCGATGGCCACCGGGATGACGTGGGTGCTCGCCCTGGTCGCGCTCGCCGTGGTCATCGCGATCATCTGGCTGTCGCGGCGGCTGCGCTCGATCGGCTGGGCGATCGGCCTCGGCCTGGTGCTCGCCGGGGCCACCGGCAACCTGACCGACCGCATCTTCCGCGCGCCCGGCGGCCTGCAGGGCCACGTCGTCGACTTCATCTCGGCCTTCGCCCCCAACGGCAAGGGCTTCGCGATCTTCAACATCGCCGACTCCGCGATCTGCGTCGGCGGCGCCTTGATCGTGCTGCTGTCCCTGCTGGGCAAGGACTACGACGGCACCTCGACCAAGGACAAGAAGAAGGAACAGGCCCAGGAGACGCAGGAGGAGCAGGCGTGAGCTCGCGGATGCTCCCGGTCCCCGACGGGCTCGACGGGATGCGGGTCGACGCCGGCCTCGCCAAGCTGCTCGGACTGTCCCGCACGGTCGTCGCCGAGCTCGCCGAGTCCGGGGACGTGCTGCTCGACGGCCGTCGCGCGGGCAAGTCCGACCGCCTTTCCGGGGGCGGCCTGCTGGAGATCACCCTGCCGGAGCCGTCGAACCCGGTCGAGGTCGTCGCGCAGCCGGTCGAAGGCATGCAGATCCTGCACGACGACGACGACATCGTGGTGATCTCCAAGCCGGTCGGCGTCGCGGTGCACCCGAGCCCGGGCTGGACCGGCCCGACCGTCGTCGGCGGCCTCGCGGCGGCCGGCCTGCGGATCGCCACCTCCGGCGCGGCCGAGCGCCAGGGCGTCGTCCACCGGCTCGACGCGGGCACCACCGGCGTGATGGTGGTGGCCAAGAGCGAACACGCCTACACCGTGCTGAAGCGCGCCTTCAAGGAGCGCACGGTCGACAAGGGCTACCACGCGATCGTCCAGGGCCACCCGGACCCGATGCGCGGCACCATCGACGCCCCGATCGACCGCCACCCGCGCCACGACTACAAGTTCGCCGTCGTCCAGGGCGGCCGGCCCAGCGTGACGCACTACGAGGTCGTCGAGGCGTTCCGGGCGGCGTCGCTGGCGCACATCAAGCTGGAAACCGGGCGGACGCACCAGATCCGCGTCCACTTCTCGGCGCTGCGGCACCCCTGCGTCGGTGACCTGACCTACGGCGCCGACCCGGTACTGGCCCGCCACCTCGGCCTAAGCCGTCAATGGCTGCACGCGAAGACCCTGGCCTTCGCGCACCCGGCCGACGGCCGCTGGGTCGAGTTCGAGTCGGAGTACCCGGACGACCTCGCGAAGGCCCTCGAGATCCTGCGCGAGGAAAGCTACTAGTGAGGCTTGTTCTGCCGTCGCCCGCCGCAGAACTCCTCGAGCGGCCGCCGGTCTCCGCGTGGGCCGCGGCGGGCTGACCAGAACAAGCCTCAATCCTCGATCGACCAGGTCAGCGTGCGCTCGTCCGGCTCCGGCCGCGGGCTCCAGCGCACCGAGACGACGCGGGTGGCGTCCGGCAGCACGTAGACCGTGTGCCCGCCCAGCGTCTCGCCCGGCTTGACGCCGATCTTGTGCGGCGGCCGCGAGGTCAGCGACACCGGCGCCTTGCCGATCGCCTGGCCGTCGGCGGCGAGCAGCTCGAGGTAGTTGTCCGGCAGCGACGCGAACGGGATCGCCCCGCGGTTGGTGATCTCGGTGTGCACGACCACCGCGCGCTCGCCGTCCTCCAGCCGGTAGCCGGCCGCGCTGAACAGGTAGTCGGCCGGGTCCTGGACCTCGAGCAGCTGCACCGACAGCTGCTCGCCCTCCAGGCCCTGTGTCTCCATGACCTCGCCGAGCCTGCCCTTCCTGCCTGCCGCGGGACCGGACGGCCGGGCGGGCTCGTCGCCGCGGGCCCACGACGCCGTCTGCGGCACGCCCCAGGTGCTCACGGCGGGGTCGAGCGGGACCGGCGGCGGCGTGAACGGCCGGGGCGGGCGCGGCGGCTGTGCCTGGGGCGGCGGGCCCGGGTAGCGGCCGGACGGCGTGCCCTGGACGGGGTGCGGCCCCGACGGCGTGCCCTGGACGGTGTAGGGCCCGGAGGGCGCGCCCTGCACGGTGTACGGCCCGGACGGGACGCCCTGGACGGTGTACGGCCCCGACGGCGTCCCCTGGACCGGTGGCGGCATCGGCGGGGCCGGCTGCTGCGGCACCGGCTGCGAGGGGGGCGGGAACTGCGGCGGCCGGTTCGCCCACGACGGCGGCGCGCCGGCGATGGCCGCGCGCAGGCCGTTCGGGTCGCTTTCGACGCCGACGAGCAGGGGCAGCCCGCTGCCGGAGAGGGCGACCAGCCGGTAGGCGACCTCGCGGGGGTCCATGCCGACCTTGGCCGCCAGCTCGTGCACCGCCGCCTTGCCGAGTTCGGCGAGCGCGGCGAGCAGGCGGGTATCCACGGGATCGGTCACGGCCACCTGAAGAACGCTACCGCCTGGCCGATCCGCGACGCCGCAGGCCGTCCGCCGCGGGCGAACGGCGCGGCGTTTCTGTCGGTGATCTCCGTTAGGGTCGGCCTTGAGCACATCAGCCGAAGCTGGGGGTCCTGCCATGACCGCGGTCACCGAACTCGCCGACGAGTTCGTCGAAGCGATGTTCGCCGCCGATCCGCTGACGCCGGCGCTGCTGGGCATCCGCCCGGCGGAGCCCGGCCTGCCGGACCTGTCCGCCGAAGCCGAGCAGGCGTTCCGCGCTCGGCTCGTGGCGTTCCTCGATCGCGCCCGAGCCCTGCCCGCCGAAGACGCCGAAGACCGGATCACCCGCGAGGTGCTGATCACCACGGCCGAGAACCGCATCGCCTCGATCGACAGCCGGCTGGCCGAGTTCACCGTCACCGACCTGTCCACCGGTCCGGCGGCCGGCCTGCTCATGGCGCTGCCGATGACGACGGTGACGGCGGGGGAAGCCGCGGAGGCCCAGCTCGGTAGGCTCGCCGCGATCCCCGGCTACCTGCGCCAGGCCGCGCAGCGGCACGCCGAGGGCATCGCGGGCGGCCTGCTGCCGGTGGCCCACCTGGTCGACGCCGCGGTCGCCCACCTCGACCGCTACCTCGCCGAACCCGGCGCCGACCCGCTGCGCCGCCAGCCGGCGCCGGACGAGGAGTTCGAGCGGCGGCGGGAGGAGCTGCTCGCCGACGTCGTCCGCCCGGCCTTCGCCGAGTACCGCGAGTTCCTGGTCACCGAGGTCAAGCCGCACGGGCGGCCCGCGGACCGGCCCGGCGTGTCGTGGCTGCCCGGCGGCGAGGAGACCTACGCCCGGCTGGCGCGGCTGCACACGACCACCGAGCTCACCCCCGCCGAGCTGCACCGGATCGGCCTCGACACCATCGAGGCGCTCGCTGCCGAGTACCGCGAGCTGGGGCTGAAGGTGTTCGGGACCGACGACCTGGCCGCGATCTTCGAGCGCCTGCGCACCGACCCGGCGCTGCGCTGGCGCAGTGCGGACGAGCTGCTGGAGACCGCCCGCACGGCCGTCGCCCGTGCCGCCGCCGAAGCGCCGAAGTGGTTCGGCCGGATCCCCGAACAGCAGTGCACGGTCGAAGCCGTGCCGGCGGAGGTCGCGCCCGGCGCGCCGGCGGCCTACTACCTGCGCGCGGCCGCCGACGGCTCCCGGCCGGGCATCTACTTCGCGAACACCCACGAGGCCACCGAGCGGCTCCGGCACATGGCCGAGTCGGTCGCGTTCCACGAAGCCGTGCCGGGGCACCACTTCCAGCTCAGCATCGCCCAGGGGCGCACCGAGCTGCCGCTGCTGCGCCGGATCGGGGTGTTCAACGCCTACGTCGAGGGCTGGGGGCTCTACAGCGAGCGCCTGGCCGACGAGATGGGGCTCTACTCCGACGACATCGCCCGGCTCGGCATGCTGGCCGGTGACTCGGTGCGGGCGGGCAGGCTGGTCGTCGATACCGGGCTGCACGCGCTGGGCTGGAGCAGGCAGCAGGCCGTCGACTACCTCGCCGAGCACACGCCGGGCGCGCTCCTGGAGATCGAGTCCGAGGTCGACCGCTACATCGCCTGGCCGGGCCAGGCGCTCGGGTACATGGTGGGGCGGCGGGAGATCCAGCGCGCCCGGGCCCGCGCCGAGCAGCGGCTCGGCTCGCGGTTCGACGTCCGCGCCTTCCACGACCTCGTGCTGGCCGGCGGCCAGCTGCCGCTTTCGGTGCTCGACTCGGTCGTCGACGAATGGGTGGCCGGGCACGGTGACACCGTCGACGGCCTGGCGAGCGAGCTCGTCGAGCTGTCCTTCGCACAGGAGCCGCTGAACCCGTCGGTGCTCGGGTTGCCCGGCGACCACGACCGGCTCGCCGACCAGACGCGGGCCGCGCAGGAGCACTACCGCGAGGCGTACACGGCGATCGCGGCCCGCGCCCGGGCCCTGGCCACCGACGGACTGACGCCGGAGGAAGCCGTCACCCGCGAGGTCGTGATCGCCTCCGCCGAGGTGGAGGCCGATCGGCTGGGCGCGCGGACCGCCGATCTCGCGGTCAGCGACGGGCTCACCGCGCCCGCGCTCGGCCTGCTGATGTACCTGCCGTACTATCGGCTGGACGACGAGAAGAAGGCGCGCGGCTACCTGGCCCGGCTCGCCGCGATCGAGCCGTTCCTCGCCCAGCTGACCGAGCGGCAGCGCGAGAGCCTGGCCGAAGGGCTGGTGCCGCCGGCGTACCTGGCCCGCGTCGGCATCGAGTACGTCGAGCGCTACCTCGGCGCGCCGGAAACCGACCCGCTGAAGGTGGGCACGACGGCGGCCGTCGAAGGCTTCGAAGCCGAGCGAGACCGGCTGCTCGCCGACATCGTCCGGCCCGCGTACGCGCGGTACCGCGACTTCCTGCGTGACGAGGTCGAGCCGGCCGGCAGGCCCGACACCGCCCCGGGCATCTCGCACGTGCCGGGCGGGCCGAGCGGTACGCCGCGCTGATCCGCGCGGAGACCACCACCGAGCGCACCGCGCAGGAGCTGCACGAAACCGGGCTGGCGCTGATCGAAAAGCTCGCGGGGAGTACCGCGAGCTGGGCGCGAAGGTGTTCGGCACCACCGAGCTCGCCGAAATCTTCGAGCGCCTGCGCACGGACCCGGCGCTGCGCTGGCGGGACGGCGAGGAGCTGCTGTCCGCGGCGCGGGACGCCATCGCCCGCGCCGAAGCCGTCGCCCCGCGGTGGTTCTCCCGCATCCCGGCCGAGAAGTGCGAGGTCGCTCCGGTGCCGGAGGCCGACGCGGCGAGCGGCACGATCGCCTACTACCTCCAGCCGTCGCTCGACGGCACGCGGCCCGGCACGTACTACGCGAACACCCACGAGGCGGAGAAGCGGCCGCGGTTCACCAGCGAGGCGATCGCGTTCCACGAAGCCGTTCCGGGGCACCACTTCCAGCTGAGCCTGGCCCAGGAACTGCGTGACCTGCCGCTGCTGCGGCGGATCGGCATGTTCAACGCCTACGCCGAAGGCTGGGGGCTCTACGCCGAGCGCCTCGCGGACGAGATGGGCCTGTACTCCGACGACGTCTCGCGGCTGGGCATGCTCACGCAGGACTCGATGCGGGCCGGCCGGCTGGTCGTCGACACGGGCCTGCACGCGCTGGGCTGGAGCCGGCAGCGGGCGATCGACTTCCTGGTCGAAAACACGCCGATGGCGCGGCTGGAGATCGAGGCGGAGATCGACCGGTACATCGGCTGGCCGGGCCAGGCGCTCGGCTACATGGTGGGGCGGCTGGAGATCCAGCGGCTGCGCGCCGAAGCCGAGCAGGCGCTGGGCGAGCGCTTCGACATCCGCGGGTTCCACGAAGTCGTGCTGGGCCACGGCATGCTGCCGCTCTCGGCGCTGGCCAAGGTGGTCGAGGACTGGGTGGCCGGGCAGCTCGACACGCCCGGGAAGCTGGCCGACGAGCTGCTCGCGCTGGACTTCGAACGGCAGCCGCTGTTGCCGTCGCTGTACGGCCTGCCCGGTGACCACAGCCGGCTGCCCGACCCGAGCGCGGAGGCCGAAGCCCGCCTGCGCGCGGGTTACGCGGCGATCGCCGCGCGCGCCGAAGCCCTCGACACCGCCGGGCTGCCCGCCGAGGAGCGCGTCACCCGGGAAGTCGTGCTGTCACAGGCGAAGGCGGCCATCGACGAGATCGATTCCGGCCGTGCCGACATCTCGGTCAGCGACGGGATCGCCGCTCCCGCGTTGCAGCTGCTGCTCTACCTGCCGCAAACGGTGCTGGACGACGAGCCGAAGGCCCGCGGCTACCTGAGCAGGCTCGCCGGTTTCGCGGGCTACCTCGACGCGCTGGTCGAGCGGCAGCGTGCGGCGGCGGCTGAAGGGCGGGTGCCGCCGGGCTTCCTGGTGCGCATCGGCATCGAGTACGTCGACCGCTACCTCGGCGCGCCCGAGAACGACCCGCTGCGGGTGACACCGGCGTACGCGCTCGAAGGCTTCGAAGCCGAGCGCGATCGCCTGATCGCCGAAGTCGTCCGGCCCGCGTACGCACGCTACCGCGCCTTCCTGGCCGAGGAGCTCGCGCCGGTGGCCCGGCCCGAGACGTCCCCGGGGATCGGCGACCTGCCGGGCGGGCCGGAGCGGTACGCCGCGCTGATCCGCCTCGAAACGACCACCGAGCGCACGGCACAGGAACTGCACGAAACCGGCCTCGCGCTGATCGAGAAGCTGGCGGGGGAGTACCGCGAGCTGGGCGGGAAGCTGTTCGGCACCACGGATCTCGGGGAGATCTTCGACCGGATCCGGACCGACCCGGCGCTGCGCTGGCGGGACGGCGAGGAGCTGCTGGCCGGGGCCCGGGCCGCCATTGCCCGTGCGGAAGCCGTGGCGGGGCAGTGGTTTTCGCGGGTGCCGGAGCAGCAGTGCCAGGTCGCGCCGGTGCCGGAGGCCGACGCGGCGAGCGGCACGATCGCCTACTACCTGCGGCCGTCGCTCGACGGCACGCGGCCCGGCACGTACTACGCGAACACGTTCGAGGCGGAGAAGCGGCCGCGGTTCACCAGCGAGGCGATCGCGTTCCACGAAGCCGTGCCGGGGCACCACTTCCAGCTGTGTCTCGCCCAGGGCCTCACCGGATTGCCGCTGCTGCGCCGGATCCTGCACGTCAACGCGTACGGCGAGGGCTGGGGGCTGTACGCCGAGCGGCTGGCCGACGAGATGGGCCTGTACTCCGACGACGTCTCGCGGCTGGGCATGCTGACCCAGGATTCGATGCGGGCGGGCCGGCTGGTCGTCGACACCGGGCTGCACGCGCTCGGGTGGAGCCGGCAGCAGGCCGTCGACTACCTCGCCGAGCACACGCCGATGGCGCGGCTGGAGATCGAGGCGGAGATCGACCGCTACGCCGCCGATCCGGGCCAGGCGCTGGGCTACATGGTGGGGCGGCTGGAGATCGAGCGGCTGCGTGCGGAGGCCGAGCAGGCGCTGGGCGAGGCGTTCGACGTCCGCGAGTTCCACGACGTGGTGCTGGGCAGCGGAACCCTGCCGTTGCCGGTGCTGTCCGGCGTGGTCGCGGAGTGGGTGGCCGGGCACCGGGACACGCCCGGGAAGCTGGCCGACGAATGCCTGGAGCTGATGTTCGAGGCGCAGCCGCTGTTCCCGTCGCTGTACGGCCTGCCGGGCACGCACGACAAGCTGGCCGACCAGTCCGCCGAAGCCGCCGCCCGGTTCCGCGCCGGGCTCGCCGGTCTCGTCGAGCGCGCGGAGGCGATCGACGCGGCCGCGTTGACGCCGGCCGAGCGCGTCACCCGGGACGTGGTGATCTGGCAGGCGCGCACCCAGATCGACGTGCTCGACTCCGGCCGGGCCGACATCGCGGTGAGCGACGGGCTGGCCGCGCCGGCCCTCGAGCTGCTGATGGCGCTGCCGCAGACGGTCCTCGACGACGACGCCAAGGCGCGCGGCTACCTGAGCAGGCTCGCCGCGATCGGCACGTACCTGGACCAGCTGATCGAGCGGCAGCGGGCGGCGCTCGCCGAGGGCCTGACGCCGCCGGAGTTCCTGGCGCGCATCGGCGTCGGCTACGTCGACCGGTACCTCGCCGCCCCGGACGACGACCCGCTGAAGGTGCCGGTCCGGGGCCTCGAAGCCGAGCGCGACCGGTTGCTGGCCGAAGTGGTGTGGCCGGCGTACCGGCGCTACCGGGACTTCCTGGCCGACGAAGTGATTCCGGTGGCCCGGCCCGAGACGTCGCCGGGCATCGGCGACCTGCCGGGCGGCCCGGAGCGCTACGCGGCGCTGATCCGGGCGGAGACGACGACCGAGCGCACCCCGCAGGAACTGCACGAAACGGGCCTGGCGATCATCGAGCAGCTGGCGGCGGAGTACCGCGAGCTGGGCGCCGAGGTGTTCGGCACGACCGAGCTGCCGGAGATTTTCGAGCGCGTGCGCACCGACCCGGCCCTGCGCTGGCGCGACGGCGACGAGCTGCTGGAGTCGGCCCGCGCGGCGATCACCCGTGCGGAAGCCGTGGCGCCCCAGTGGTTCCTGCGGGTGCCGGAGCAGCGTTGCCAGGTCGCCCCGGTGCCCGACGCGGAGGCCGAAAGCGGGTCGATCGCCTACTACATCGATCCGTCACTCGACGGTTCCCGCCCGGGGACCTACTACGCGAACACGCGCGACGCGGACCAGCGGCAGCGGACGCTGAGCGAGTCGGTGGCGTTCCACGAAGCCGTGCCGGGCCACCACTTCCAGCTGACGCTCGCCCAGCAGCTGACCGACGTGCCGCTGCTGCGCAGGGTCGCCATGTTCAACGCCTTCTGCGAGGGCTGGGGCCTGTACGCCGAGCGCCTCGCGGACGAGATGGGGCTGTACTCGGACAGCACGTCGAGGCTCGGCCTGCTGACCCAGGATTCGATGCGCGCGGCGCGCCTGGTGGTGGACACGGGCCTGCACGCACTGGGCTGGAGCCGCCAGCAGGCGGTGGACTACCTGGTCGAGAATACCCCGATGGCCCGCATCGAGATCGAGGCGGAGATCGACCGGTACGCGGGCCACCCGGGCCAGGCCCTGAGCTACATGGTGGGCCGCTTGGAGATCGAGCGCCTGCGCGCGGAGGCCGAGCGCGAGCTGGGCGAGGCGTTCGACATCCGCGAGTTCCACGACGTGGTGCTGGGCAGCGGAACCCTGCCGCTCCCGGTACTGGCGGACGTGGTGGCGGAGTGGGTGACGAGCCGGGCCGCAAGGGAAACCGAGTGACGAGGGCCGCCGGGTCGGCCGCGGGAGGCCGACCCGGTCCGCGGTGCGCCCGGGCCGCGACGGTGCCGGGCGGGCGGCGTGTACTGCCCCGAGCGACACGCGGCAGCCGCAGACTGCGGCGGGCGAGCGTGCGGTCGGCCGGTGCGGCCCGGGTGCGGCGGAACGCACCGCCGGCTCGCGTGCCCGAAGCCGGAACTCGCGTGCTTGGAGCCGGAGCTCGCGTGCTTGAAGCCGGAAGTCGCGTGTTTGGAGCCGGGCCTCGCGTGCTTGGAGCGGGAACTCGCGTGCCCGAAGCCGGAGCTCGCGTGCTTGGAGCGGGAACTCGCGTGTTTGGAGCCGGGCCTCGCGTGTTTGGAGCCGGTACGGCGGGAATCACGCGAGTTCCGTGTTCGATCACCCGCCCACCCGCCCGAACCGGCGCCCGATTCGTCCTGACCGACCACCCGGCGGCACGAGCCGCCTTGGCTGAGGAGTGCACTTGACCTGGCTTGAGCTCCCCGAAGACACCCCCTTCGGCCTGGGCAACCTGCCCTACGGGGTCTTCTCCGTCGGCGGGGCGCCCGAACGGCGGGTCGGCGTGCCCGTCGGCGAGCACGTGCTCGACCTGACCGCCGCGGCCGCCGAGACCGCTGCCCCCTTCGCGCCGCTGCTCACCGCCGGCGTGCTCAACCCGCTGCTCGCCGCCGGGGCCGGCACCTGGCGCGAGGTCCGCGAAAGCCTCACCGAGTGGCTGACCGAACCCCGCTACGCCGACCAGCTCCGGCCGCACCTCGTGCCGCTGGCCGAGGTCACCACCCACCTCGCCTTCGAGGTCGCCGACTACGTCGACTTCTACTCCAGCGAGCAGCACGCCCTCAACGCCGGCCGGATCTTCCGCCCGGAAGCCACCGAACTGCTGCCCAACTGGAAGCACCTGCCGATCGGCTACCACGGCCGGGCCGGCACCGTCGTCGCGTCGGGCACTCCGGTCGTCCGGCCGCACGGGCAGCGCAAGCCGCGCAACGCCGATGTGCCTTCCTTCGGACTGTCGCAGCGGCTGGACATCGAGGCGGAGGTCGGGTTCGTCGTCGGCACCCCGTCCGCGCCCGGCAGCCGGGTGTCCACGGCGGACTTCGCCGAGCACGTCTTCGGTGTCTGCCTGGTCAACGACTGGTCGGCCCGTGACATCCAGGCCTGGGAGTACCAGCCGCTCGGCCCGTTCCTCGGCAAGTCGTTCGCGACGTCGGTGTCGCCGTGGATCGTGCCGCTGGCCGCGCTGGACCACGCGCGCGTCGACGGCCCGCCGCAGGACCCGGAGCCGTTCGCCTACCTCCGGACCAGCGAACCCTGGGGCCTGGACCTGGCCATGGAGATCCGCCTCAACGGCCACCTGGTGTCGAGCCCGCCGTTCGCGACGCAGTACTGGACGGCGCCGCAGCAGCTGGCGCACATGACCGTCAACGGCGCGAGCCTGCGCACCGGCGACCTCTTCGCCTCGGGCACGGTGACCGGCCCGGAGCGCGACCAGCGCGGCTCGTTCCTGGAGCTGTCCTGGGGCGGCCAGGAGCCCCTGGAACTGCCCGGCGGCGTGACGAGGACATTCCTCGAGGACGGCGACGAGGTGGTGATCAGCGCGACCGCCCCCGGCCCGGACGGCACGCGCATCGGCTTCGGCGAGGTGCGGGGGACGGTGGTCGCGGGCGGATAGTGGCGCTACCCACACCGGCGCGGGCCGGGCAGCGCGCATAATGACCAGCGACTAAGCGCTCGCTCACCGCGGAAGGACGCCCATGAAGAT
The DNA here is from genome assembly GCF_013364075.1 of Amycolatopsis sp. Hca4. Lineage (GTDB taxonomy): Bacteria > Actinomycetota > Actinomycetes > Mycobacteriales > Pseudonocardiaceae > Amycolatopsis. The sequence continues at coordinate 9,380,765 of NZ_CP054925.1, forward strand.
CGGGACCGGGATCAGCTACTCCGGAGGCTTCGCCGAAAGCGTGGCCGACGTCGTCGAACTGGAGAAGGCCGGCCTCGACGTCGTCTTCGTGCCGGAGGCGTACTCCTTCGACGCGGTCAGCCAGCTCGGCTACCTGGCCGCCAAGACCGAGCGCGTCCAGCTGGCGTCCGGCATCTTCCAGATCTACACCCGCACGCCGACGCTGACCGCGATGACCGCGGCCGGTCTCGACTTCGTCTCCGACGGGCGGTTCATCCTCGGGCTCGGGGCGTCCGGCCCGCAGGTCATCGAGGGCTTCCACGGCGTGAAGTACGACGCGCCGCTGGGCCGCACGCGCGAGATCGTCGAGGTCTGCCGCCAGGTGTGGCGCCGCGAGCGCGTCGTCCACGAGGGCAAGCACTACACGATCCCGCTGCCGCCGGAGCAGGGTACCGGCCTCGGCAAGCCGCTGAAGCTGATCAACCACCCGGTGCGGGAGCGGATCCCGGTGCTGCTGGCCTCGATCGGGCCGAAGAACGTCGCGCTGACCGCCGAGATCGCCGAAGGCTGGCAGCCGATCTTCTTCCACCCGGAGAGGGCGGCCGACGTCTGGGGCGCGTCCCTGGCCGAGGGCAAGGCCAAGCGCGACGCCGCGCTGGGGGAGCTGGACACGTTCGTCACGGTGGCACTGGCCATCGGCGACGACGTCGAGCCGCTGCTGGACCACGTGCGGCCGGTGCTGGCCCTCTACATCGGCGGGATGGGCGCGCGCGGCAAGAACTTCTACAACGACCTGGCCTGCCGCTACGGCTACGAGGCCGAGGCGAAGCTGATCCAGGACCTGTACCTGGACGGCAAGAAGGAGGAAGCGGCCGCGGCGGTCCCGCTCGAGCTGTTGCGGGCCATCTCCCTGGTCGGCCCGGCCGGCTACGTGAAGGAGCGCGTGGCGGCCTTCGCCGAGGCGGGCGCGACCACGCTGGTGGTCAACCCGCTGCAGCCCGGCCGTGAGGGCCGCGTGGCGGCGGTTTCGCAGCTGCGCGAGCTGATCGGCTGACCGCGGCCGCGGCGTCGCGGACGAGCTGTTTACGACGCCGCGGTTCAGCTCGGCGTGGCGTAGACCGCGACCCGCTGGCCGGCGAAGCCCGCGCCGTCGTAGGTCCCGTCGCTGGTGATCAGCCGCAGCTCCGGGCCCGTCCCTTCGGGCGCCACCAGCGTGCTGTCCGGCTCGCTCGCCGGGAACACGGCGGTCCGGCGGACCGTGAACCGCGTTTCGTGCTCCCGCGCGTCGCGGACGATGATCGCCGCTCCCGGCGCCAGCTTGTCCAAGCGGGCGAACGCGCCCCAGGAGTAGCCGAACCCGGAGTGGGCGGACAGCACCGCCACGCCGGGCGCGCCCGGCACCGGCCCGTCGGCGAACCAGCCCACACCCCCGGCGGTGCCGGGCTGTTCGCGGCGGCCGCCGACGTGGCCGAGCGCGACCACGTGGTCCAGCGTCAGGTCCAGGGCCGGGACGAGCAGCGCCACCGGCGGCGCGCCGGCCGCCGCGGGCCGGTCCGCGGCCGGGGTGACCGCCGGGGACGGCTCGAGCACCGACGTCACGCCGAGCAGGACGCAGCCGAGCCCGGCCACGACCGCGAGCACGACGGCGGCCGGCCGCACGAGCTCGGCTCGCCGCTCCGGCCGGTTGCGTTGTTCACCCTGCTCCACGCTGCTTCCGATGTCCGATTAATCGCGCAGCGGCCTCGGGCGTTACCGAATCGTGTCCGACTCCCGGTCGGTTCACTCGATCGGGTTATCTCCTGCAGGCCTTCGCGTAAGAAACACACCGCCGGAGGGCCTCATTCGCGGAAATGCCCGGCGGCGCGACGTGAGATCGGACATCATTGCTGGTTTCGAGCCCTTGAACTGGGGATATTCACCAGGCGGAAGCGAGGTGCGCCGAGCAGTGCGAAAAAGCGAGAAGCCCGCGGTGGGTGTGCTGGACGTCGGTTCGTTCAGCGCCCGGCTCGTGGTGGTGCCGGTCGACGGCTCGCCACGGGAGCCGGTGGTCAACCACCAGACGCGGCTGCGCCTGGACCGCGAGCTCGACGTCCACGGCCGGCTCTCCGACCGGGGCGTCGAAGCCGTCACGGCCGCCGTCGCGGCCGGCATGACCACGGCCTACCGCCACGGCGTCCCCGACGTCTACCCGCTCGCGACGTCCTCGATCCGCGACGCCGCCAACTCCGCCGAGATCGTCCGGCACGTCGCCGGCGAGACCGGCGTCGAGCTGCGCTTCCTCTCCGGCCGCTGCGAGGCCGAGCTGACCTACCTCGCGGTCCGCCGCTGGTACGCCGCCGAGCCCGGGGCGATGCTCGTGCTCGACATCGGCGGCGGGACGGTCGAGCTGGCCGCCGGCACCGGCGAAAAGGCCACCTTCGCGCGCTCGCTGCCGCTGGGCGCCCGCTCGATGACGCGGGACTGGCTGCCGTCCGAGCGCGTGTCGAAAAAGCAGGTCAGAGCCCTGCGGTCGCACGCACTCGACGTCGTGACCACCACGCTGGGTGCCGCCGACGTCGACGACCCGATGGTCGTCGGCTGCTCGAAGGTGCTGCAGCAGCTCGCGCGGCTGGCCGGCGCCCGCCCCGGCAAGTGCCGGGAACTGCGGCTCGACGACCTGCGCGCGTGGATCCCGCGGCTCGCCGCGCTGCCGCCGTCGAGGCGCGCGGAGCTGCCGGGCATTTCCCGCAGCCGCGCCCACCAGGCCCTGGCCGGCGCGATCGTGGCGGAAGCGCTGCTGACGGTCGCCGGCGGCAAGGTGCTGATCTGCCCGTGGTCGACGCGCGACGGCCTGCTGCTCACCCTGCAGGACAAGGCGCGGGCCGCGGCGGGCAAGCGCGCGGCCTGAACCGCTGGCCGTCACCGGCAAAACCGGGTATTCCGGAAAGCATGAGCGAGCAGCAGCGCCTCCACGGCCGTGACGACGAAGACGAAGAGCTCCCGAAGCTCCCGACCCCCGGCAAGCTGACGCACGACGTGCCGACCGCGCCGGACCCCGACGTGAACCCGGGCGGGACCGAGGAGGTCCCGGCCCCACCCGGCCGCGAAGCCGCTAGCGACCTTCCACAGTGATGGGGTTGGCCGGTTCCGCGTACTGACGCACGGCTTCCGAGTCACGGCGCATCGGCGCGCGTCCCGGAGGCTGCTGCGGCGGCGGCCCGGCGTCGATCTTCGGGATCGCGTACCGCTGCGGCTCCGCCGTGATCGTGATGCGCTCGCCGTGGTGCAGCACTTCCAGCGGCTCCCCGGCGACGACGTGGTAGGTGGCCTGGTCCGGGTCGATCTCGACCTGGAACCGGGTGCCGCGGAACATCAGGCGGAAGGTGATCCGCCCCAGCTGCGGGGGCAGCCGGGGGGAGAACGCCAGCGTCCCGCCGTGGTCGCGCAGGCCGCCGAACCCGGCCACCGCGCCCTGCCACGCGCCGGCCAGCGACGCCATGTGCAGGCCGTTGCGCACGTTGTTGTGGACGTCGTGCAGGTCGGTCAGCGCGGCTTCGGCGAGGTAGTCGTAGGCCAGCTCCAGGTGGCCCACCTCGGCCGCGATGACCGCCTGCGTGCCCGCCGAAAGCGAGGAGTCGCGCACGGTCCGCGCTTCGTAGTAGGCGAAGTTGCGGGCTTTCTCCTCCTGGCTGAAGGAGTCGCCGCACAGGTGCAGCGCCAGCACCAGGTCCGCCTGCTTGACGACCTGCTTGCGGTACAGGTCGAAGTACGGGTAGTGCAGCAGCAGCGGGTAGTGCGACTGATCGGTGTTCGCGTAGTCCCACTCGTCGTGGTCGAGGAACCCCTCCGACTGCGGGTGCACGCCGAGTTCTTCGTCGTAGGGCAGGAACATCGCCGCTGCGGCCGCCCGCCAGGTGTCCAGCTCGACGGTGTCGACGCCGAACCGGGCCGCCACCTCCGGGTGCCGCTCGCACGACTCCGCCGCCGCCTGCAGGTTCCGCCGCGCCATCAGGTTCGTGTAGACGTTGTTGTCCGCCACCGCCGAGTACTCGTCGGGGCCGGTGACGCCGTCGATGCGGAAGGTGCCGTGCCGGTCGTGATGGCCCAGCGACGCCCACAGCCGCGCGGTTTCCAGCAGCAGCTCGGTGCCGTAGTCGCGCTCGAACTCCTCGTCGCCGGTCGCGTTGAGGTAGCGCAGGACGGCGTCGGCGATGTCCGCGCTGACGTGGAACGCCGCCGTGCCCGCCGGCCAGTACGCCGAGCACTCGGCGCCGTTGATCGACCGCCAGGGGAACGCCGCGCCGCGCAACCCCAGCTGGTGCGCGCGTTCCCGCGCTTTGTCCATTGTGGAGTGCCGCCAGCGCAGCGCGTCGCGCGCCGCGTCCGGGATGGTGTAGGTCAGCACCGGCAGGACGAAGGATTCGGTGTCCCAGAAGGCGTGCCCGTCGTAGCCGGGCCCGGTCAGCCCCTTGCCGGCGATCGCGCGGCTCTCGCCGCGGGCCCCGGCCTGCAGGATGTGAAACAGCGCGAACCGGACGGCCTGCTGCAGCTCGGGGTCGCCCTCGATCTCGATGTCCGACGTCCGCCAGTAGTCGTCGAGGAATTCGCGTTGCTCGGTGAGCAGGCCCTTCCAGCCGGTCTGGCGGGCGCCGGCGAGCGCCGCCTCGACCTGCGAGCGCAGCGCGGGCACCGAGCGCTGCGCCGACCAGCCGTAGGCGAGGAACTTGGTGATCCGCAGCCGCCCGCCCTTGGGCACGTCGACCGCGACGGTGAGCCGCGCGAGGTCCTCCTCGGAGTGGATGCGGGCCCGGATCCCGTCGTCCACCTCGATCTTGTGGTCCATCGCCGCGGCCATCCGCAGCCCGGAGCGGCGGGTCTGGTGCACCAGCACGGCGTTGTAGTCCGACGCGCGGTGGAACTCGCCGACCAGCGGCGACTCCAGTGCGGCGGCCACCCGCGGATCGCTGGTGTCGGATTCGATCGGCTCGTTGGCCAGCAGGTCGGACTGCACGACCAGCTGCAGGTCCTCGTCGAGCGGCTCGACCTCGTACCGGATCGCGGCGATCGCGCGCTGGGTGAACGACACGAGCCGCTCGGTGCGCACGCGGACCCGCCGCCCGGTCGGCGACGACCACTCGGTGCTGCGGCACAGCGTGCCCTTGCGGAAGTCGAGCACGCGGTCGTGCGCGGTGGCCGCGCCGTAGCGCATGTCGAGCGGCTCGTCTTCGACGAGCAGCCGGATGATCTTGCCGTCGGTCACGTTGACGACGGTCTGGCCCTCTTCGGGGTAGCCGTAGCCCGCCTCGGCGTAGGGGAGTTCGTGCTGCTCGTAGAAGCCGTTGAGGTAGGTGCCGGGCAGGCCGCGCGGCTCGGCCTCCTCGAGGGTGCCGCGCAGCCCGATGTGCCCGTTCGACACGGCGAACGCCGACTCGGTGCGCTGCAGGGCGTCGACGTCCATCCCGCGCCAGCGCAGCTCCCACGGCGAGCATTCGTAGCCGCGGGGTTCTTCCTCGGTCATCAATCCTCCAGCAGGTCGGCGAGGTCGTCGACGACGATGTCGGCCCCGTGGGCCTTGAGCTCGGCGGCCTGGTCGGCCCGGTTCACGCCGACGACGTAGCCGAAGCCGCCTGCCTTGCCGGCCTGGACGCCGGACTGGGCGTCCTCGAAGACGGCGGCGTGCGCGGGTTCGACACCGAGCGCGGCGGCACCGGCCAGGAACGAGTCCGGCGCGGGCTTGCCGCGCAGGTGGCGTTCCCGGATCACGATGCCGTCGATGCGCGCCTCGACGTACTCGCTGAGGCCGGCGCCGTCGAGCACCTTGGCGCCGTTGGCCGACGACGTCACGACGGCGATCCGCAGCCCGGCGGCCTTGACCGCTTCGAGGTAGCGCACCGACCCCGGGTACGGGTTCACGCCGCGCTCGTCGATGATCTTGAGGACCAGTTCGTTCTTGCGGTTGCCGACGCCGTTGACGGTCGGGGCGTCCACCGGGTCGTCCGGTTCGCCCTCGGGCAGCGTGATCCCCCGTGACCGCAGGAACTCCCGCACGCCGTCGGCACGCGGGCGGCCGTCCACAAAGGCCGCGTAGTCGTGGTCGGTGAACTCCGCGAACCCGGCGCCGTCGCGGGCGCGCAGGAATTCGTCGAATGTCCGTTTCCACGCTTCGCGGTGGAGAATCGCCGTCCCGGTCAGCACTCCGTCGAGGTCGAACAGGCAGGCGGTGATGGTCTCCGGCAGTCCCGTCGTCATGCCCGGCACGCTACCGGTCCTCGGGGTTGCCCGCGTGCTGTTCGGGGTGGGGACGCACGTGATGGATGAGTTCGTGCACGGTGGCGTCCGCCAGCCGGTACCGCACCACGCGGCCGGTGCGTTGGGGCGTGACCAGCCCGTGCGCCCGCAACAGCCGCAGGGCCTGCGACACCGCGGTGTCGGTCATGCCGGTGGCCGCGGCGAGGTCGGTGACGCTGATCTCGCGGGCGTAGTGGATGGAGACCAGCAGCGCCAGCCGCGACGGGTCGGCGACCACGGAGAAGCGGCGGGCCCATTCGTCGATGACGGCGCGGTCGCCCAGCCCGTCGACCGCCGCCGCGACGCGTTCCGGGTCGATCGGCTTGCGGTCGGTGCTCACCCCCGGATGATTCCACCCGCGGCGCGGGCGGACCACCGGTGGTCTGGGTCACGCGGTGCTTGACGCTCGCCCGCCCGGGGGCGAGGCTTAAGACAGTTGTCATAATCGAGGAGCCGGGATGACCGACGTCGAAGCACAGGTCCGTTCGAAGACCATCACCTGGCAGGACCCCCTGGAGAGCGCGCGGCTCGGCGCCACGATGTCCGGCCTGGAGTACATGCGGGCGATCGCCGAGGGCCGCGTCCCGCCGGCGCCGATCGCCGCGCACTTCGGCCTGCGCTGGGAGAGCGTCGAACCCGGCGAGGTCGTCGCGGTCGCCGAGCCGGACGAGTCGCTGTACAACCCGATCGGCATGGTCCACGGCGGCGTGGCGGCGACGATGCTCGACTCGGTGGTCGGCTGCGCGGTCCACACGACCCTGCCGGCGGGTGTCGGCTACGCGTCGGTGGAGCTGAAGGTGAGCTACCTGCGGGCGATCCACGCGGGCCGCGGCGAAATCCGCGCGACCGGCCGCGTGGTGAAGGAGGGTTCCCGGATCGCGTTCGCGGAGGGGGAGATCCGCGACGCCGAGGGCAGACTGCTGGCCACGGCGTCGGGGACCTGCGTCATCACCCGCTGACCGGCTGCTTGACGTCCCAGTGCTCGACGAGCAGGCCGTCCTCGACACGCAGGATGTCGACGACGGCCGTCCCGGCCACGTGCAGGTGCGCGACGACGAGGTCGTCCTCGGCGACGACGTGCTTGATCACCGCGGCCGCGCCGGCGAGCGGCGAGTTCTTCACGGCTTCGGTGAACGCTTCGCGGCCGGAGGGCAGCCCGGGGCTGTGGGTGACGAAATCGGGGTGCAGCGCGGCCTTGGCGGCGTCGAAGTCCTTGTGCACGAACAGGTTCTCCAGGCACTCGACGACGATCGTGCGGTTCTTCGCGGATTCGCTCATGCCGCCGATCCTCGGCCGTCCGGGCGGCGCCGTCGATTACGCCGGAGGTAATCAGCGCGGCGGCCGGACGCGGCGGGCGCGGATCGCGTCGCCGCCGCCGTAGCGGCCGATGACCGCCGCCAGGAGGTTTCGCGCGTCTTCGGCCCGCTCGGCGCCGTACTCCGTCTCGATTTCCTCCTGGAGTTCTCGCCGCAGCACCCGGGTTGCTTCCACGGCGGCCAGTGCGTGCTCGGTCAGGTGCAGCAGCTTCGTGCGTGCGTCCGCCGGATCGGGTTCGCGGCGCAGGAGGCCCCGGCGTTCGAGGTCGGCCACGGCCTTTGACGCGGCCTGCTGGGTCACGCCCATTCGCTCGGCCAGCGCGGTGATGGACAGCGGTGCGGCCAGGACGTGCTGGATCACGACGCCGTCGTTGAAGCGCAGCTCGCCGAAGCCCCGGGTGGCGAGCCGCCGCTGGACCTCGTCCGTCATCGCCCAGCCCGCGAAGAGGGCCGTCAGCGAGAGGTCGAGGGTGTTAGGATGCACAACCATGGTTGTGGAATCTAGCAGGGTGCCGCCCGAGCTGGCGGAAGCGTTCGTGCGCGTCGCGCACCGGATCGTCTGGTGCACCTTGGTGACCGTCGACCGGCGGGGCCGGCCGCGTTCCCGGGTCGTCCACCCGATCTGGGAGCGCACCCCGGACGGCCTGGCCGGCCGGCTGTTCACCCGGCCGACCCCGCTGAAACTGGCGCACCTGGCGGCCTCGCCGTACGTGTCGTGCTCGTACTGGGACCCGCAGCACGAGGTGGCGGTGGCGGAGTGCCGCGCGGAGTTCGAGGACGACGAAGGAACGCGGAAGCGCCTGTGGGACCTGTTCGCCTCGACGCCGGAACCGCTGGGTTACGACCCGAAGATCCTCGGCGGCGAGGACCACCGCGACCCGAAGATCACCGTGCTGCGCCTGACCCCTTGGCGCCTGTCGGCCGGCGGCGAGGCCTGGCGGGCCGCCTAGCTGTAGTGCCCCGTGAGGTTGTTGACGCGGGTGATAGGTGGCTTTCCGCCGAGTGAGGTGTGAGCTCGGTGATGGTTGTAGCGGTGGAGAAACTCTGGCAGGGCTTCGGCGCGGTGGTGTGAGCTGGTGAAGGGCTGGGCGTAGGCCCATTCTTCGGCGAGGGTGCGGTTGAAGCGTTCGGCTTTGCCATTGGTTTGCGGCCGGTAGCGGCGGGTGAAGCGGGCTTCGGCGCCGATGCTGGCCAGGGCGTCACGCCAGGCGTGGGAGCGGCGGTAGGCCAGGGCGTTGTCGGTCATGACTCGTTCGATCCGGTCGACGCCCAGCTCAGCCAAGGCAGTGGCGGCGCGGCGGAGGAACCCAGCACATGTGGCGGCGGTTTCGTCGGGGTGGATTTCGGCGTAGGCGATGCGGGTGTGGTCGTCGATGGCGCAGTGGACGTACTCGTAACCCACGCGGGCTCCGTAGCGGGCGCGGCGGCGTTCGAGGCTGTCGCGGCCGTGTGCTCGCCAGCCGCCGCCCTCGCGCAGCCGGCCGAGTTTCTTCACATCGACATGCAGCAGCTCGCCGGGCCGGGCGCGTTCGTAGCGGCGGATCGGTTGTCCGGTCGGGCGGTCCAGCCAGGCCAGTTTCGGCAGGTGGTGGCGGGTCAGGACGCGGTGCACGGTCGAGGCGTGCATGCCGAGGATGCCGGCGATGCGGGCCGGGCCGAGACGTCGGTTCCGACGCAGGTCAAGGATCTGCTGCTCGGTCCGCTCCGGGAGACGGGTGGGCGTGTGGTGGGGCCTGCTGGAACGGTCGTGCAGGCCGGCTTCGCCGTGCTGGCGGTAGCGGCGGACCCATTTGTGCCCGGTCGCACGGGAGATCCCGAGTTCGGCGGCCACATGGGCGACCGGGCGTCCCGCGGTGACCCGGTCGATCAGCAACCGGCGGCCGTGCAGGGTCAACCGGGCATTACGGTGGGACACGAAGACCTCCGTCGTGTTCGGTGATGGCGTCAGACACCAGCACCACACACGGAGGTCTTCGCCTTGATCAACCCGACGCGCCGCTCAACGGTCAACAACGTCCATGGTCACTACACCTAGCGGCTCAGTCCCAGGTGACCGGGAGCCGGTCGATGCCGTAGATCGGGTGCGCGTGCCGGAACGGCAGCTCGCTCGTGGGAACCGCGAGCCGCAGCCCGGGCAGGCGCTGCAGCAACGCGCTCAGCGCGACCCGGAGTTCCAGGCGGGCCAGGTGGTGGCCGAGGCACAGGTGTTCGCCGTGCCCGAAGGCGAGGTGGTGGTTGGGACTGCGGGCGAGGTCCACCCCGTCGGGATCGGCGAACTCGCCGGCGTCGCGGTTGGCGATGTCGGCGGCGGCGATGACGCCTTCGCCGGCGCGGATGGTGACGCCGCCGATTTCCACGTCGGCGGTGGCGACGCGGCGGCGGCCGAGGTGGGTGATCGTGAGCAGCCGCAGCAGCTCGTCGACCGCGGTTGCCGGGGCGCCGCTGCGGAAGACCTCGGCGTGCTCGGGGTTGTCGAGCAGGAACGCGGTGGCGAGGGCGATCTGGTTCGCCGTCGTTTCGTGGCCGGCGACCAGCAGCAGGATCGCCGTGGCCACCGCGTCGGACCGCGAGAGCGCACCGGTGGCGATCTGCTCGGCGCTCAGCCTGCTCAGCAGGTCGTCGGCGGGGTGCGTGCTTCGCCGGTGCAGCAGGGTGCCGAGGTAGCGGGCGAGTTCCGCGGTCGCGGCCCGGTTGGCCTCGCCGCCGGCCGAGTCGTCCAGCATCGCGCGGGCGCGGTCTTCGAAGAAGGCGTGGTCTTCGTAGGGCACGCCGAGCAGTTCGCTGATGACGATGGACGGCAGCGGCAGCGCGAACCGGCCGACGAGGTCGGCGGGCCGGGGTCCGGCGGCCAGCTCGTCCAGCAGGGTGGCGGCGGTGCGCTCGACCGCCGGCCGCAGCGCCTCGACGCGGCGCACGGTGAATTCGCCGATGAGCATCCGCCGCAGCCGGGTGTGCTCGGGGCCGTCCATGGAGATGAACGAGCCGCGGCCGCTCCGCCGTCCCCGGCTCGCCGGGCCGCGCGCGGGGTAGCCGGGCCGGGTGGGGTCGACGCTGAACCGGCGATCGGCGAGCACCGCGCGGACGTCCGCGTACCGGGTGAGCAGCCACGGCGTGCTGCCGTCCCAGATCCGGACGCGGGTGACCGGGGCGTCGCGTTGCAGCTCGGCCAGCCGGGGCGGCGGCGTGTACGGGCACGTGCGGGGCAGCGGGAAAGCGTCGGTCATGCCTTCTCCTTCGCGGCGGGCTGGTCGGCGAGGCGCTCGAGCAGGGGAGCGGCCAGCCGGAGCACCCCGCGCTCGGTTTCGCCGAGCGCGCCGAACGCGGCGGCCAGCCACGCGTCGCGCTCGCGCATGTCGGCTTCCAGGGCGGCCGCTCCCGGCCCGGTGAGGTCGAGGACGACGCTGCGCCCGTCGTCTTCGTTGGGTGACCGGCTGATCAGCCCTTCGGCTTCCAGTTCGGTGAACACCTTCGTCAGCGCCTGCGGCCGCTGCGCGTCGGCGGCGGCGATCTCGCCCGGGCTGCTGGCACCGTGCCGGGAGAGGTAACCCAGCACGCCCACCTTGGCGGGGCTCAACGCTCCCGCGGAGCGGCTGCCGCGCAAGCGCCGCGCGAGCCGGAGCACGCTCCGCCGCACCGCCTGCACCGTTTCTTCATCGTCCACGAGTTAGTACTATATTCAGTACTAACTCGTGGACGCAAACGGCTATCCAGCGAAATATAGTCAGCTTGTTGTTACTTCTGTGGTGACACGACGGCTCAGGCGCCGACGCGGCGGTCGAAGACCAGACCCTCCGCCGCCCGCAGACCCACGCTGATCGCCCCGGTCAGCACCGCGTCCTCGCCCAGCTCGCCCTGGACCACCTTCGGCACCAGCGGCGTGAACGCGCGCAGGGCCCGGTCGATCGGTTCCAGCAGCAGGTCCGCCGCCGTGCCGATGCCGCCGCCCAGGACGATCAGCTCCGGGTCGATCACCGCCGCCACCGAGGCCACCGTGTACGCCAGGCGGTCGGCCTCCGCCGCCAGTGCCTGGCGGGCCAGCTCGTCGCCTTCGCGGGCCATCCGGAACACCTCGCGGGCCGATTTCGCCGTGCCCAAGCCGAGTTCGCGGGCGCCCTGGACCACCGACTGGGCCGCCGTCGCCTCTTCGAGGTGGCCGCGGGCCGGCGGGGTGCCCGGCTCGTCGGCCGCGCGCGTGCGGCCGTAGGGGAGGTAGCCGATCTCGCCCGCCGCGCCGGTCGCGCCGCGGAAGACCCGGCCGTCGACCATCAGGCCCATGCCGACGCCGGTGCCGATCGTGATGCAGCCGAACACCGAAGCTCCGCGCGCGGCACCGCTTTCGCCCTCGCCGACCGCGGTGAGGTTCGCGTCGTTCTCCACCATCAGGTCCGGGCCCAGTGCCGCTTCGAGGTCGTCGATCAGCCCCGCGCGGCCCCAGCCCGGCAGGTTCGGCGCGTGCCGGAAGCACCGCTTCTCCGGATCGGCGACACCGGGGGAGCCGACCACGCGGACAACGATGTCGTCCGCCGAAAGACCGGCCTCCGCGACCGCCGCGGCCGCGATCTTCCCGACCGCCGTCACCAGCGCGGCCCCGGACCGGGCCGTGTTGCGCTCGTCGCGGCGCGCCACCAGGGTGCGGCCGAGGTCGGACACCGCGACCCGCAGGTGCTCGCGGCCGATGTCGACGCCGAGCACGTACCCCGCGGTCGGGTCGGCCTCGTACAGCACGGCCGAGCGTCCGGTGCCGGTGGACGTCTGCCCGGTCGGGCGGGCCAGCCCGGCGGCCTCCAGCGCCAGCAGCGCCTGGCTGACCGTCGGCTTCGACAGCCCGGTGTCCTTCGCGACCTGCGGCCGGGTCGCCGGCCCGCCGCGGCGCAGCAGGTCCAGCACCGCCCGCTGGTTGATCTTGCGCATCCCGGCGGGGGTACCGACCGTGGGGATTTCTACGCCGGCCACCCGTGCCCGCCTCCTGTCGTCCTCGTGCTCCCTGCCACGCTAGCCGTCCCGCTCGCGGGCGCGCCGGAATACCCGCACTTCACGGCCCGTTGAGCGGAGCATGAGCACTCCGGGACGCGGCCGGGTCCGCGTGGCACAGGGCGCGAAGCGGGTACGGGTGTTCCTCGGCGGGCAGGTCGTCGCGGACACGGTGCACCCCCTCCTGGTGTGGGAAGTTCCGTACTACCCCACGTACTACATCCCGCGCGCGGACGTCGTGAGCGGTGTTCTCACCCCCTCCGGCCGGACGGCGCACTCGCCGAGCCGCGGAGAAGCTGTTCTGTCGACGATAAAGGGTGCCGCAGCCGAGGCGGTGGACGGCGCGCTGGAGTACCCGGATTCGCCCATCGAGGAGCTCCGGGGACACGTCCGGTTCGAGTTCGGCGCGTTCGACTGGTTCGAAGAGGACGAGCAGATCTTCACCCACCCGCGCGACCCTGGCGTCCGCGTCGACGTCCTCCCGAGCTCGCGGCACGTGCGGATCGAGGTCGACGGCGTCACGGTGGCGGACTCGGTGCGCCCGCACCTGCTGTTCGAGACCGGCCTGCCGACCCGCTACTACCTCCCCCGCGTGGACGTCCGGATGGACCTGCTGACCCGGATCGACACGGTGACGCACTGCCCGTACAAGGGCGCGGCCGAGCACTTCGACGTCGCCGGCCACGAGGACCTCGCCTGGAGCTACCCGACACCGCTGCCCGAGAGCATCCGGGCCGCGGGGCTGGTGGCGTTCCTCGACGAGAAGGTGGACGTGTACGTCGACGGGGTGCGGCAGGACCGCCCGAAGACGAAATTCGCCTGACGCGCGTATAACGCCCTACACGTCAGGCCGCGTGGCGGCCGTGCGCCTGCCGCCGGAACGGGCGGGGCCGCGGCCGTCCCGGCGCCGGAGCATCCACAGTGGACCCCGGAGCCGACGTTCCGCCGTCGGCCGTGGCCGCCGGGAGCGGAGTGCCGGTGTTCCGGTGCTCCCGGTGTACCGCGAACAGCAGCGCCAGCCCGAGCACCACGAGCAGGTGCGTCGACAGCCGGGACAGCGTCACCTGGCCCGCCGCGAGGTCGCCCGCCGAGAGCGCCAGCAGCACCCCGACGAACCCCGTCAGCAGCGGCAGCTGGCCGCCCGCGGTCTTGGGGAGCAGGGCCGCCGTCAGCAGGCCGATGCCCACCGCCAGGTTCCACGCGCTGCTTTCGTGCCCGAGGTGGACGCCGCCGTGGGCCGTCCCGAGCAGCTCGGCGAACGCCAGCCCGAGCTGCGCGATCGCCACCACCGCCAAGGCGATCCGCCGTCCCCAGCGCTCGCCCGAGGGGGCCGGCGTGCGTTCGAGGATCGCCGCCGTCAGGTCCGGGACCGGCGGCGCCGGGCGCAGCAGCATCGCGCGCCGCAGCCGTTCCGCGCCCGCGAACCACGCCTGGCAGTCCGCGCAGGACGCCAGGTGCGCGTCGGGCGAGACCGGCTCGGCCTCGCCGTCCAGTCGCGCCGACAGAGCTTCGCGGCAGTCCTCACACCTCATGGTCCACTAGTCGGACGGCGGATCCGGAAAGTTCCCGGTCACTGCTAAGTTCCGGACCATGACCCACCGTGAGGACGACGACCGCGTCACGGACCTGGCCCTGGCCGCCGGCCGCGGCGACCGGCGCGCGCTGGAGGCGTGGGTCCGCGCCACCCAGGCCGACGTCTGGCGCTTCCTCGCCCACCTCACCGACGTCGGCGCGGCCGACGACCTCACCCAGGAGACCTACCTCCGCGCCTTCGGCAGCCTTCGCCGCTTCGCCGGGCGCTCGTCTTCGCGGACGTGGCTGCTCTCGATCGCCCGCCGGGTCGTCGTCGACCAGATCCGGGCGGCCGGGTCGCGGCCCAAGATCGCCGACACCGACTGGGAAGCGGCCGCCGAGCGCTCCCGCGACGCGAGCGCCGGCTTCGAGGACCTCGTCGAACTGCGCCTCCTGCTCGACGGGCTGGACCCGGACCGGCGCGAGGTGCTCGTCCTGACCCAGGTGCTCGGGCTGTCCTACGCCGAGGCGGCCGACGTCTGCGGCTGCCCGGTCGGCACCGTCCGCTCCCGCGTGGCCCGCGCCCGGGAGGACCTGATCGAGGCCCGGCGCGCCCGCGGGGCCGGCTGAACCAGCCCGCTGCGCCGTCCGGCGCTGTGGCGGCGCACACATTCGGGGGCTTCCGCTGTCATCTCGTCACAGAGATGGGCGAACTCGACTACTCCGCGTTGACGCCGTGTCAAGGGGTCCTTAGCGTGGCGCGCACCCCGCCACCACCCAGCAAGGGATTCCCGATGGCCAGTCCCACCACCGAACAGCCCGAGCCGGGCAGGTCGGCCGCCGCCGCTTCCTGACCTACCTCGTCGCCGCACCCACGCTCACCGTCGCCACCGGGTTCACCGCCGACGGCCTCGCCCCGGCCCGCGCCGAGGCCGTCGTCCCGACCCTGCCGCAGCCGGCGGAGATCCTCGACCTCGGCGACGTGCTGACGCTCTCGTGCGCGCCGACCGCCGGGATGCTCGTGCTCGAGATGACGTCCGACGGCCGCGCGCGGCTGCAGCTGCCGCGCGCCGAGGTCGGCCAGGGCATCACGACCGCGACCGCGATGCTCGTCGCCGAAGAGCTGGACCTGCCGCTCGACCGGGTCGACGTCGTGCTCTCCGACGCCCGCACCGAGCTGCTGTTCAACCAGCTCACCGGCGGGTCCAACACGATGCGCTCGCTCTACGACCCGGTCCGCGCCACCGCGGCGACCGCGCGCGCCCGGATGATCGCCGCGGCGGCGGCGCAGTGGGGGACCGGCGCCTCCCGGCTGTCCACACGCGACGGTGCGGTGTGGGCGCCCGACGGCCGCAGCGCCTCCTACGGCACCCTCGCCGGCCCGGCTTCCCGCACGGACCTGACCACCGGCGCCATCGCGCCGAAAGCCGAGTCGGCACACACGCTCGTCGGGACGCCGACCTCGCGCAAGGACGCCCGCGCGATGGTCACCGGCAAGCAGGTCTACACGCTCGACCTCGACATCCCCGGCGCCAACCCGGTGATGGTGCGCCGGCCGCCGACGATCAACGGCACGGTGCGGAAGGTCAACAACGAGGCCGCCGTCCGCGCCATGCCGGGGATCATCGACATCGCCGTCGTGCCGACCGGGGTCGCGGTGATGGCCGAGACGTTCGGCCAGGCCCTCGACGGCAAGAACGCCCTCGACGTCACCTGGGGCCGGGCACGGTCGACGCCGAGGACAACGAGAGCGTCAAGAAGAAGCTGCGGGCCGCCGCGCTGCCGTTCGTGGTGCCGCCGCTGCTGACCCAGTACGTCGACGGCGAGTTCGACTTCGCCTTCGCCAGCCACGCGCCGATGGAGTCGAACTCCGCGGTGGCCGACGTCCGCGAGGACAGCGCGACCATCTGGGCCGGGCTGAAGTCGCCGATCGTGGCGAAGCAGACCATCGCGCAGGAGCTGGGGCTGCCGGAGAACAAGGTCACCGTGCACGTCCAGCAGGGCGGCGGGTCCTTCGGGCGGCGGCTGTTCTTCGACGCGGCACTGGAAGCCGCGCACATCTCGAAGGCGATGAAGAAGCCCGTCCGGCTGATGTGGAGCCGGATCGACGACATGCGCCACGGCCGGGCGCGCGCGGCGAGCTACCACCGGATCCGCGCGACCTTCGCGCTCGGGCAGGTGCTGACGTTCGAACACCGCGTCGCGAGCGTCGAAACCGACTGGAGCCACGGCCTCGGCGAGATCCTCACCGCCTTCGCGGCGAAGCTGCCCGTCGGCGGCAACCTCAGCTTCGCGCAGACGGTGTTCCTGCTGACCGTCAAGTCGCCGTACAACTTCGGCGTCACCACGCAGCTGCTCAACGAGGTGCCGCTGAAGTTCCACACCTCGGCGTGGCGGTCGGTCTACTCGGCGAACACCCGGGGCGCCGAAGAGATCATGGTCGACGAGATCGCGGCCAAGCTGGGGAAGGACCCGGTGGCCTTCCGCCGCGAGTTCATCAAGGAGGAGCGGCAGCGCGCGGTGCTCGACAAGGTCGCCGAACTCGGCGAGTGGGGCAAGAAGATGCCCGCCGGGTTCGCGCAGGGCATCGCGGTGCACGGCGAGTACAAGTCCTACACCGCCTGCCTGGTCGAACTGGACGCGCGCGACCCGAAGCACCCGCGCGTCACCAAGGCGACCATCGCGGTCGACGTCGGCAAGCCGGTGAACCCGCGCGGGATCCAGGCGCAGATGCTCGGCGGCCTGACCGACGCGATCTCCACGACGCTCACCGCCGGCCTGCACATCGACCGGGGCCTGCCGCTGGAAGGCAGCTACTCGCAGTTCCACTACGCGCGGCAGAAGAACTCGCCGAAGGACGTCACCGTGCACGTCATGCCGGCGACCGGCGACGACATCGGCGGTGCGGGCGAGCTCGGCCTGCCTGCCCCGGTCGGCGCGATCGCCAACGCCTACGCCCGGGCGACCGGGATCAAGCCCCGCAGCTTCCCGATCACCTTCCCGGTCGACTTCGACCCGTTCCCGCGCTGAGGAGAGCCACCGTGCCGAACTACACCTTCGTGGTGAACGGGAAGACCGTCACCGTCGACGCGCCCGCCGACCTGCCGATGCTGTGGGCGCTGCGCGACAAGCTCAAGGTCCGCGGGCCGAAGTACGGCTGCGGCATCAACGTCTGCAAGGCCTGCACCAGCCACCTCGACGGCGAGGCGTTCAACCCCTGCGTCACGCCGGTCTCGGCGTGCGCGGGGCGCGAGGTCACGACGATCGAGGGCCTGGCCGACGGCGACGAGCTGCACCCGGTCCAGGAGGCCTGGCTCGAGCAGGACGTCGCGCAGTGCGGCTACTGCCAGCCGGGGCAGATCATGGCGGCCGTCGCGCTGCTGAAGAAGACGAAGAACCCGACGGACGCCGAGATCGACGCGATCGAGAACGTCTGCCGCTGCGGCACCTACTTCCGGATCCGGGAGGCGATCAAGAGCGCGGCCGCGAAGATGGCCTGACGCGGATGCGGAGGTTCCACAAAAGAACCTCCGCATCCGCGGTTCTTGTAGAAAGTTCACCCGAACGTGGTGGCCTCGTTCGGGTTAGATGTCGGTCTCGGACCTCAACGAAGAGGCCGGGGACCGGAGGCCACCATGCACTACCAGGCGCTTCTGTCCGACGGGCTCGCCCCTCGCGTGGCCGTGCTCGCCGCCGAGGTCGAGCGGAAGCTGCCGGACCTCGTCGAGAGCACGGTGCGGCAGATCCGCGCCGAGATGCCGGTCTACGCCGACGCCCGGTTCGTCACGCACGCCGAGCTGCGGAACTCGGTGCGCGCCAACCTCGAGCACGTGATGCGCACGCTGCGCGGCTCCGACGTGCCGGACCTGTCCCAGGCCCGCGCGACCGGCCGGGCCCGTGCGCTGCAGGGCGCGCCGCTGCCGGAGCTGCTGCGGGCCTACCGGATCGGGCTCACCGAGGTCTGGCACCTGTTCGTCGAGCTGACCGCAGGCACGCAGGACCTGGCCGGCCTGGTCGCGGCGACCACGGCGATCTGGGCGCTGATCGACGACCTCGCGGAAGCCCTCACCACGGCCTACCGCGACACGACGGCGGAAGTGATGGTGGCGCACCAGAACCGGCGTTCGGCGCTGGTGGAGGCCCTGTTCGCGGGCGGTGCCGCGACCGAGGGGACGCTCTGGGACATCGCCCGCGTGCTCGACCTGTCCCTGGACGGCACGTTCGTGGTCGTCGCGGCGGAAACCCCGCGGCTGGGCGACGAGCCGCTCCCGCAGATCGAGGCCCGGCTGCGCGCGGCCCAGCACGCGTCGGCGTGGCGGCTCACCCCGGATCTCCAGGTGGGCGTGGTGTCCCTGCGCGACCCGGCCGCGGCTTCGGCGATCGTCGGCCTGGTCCGCGAGCACCCGGTGAGCCGGGTCGGGATGAGCCCGGTGTTCACCGGCCTCGGCAACACCGCCCGCGCACTGCACCTGGCGCGGGTGGCGTTGTCGAGCATGGCGCCGGGGACGCCGGGGCTGGTGCAGTTCACCGAGTCCCCGCTGGCCGGGCTGGTGGCGAGTGCGCCGGAGGCCTCGGTCCAGCTGGCCCACCACGTGCTCCAGCCCCTCCTGGACCTCCCGGGCGACGACCGCAACGTGCTGCTGCTGACGCTGCGCGCGTGGTTCGACTGCCAGGGGTCGACGAAGCTGACGTCGGAGCGGATGTTCTGCCACCCCAACACGATCCGCCACCGCCTGAAGCGGATCACGGAGGAGCTGGGCCGCTCGCTGACGAACCCGGCGGACATCGCCGAGCTGGGGGCGGCGCTGCGGGCGTTGAACCTGTTCCCGGAGGCGACCCACTTGCCGGCACCGCGCTAGGGCGTGTCTGACAAACATCTCGGCTGGTTGCTGGGATGCTGCTGGTCGTGTCGCGGTTTCAGCTGCTTTCCGATGATCAGTGGGCATTGATTGAGGATCTGCTGCCGGTGCGGACCGGTAAGCGTGGTCGGCCGTTCTCGGATGCGCGGGCAATGGTCGAGGGGATCATCTACCGGTATCGGTGCGGGATCGCGTGGCGGGATGTGCCGGCGGTGTTCGGTCCGTGGCAGACGATCTGGACCTGGCATCGCCGGATGGCCGGCGACGGCACCTGGGACACCGTCCTGCAGCGCCTGCTCGCCGCTGCGGACGCGGCCGGTCTGATCAATTGGTCGGTGTCGGTGGATTCCACGATCGCCCGAGCACATCAGCACGCCACCAACATCACCCGCTCCACAGGGGGCTGGGTCGAACTACACGGATCTGCTGACCGAGCCGCCTGATCACGCGATCGGCCGCTCCCGCGGCGGATGGAGCACCAAAGTGCACCACCTCGTCGACGGGAACGGCCGGCCGCTGATCACGTTGGTCGGTCCTGGACAGGCCGGGGACGCACCGATGTTCCCGCACCTCATGCGCCACCTGCGGATCCCTCGGATGGGACGCGGGCGCGCCCGAACCCGGCCTGACCGGGTCCGCGGCGACAAGGCCTATTCCTCGCGGGCGATTCGCGGGCATCTGCGCGCCCGCGGCATCACCGCGGTGATCCCCGAGCCGGCTGATCAGGCCGGGCACCGCAAACGCCGCGGTTCCCGCGGCGGGCGTCCGCCTGCCTTCGATGCGGCGGACTACCGCGGCCGCAATGTGGTCGAACGCCGGTTCAACCTGCTCAAGCAATGGCGCGGCCTGGCCACTCGCTACGACAAGTTGGCCATCGTCTACCGATCAGCGGTCGTCCTGCACGCCGCGATCACCTGGACCAAAGCATTGTCAGACACGCCCTAGGGGCTGTCCGGAGCCGGCTCAGGAAGCCAGCAGCTCCCGCGTACGAGCCTGCTCCCCGAGCGAGCCGAACGGCATCACCAGCAGCTCGGTCGCGCCCGCGTCTTCGAGGGATTGCACCTGGCGGCGCACGGTTTCCTCGTCACCGACGATGGCGCTGTCGGAGACCCGCTCGAAGCCGTCGCGGTCCAGGACCGCGCGGTAGGCCGGGATGTTCGCCGCCCCGCCGTACAGCTCCTCGAGTGCCGCCCGGCGTTCGTCCGCTTCGGACGTCACGCAGATCAGCTGGCCGGAGACCACACGGGACTCGTCGCCGAGCGTCGGCACCACGAACTCGCCGATCGCCCGCGGGCCGGCGAACGTCGTGATCACGCCGTCGGCCAGCTCGCCCGCCAGCCGCGTCGTCTGCGGGCTCACCGAGCCGAGCAGCACCGCGGGCCGCTGCGCGCCGGGGGTGGCCAGCCCGGCCGCCGCGGTCAGCGACTCGCCGTGGACGTCCGCCTTCTCCCCGCGCAGCAACGGTTCCAGCGCCTGGAGGTACTCGCGCAGGTGCCGGAGCGGACGGTCGTACGAGTACCCGAACTCGCCTTCGACGACGTGCCGGTGGCTCAACCCGAGGCCGAGGTGGACGGGCACCCCGGCCGCCGCCTGGACCGTCAGCGCCTGCGCGGCCATGGTGATCGGGTGCCGCGAGTAGGTCGGCACGACACAGGTGCCCAGCCCGGCGCCGGGCGCGGCCGCGGCGAGCGCGGGCAGGGCCGTGAGCGCGTCCCAGCCGCCGCGCTGGGCCACCCATAGCGTTTCGTAGCCGAGCTTCGCGGCTTCGCGGGCTTGGGTCGTCATGGCGTCGAAGCCGACGCCGAGTTCGTCGATCAGGATTCCGGTGCGCATGGGACCTCCCGGGGTCAGTAAGCGCGTTCGAGCTGCTTGCGGTCGAGGGCAACGGCTTCGGTGAACAGCTCCAGCGCCCGCGGGGCCACCGCGCGCAGCTGCCTCGTCGACACGGCCAGCGGCTCGAAAGCGTGTGCGACGGTGTCGGCGATCAAAGCGGGTTCGGGCGGGGGAGTGCGGCCGAGGAAGCCGTGGAGGACGGCCTGGAAGGCGACGACGAGTTCGCGGACCGGCCGGTCGGTGCGCAGCAGGTCGTGCGCCGCCAGCAGTTCCAGGTATTCGACGAAGGCTTCCGCGTGCCGCGGGTCGAGCCTGGTGTGCAGTTTCGGCAGCAGCTTGCCGAGCGTTTCGGTGTCGTCGGCGTAGCCGGCCCGCAGCAACGGGCGCCGCAGGGTGTTGGCGTACTGGATTTCGGTCAGCCGCGAGAGCCGCGTGACGAGCGGATCGGCCGCGAGGGCGGCGACGAGGTCTTCGAGCGCCCGGACGGACTCCCGGAGCAGAACCGCGAGGAACAGCTCCTCGCGGTTCTTCCAGTGCAGGTAGACGGTCCCCTTGCCGACCCCGGCCCGGTCGGCGACGTCCTCGATCGTGGTCCGCCGGTACCCGGCGCGGAGGAGGAGCTCGGCGGCCGCGTCGAGGATCCGCTCGGCCCGTTCGGCGCGGTCTTCGGCAGGAGGCATGCGGCCATCGTATGACCAATTTTCTTATTTGGTCAAACGTCGCGACGGGGTGACTGGCGTCACCTCGCCGTGCTGTCACGGGTACCGGGCTGCCGGTGTCCTGTTGGCGATCGGATGCCGATGCGGAGAAGGGAAAACCCCATGAGCAAGGTCTGGTTCGTCACGGGTTCGTCGCGCGGCCTGGGCCGCCGTTTCGTCGAGGCCGCCCTCGGCCGGGGCGACCGGGTGGCGGCCACGGCGCGGTCCACGGCGGGCCTCGACGCGCTGGTCGCCACCTACGGCGACGCGGTGCTCCCGCTGGAACTGGACGTGACCGACAAGGCGGCCGTCTTCGAGACCGTGAAGCGGGCGGCCGAGCACTTCGGACGGCTGGACGTCGTCGTGAACAACGCCGGCTACGCGCAGATCGGTGCCATCGAGGAGCTGACCGAGGCCGAACTGCGCGCCCAGCTGGAGACCAACCTGTTCGGCCCGCTGTGGGTCGTCCAGGCCGTGCTGCCCTTCCTGCGCGACCAGCGCTCGGGTCACATCATCCAGCTGTCCTCGGCCGCGGGGCTCATCGCGATGCCGCTCGGCGGGGCGTACCAGGCGTCCCGGTGGGCGATCGAAGCCCTGGGCGAAACCCTGGCCAAGGAGGTCGCCGGCTTCGGCGTCAAGGTCACGATCGTCGAGCCGGGCGGCTTCGCCACCCGCGAGGGCAAGGACCCGGACCCCCTCGCCAACGGCCACGTCAGCGAGACCAGCCCGGTCTACGACGGGCTCCGCCGCCGCCTCGCGGAGATGGCGGGGCGGCAGCCCGCCGGCGACCCGGCCGCCGCCGCCCAGGCCCTCCTCAAGGTCGTCGACCTGCCCAACCCGCCTCTGCGCGTCCTTTTCGGCCAGGGCTTCCACCCGATGATCAAGCAGGCCTACGAGGACCGCCTCGCGACCTGGGAGCAGTGGCAAGACCTGTCGGCGGAGGCTCAGGGCGCCGAAAATGTCGGTGCTGTCCGGTAGCGTGGAAAACGGGGGGCGCCCCCGCGGGGCCAGGCGAATCGGGCGCCGTCGCCCACCACAAGCAGGATCGGGCTGAGGTCCTGACTCCGATGCCGGGCATCGGAGTCAGGACCCCGGCGAGAGCGCGGGCCGGGTTCAGGAGTCCGACGAACGCTTCCAGAGGTTGATGTCCGCGTCCGTCGCGTGGCCGTCGATCTCGGTCAGCTCCTCCGACGAGAACTCCAGGTTGCCGAGCGCACCGACGTTGTCCTCCAGCTGCTCGACGCTGCTCGCCCCGATCAGCACCGACGTCACCCGGTGGTCGCGCAGCGCCCAGGCCAGCGCGAGCTGCGCCAGCGTCTGCCCGCGCCGCCCGGCGACCTCGTTGAGCGCGCGGACGCGGCCCAGCCGGTTCTCGTCGAGCGTGTCCGGGTCGAGTGACTTGCCCTGCGCCGCGCGGGAGTCCGACGGGACGCCCTTCAGGTACCGGTCCGTCAGCAGGCCCTGCGCGAGCGGCGAGAACGCGATACAGCCCGCACCCACCTGTTCGAGCGTGTCGAGCAGGCCGTCCTCTTCGATCCAGCGGTTGAGCATCGAGTACGACGGCTGGTGGATCAGCAGCGGCGTGCCGAGTTCGCGCAGGAGCCGCGCGGCCTCGGCCGTCCGCTCCGAGCTGTAGGACGAGATCCCGACGTACAGCGCCTTCCCGGCGCGGACCGCGGCGTCCAGCGCCCCGACCGTCTCCTCCAGCGGCGTCTCGGGGTCGAAGCGGTGCGAATAGAAGATGTCGACGTAGTCCAGGCCCAGCCGGCCCAGCGACTGGTCCAGGGAGGACAGCAGGTACTTGCGGGAGCCCCATTCGCCGTACGGGCCGGGCCACATGTCGTAACCGGCCTTCGTGGAGATCACCAGCTCGTCGCGGTAGGGCTTGAAGTCGGTGGCCAGCAGCCGCCCGAAGTTCTCCTCGGCCGAGCCGTACGGCGGGCCGTAGTTGTTGGCCAGGTCGAAGTGGGTGATGCCCAGGTCGAACGCGCGGCGGGTGATCGCGCGCTGGGTCTCCAGTGGCTTGTCGTGGCCGAAGTTGTGCCACAGCCCGAGCGAGATCGCGGGCAGTTTCAGTCCGGAGCGCCCGCAGCGCCGGTAGGGGATCGAGTCGTATCGGCCGTCAGCGGCAACGTAGGTCACGCGGCCGATGCTAACCCGCCGGTCGGGTACGCTCCTGGTGAGCGACCGCTTAGGAGGTCAGTGGTGGGCACCGGATTCTTCACTTCCGTCGACGACGTGTCGGCGAAACTGGCCGAGGCCGGCTACCTCGCCTCGACGGCGGTGGCGACCACCGTGTTCCTGGCCGACCGGCTCGGCAAGCCGCTGCTGGTCGAAGGCCCGGCCGGCGTCGGCAAGACCGAGCTCGCCAAGGCCGTCGCCCAGGTAAGCGGCTCGCGGCTGGTGCGCCTGCAGTGCTACGAGGGCATCGACGAGGCCCGCGCGCTGTACGAGTGGAACCACGCGAAGCAGCTGCTGCGGATCACCGCCGGCCGCGACGAGACGTGGGAGCAGGCCCGCACGGACATCTTCGGTGAGGAGTTCCTGCTCCGCCGCCCGCTGCTCACCGCGATCTCCTCCGACGAGCCGACCGTGCTGCTGATCGACGAGACCGACAAGGCCGACATGGAGGTCGAGGGCCTCCTGCTGGAGGTGCTCGGCGACTTCCAGGTCACCGTGCCCGAGCTCGGCACGATCACCGCCACCCGCGCGCCGTTCGCCGTGCTGACGTCCAACGCCACGCGCGAGCTGTCCGAGGCGCTGCGCCGCCGGTGCCTGTTCCTGCACATCGACTTCCCCGACGAGGACCTCGAGCGCGACATCGTGCGGCTCAAGGTGCCCGGGATCGACGCCGCCCTCGCCGATTCCGTCGTCCGGGTGGTCGCCGCGCTGCGGGCGATGGACCTGCGCAAGCTGCCGTCGGTCGCGGAGACGATCGACTGGGCGCGCACCCTGCTCGCGCTCGGGGCGGCCACGCTGGACGAGCGGGTCGTGCGGGAGAGCCTCGGCGTCGTGCTCAAGCACCAGGACGACATCGCGAAGGCGAGCGCCGGCCTGCAGCTCGAACAGGTCCTGGACGCGTCGTGACCGGCGGCGTGCCGGAGCGGCTCGCCGCGTTCGTCAAGGCGCTGCGCGCCCAGGGCATCCCGGCGGGGCCGAGCGAGACGGTCGACGCCGCCGCCGCGCTGGAGGTGCTCGGCCTCGACGACCGGGAACTGGTCCGCGAGGGCCTGGCCGCGGCACTGGTCCGCCGCGGCGGGCAGCGCGCGGTCTTCGACGCCGCGTTCGACCTCTACTTCCCGGCGGGTGTCGGCGCTCCCGAACGGGCCCGCGAAGACCAGCCGACAACGCTGGAAGAACTGCGCGAAGAGCTGGCCGCCGCGCTCGCCGACGGCGACCAGCAGGCGTTGTCGCAGCTGGCCGGCCTCGCGGTCGACATGCTGGGCCAGTACGGCTCGGCGTCCGGACCCGGCGGCGGCTTCTCCGCCCACCAGACCCTGGAGCGGCTCCAGCCGCAGACGCTGATCGCGCGGGTGCTGGCCGCGGTCCGCGGCGGCGGCGCGCGCGGCGAGTTCACCGACCGGCTCGACCGCGACGAGATCCGCCGCCGCGTCGAGGGCTTCCGCGGGCAGGTCCGCACGGAGGCGCGCCGCCGCGCGGCCGAGGTCCGCGGCCGCGAACGCGTCGCCAAGCACGCCATCGCCCCCGCGGCCGACCGCGTCGACTTCCTCATCGCCAGCCGCGCCCAGCTCGCCGAGCTGCGCCGCACGATCCAGCCGTTGTCCCGCAAGCTGGCCACGCGCCTGGCCGCGCGGCGCCGCCGCCGGACGCGCGGCCGGATCGACCTGCGGCGCACGCTCCGGCGGTCGCTTTCGACCGGCGGCGTCCCGCTGCGCCCGGCCTACCGCCACCGGCGGCCCGGACGGCCGGAAATCGTGCTGCTGTGCGATCTTTCCGGCTCGGTGGCCGGGTTCGCGAACTTCACCATGCTGCTGGTGCAGGCGCTGCGCGACCAGTTCAGCAAGATCCGCGTGTTCGCCTTCGTCGACAGCGCCGACGAGGTCACCCACCTGGTCACCACCGGCGCGGCCGACCCCGAGCAGCTGGGCGCGCGCATGCTGTCCGAAGCCGCGCTGGTGCGCTGGGACGGCCACAGCGACTACGGTGGCTCCCTGCGCCAGTTCACCGAGAACTGGCTGGAGGCGGTCGGCCCGCGGACGTCGGTGCTGATCCTCGGCGACGCCCGCACCAACGGCGGCGACCCGAACCTCGCCGCCGTCCGCGAGATCAAGGCCCGCGCCCGGCACGTCTACTGGCTGAACCCCGAGCGGCGGTCGCTGTGGTCCACGGGGGACTCGGCGGCGCTGGAGTACGCCGAGGTGGTCGAGATGCACGAGTGCCGCACGGTGCACCAGCTCGGCACGCTGGTCACCCGCCTGCTGCCGGTGTAGCTAATCCGGCCAAAAGTAGGCCGCCCCCCACGCGGCACGTGACCGTTGCTATGAAGTCATTCGGCCGTGACTGTGGCCGGATTAGTTACGATCGGCACAGTGAGCCAGGCGTCGATGTCGCGCAGGATGGCCTTTTTGGTCGCTTCGGGCGCGAAGGACGCCGTGACGCTCGCGCGGGCGAAGTCCGCCATCGCCGCGTCGTCGTAGCCGAAGGCTTCCCGCACCCTGGCGTACTCCTCGGCCAGCGCGGCGCCGGTGACCGACGGGACGTCGGTGTTGAGCGTGACCGTCAGGCCCGCGTCGAGCAGGCGGGGGAGCGGGTGCTCGGGCAGGGACGGCACCAGCCCCAGCGTCACGTTCGACGACGGGCACACCTCCAGGGCCAGGCCCCGCTCGCGCACCTCGGCGACCAGCGAAGGGTCGTCCAGGACGCGGATGCCGTGCCCGAGCCGTTCGGTGCGGCCCACTTCGAGGGCTTCGCGGATGCTGTGCGGCCCGGCGTCCTCGCCCGTGTGGTGCAGGAGGTGGATCCCCGCCGCGCGGGCCTTCTCGAAGAGCGTCGCGAACGGACGCAGTGAGTGGTTTTCCTCGCCCGCCATGCCGATCGCGAAGACTTCGTCGTACTTCAGGGCGAGGTCGAGGGTGCGCTCGGCGCGTTCGACCGACCGGCGCCGGGAGTGGTCGAGCAGCAGCCGCCACTCGAGGTCCCCGCTGTCCGCCAGTCCTTTGAGGACGGACTGCAGCGGCATTTCGAGGTCTCCCAGGCGTTCCCCGTGCGAGGCCGCGGTGAAGGTGACTTCGGCGTAGCGCGTGCCCTGGGCGGCTTCGTCCTCGCAGTACTCGCGCGCGATGCGTTCGAAGTCTTCGGGACGCCGGAGGCACGACCGGATCAGCGCGTTGTGGTCGGCGAAGGCGCGGAAGCCGTCGAACACCGGAGGTTCACCCGGTACGGCGACGCCGTTCGCCTCGCCGAGCTCACGGAGCGTGTCCGGGCGGATCGTGCTTTCCAGGTGGACGTGCAGGTGGGCCTTGGGCAGGGCGGCCAGGTCGCGCATGAGCGCGAGCCTAGGGCCGCCCGGTGGCGATCCGCGCGGCAATTTCCGGGGCCGGCCGCGGCGGGCTCAGGTTTTGGGCCCCGTCACACGGGGAACCTCCGGGTGGTTCGTCCGCGTTGTCAGGATGACCGCAACCGACAAGGGAGGGCCACCGTGCCTTTGATGAAGAAGCTGACCATGCTGGCCGGCGCTGCCGGCGCGGCTCGTGCCTACGCGAAGAAGAACCCCGAAAAGGTGAACCAGGTCGTCGGCAAGGCGGCGAAGTTCGTCGACGACAAGACCAAGGGCAAGTACCACCACCAGATCGCCGGTGCGGTGCGCAAGGTCAACTCGGTGACCGGGCAGCCGGGCCACCCGGGGACGGCCACCGGCCGGTAGGTCACCCGGCGGTCAGGACCTCCAGCAATCCCTCGCCGTACTTGGCGAGCTTGTTCTCGCCCACGCCGCTGACCGTGCCCAGATCCGCCAGCGACGCCGGCCGTTGCGTGGCGATCTGGCGCAGGGTCGCGTCGTGGAAGACGACGTAGGCGGGCACGCCCTGTTCCTTCGCGACGCCGGCCCGCCAGGCCCGCAGGCGTTCGAACAGCGGCGCCGCCTCCGCGGGCATCTCCACCGCCGCGGCGGCCTTCCGCGTGCTGCGGACCTTCGCGGCGGCGGCCGCCCGCTCGGGTTCGCGGCGCAGCAGCACCTGGCGATCGCCGCCCAGCACCTCGGCACTGGCTTCGGTGAGCACGAGCGAGCCGTAGTCGCCTTCGACGGCGAGGAGGCCCTGGGCGAGCAGCTGGCGGACGACCGCCCGCCATTCGGGCTCGCGCAGCTCGGTGCCGATGCCGAACGTCTTGAGCGTGTCGTGCTGGAACTGCGTCACCTTCGGCGTGGACTTGCCCAGCAGGATGTCGATGATCTGGCCGGCGCCGAACTTCTGGCGCCGCTCGTTGCGCAGCCGCACCACCGTCGAGAGCAGCTTCTGCGCCGGGATCGTGCCGTCCCACTTCTCCGGCGGGTTCAGGCACGTGTCGCAGTTGCCGCAGGGCCCGGCCGCCTGCCCGAAGTAGTTGAGGATCTGCACCCGGCGGCACTCGACCGTCTCGCACAGCGCGAGCATCGCGTTCAGGTGCGCGCCCAGCCGCCGCCGGTGGGCATCATCGCCTTCGGACGTTTCGATCATCTTGCGCTGCTGGACGACGTCCTGCAGCCCGTACGCGAGCCAGGCGGTCGAGGGCAGGCCGTCGCGGCCCGCCCGCCCGGTTTCCTGGTAGTAGCCCTCGACCGACTTCGGCAGGTCGAGGTGTGCGACGAACCGGACGTCCGGTTTGTCGATGCCCATGCCGAACGCGATCGTCGCGACGACGATCAGCCCGTCTTCGCGCAGGAACCGCGACTGGTGCTTCGCGCGGGTGCGCGCGTCGAGCCCCGCGTGGTAGGGCACCGCCGGAATCCCGTTCTGCACCAGGAACTCCGCGGTCTTCTCCACCGAGTTCCGCGACAGGCAGTAGACGATCCCCGCGTCACCCTTGTGCTCGGTCTGCAGCAGCTCCAGCAGCTGCCGCTGCGGCGAGTTCTTGCCGACGATCCGGTACTGGATGTTCGGCCGGTCGAAGCTCGCGACGAAGTGCCGGGCCTCGTCCAGCTGCAGCCGGGCGGAGATCTCCTTGTGCGTGGCCTCGGTCGCCGTCGCCGTCAGCGCGATCCGCGGCACCTCCGGCCACCGCTCGTGCAGGGCGGAGAGCTGGAGGTAGTCGGGCCGGAAGTCGTGGCCCCACTGGGCGACGCAGTGCGCTTCGTCGATCGCGAACAGCGAGATCTTGCCGCGGTCGAGCAGTCGCACGGTGGATTCCACCGAAAGCCGTTCCGGCGCCAGGTACAGCAGGTCGAGGTCGCCGTTCAGGAACGCCGACTCCACCTCCTGCCGCGCCGCGTAGTCCTGGGTGGAGTTGAGGAAACCGGCGCGGACACCGGCGTTGCGCAGCGCGTCGACCTGGTCCTGCATCAGCGCGATCAGGGGCGAGACGACGACGCCGACGCCGGGCCGCACGAGCGCGGGAATCTGGTAGCACAGCGATTTCCCGCCGCCGGTGGGCATCAGCACGAGCGCGTCACCGCCGGCGATCACGTGCTCGACGATCGCCGCCTGGTCGCCGCGGAAGCTGTCGTAGCCGAACACGCGCCGGAGGGTCTCCAGCGCGTCGGACGCGGGTGCGAGGTCGGTCTCTGCCACCCGCCCGACTATAGAGCGGGGGTCCGACAGTTCCGGCCCGCCCCGCCGCGGGTGGCAGAATGGGGCGGGTGCAGTACTGGCCGGTTCCCGATCTCACCGCGTATTTCGGCGGCGCCTGGCGCCTCGACCGGGAAATCCGCACCGCCGACGGCGAGCCGGCGGGCGAGGTCACCGGCACGGCCACGTTCACTGAAACCGGCGGCGTCCTCGTCTACCACGAAGAGGGCGAGCTGCGCCTCGGCGGCCACGTCGGGCCGGTCACGCGGACCCTGCACTACCGCCCGGCAGGCCCCGGCCGCGCGGCGGTCCACTTCGACCACGGCGGCTTCTTCCACGACCTCGACCTGCGTGACGGCCACTGGACGGCGGACCACCCCTGCCGCGCCGACCTCTACCGCGGCGAGTACCGGGTGACCGGCGCCGCGCGCTGGCGGCAGGAGTGGGCCGTGCGCGGGCCGTCGAAGGACCACGTCATCGTCAGCCGGTTCACCCGCTAGACGATGCCGCCGTTGGCGCGCAGCACCTGGCCGTTCACCCAGCGCGCCGGGCCGGCGAGGAACGCGACGACCTCGGCGATGTCCTCCGGCTGCCCGAGCCGCTCCAGCGGCGGCTGCTTGGCCATCCGGGTGATCGTCTCCTCGTCCTTGCCGTCGAGGAACAGCGCGGTCGCGGTCGGCCCGGGCGCGACGGTGTTCACGGTGATGTCGCGGCCGCGCAGCTCGCGCGCGAGGATCATGGTGATGGCTTCGACCGCGCCCTTCGTCGCGTTGTAGACGCCGTAGCCGGGCAGGTTCAGCCCGAGCACCGACGTCGAGGTGGTGATCACCGCGCCGCCGTCGCGCACCCGCCGCGCGGCCTGCTGGGCCACCGCGAACGTGCCGCGGATGTTGGTGCGGTGCACGCGGTCGAGGACGTCGAAGTCGATGTCGGCGATCGGGGTCGGCGGGTTCATCACGCCGGCCAGGTGGGCGACGACGTCCACACCGCCGTACGTGCGTTCCGCGGTGTCGAACAGCGCCGCGACCGCGGCCGGGTCGGCGACGTCGGCGCGGACTGCGATCGCCCGGCCGCCACGCGTGGTGATGGCGTCGACGGCCGCTTCGGCCTCCTTCTCGTTGCCCGCGTAGTTGACGACGACCGCCATGCCGTCGGCCGCCAGGCGCTCGGCGACCTGGCGGCCGATGCCGCGGGAGCCGCCGGTGACGATCGCGACGCGGGGTTCGGTGGGGGTGCTCATCGGTGCCTTCTTCCGGTTCCGTTCTGCTCAGTCTGTTATCGACGATACTACTATCCTGGTAACGCTGCTAGCCGCACACTGTCACCGGCGTCACCCTCCCCGCGACGGGGCAGGGCATCCGGCCGTACCGACGCCGCCGGACGGCCGAATCCGCAGGGTAGGGCGGCCTCTGCCCGTTTTCCGCGCCGGTAATCCGGGAACACCGCTCGCATCGGGGGCTTGACATCCTTGAAGGAGTTTGAGCGATGCCCACATGGCTGATCGTCTTGATCGTCGTCGTGGCCGTCGCGGTGCTCGGCGCCGTGATCTGGCTGGTGACACAGGAAATGCAGCGAAAACGGCTGCAGCAGCGGTTCGGTCCGGAGTACGACCGGACGGTCGCGGAGAAGGACAGCCCTCGTGCCGCGCAACGCGAACTGGCCGAGCGGGAACGCCGGCACAAGGAGCTCGACATCCGGCCGCTTTCGGCGTCGGCGCGCGAGCGCTACGCCCGGGAATGGGCCCAGGTGCAGGAAAAGTTCGTCGACCAGCCGCCCGCGGCGGTCGCCGAGGCCGAGCAGCTGCTGAACGCGCTGATGGCCGAACGCGGCTACCCGACCGAGGGCTACGAGCAGCAGGTGGCCGACCTTTCCGTGCGGCACGCCAAAACCCTCGAGCACTACCGGGCCGCGCACACCACCCAGCAGAAGCGCGACGAAGCGTCCACTGAGGACCTGCGCGACGCGATGGTGCGCTACCGCACCGTGTTCGAGGACCTGCTGACCGACGGTGCCGACGACGAGCAGCACCACGACCACCACGACCGCCGGAACGGCCACGACCACGACCGCGACGGACGGCGGGACACCGACCGGCACGAGCCCGACCGGCACGTGACCGAGCGCCAGGCGTCCGCGACCCCGCGGACCGAGTCGAACGGAGGACGCTGACCATGACCGATCACCTGACGCGCCACGACACCCAGGACGACCGGGACCTGACCGGGCGTGAAGACGACCGCGAGGCCTACACCGGCGACAGCGCCACCGACGTCCCCGGGCACGACCACGCCGACTTCCGCGAGCCGGGCTCCGGCGACGACCAGAACCTGAGCACCGCCGACCTGGCCTCGGCCGGGCGGCACGACGCCGGCGACGCGCCCGCCGAATCCGGTGGGGACGTCGAAGCACCCGCGGAATCGGGTGGCGACGTGGAGACGCCCGCCGCCTCGGGCGGGGACGTCGAGACGCCCGCCGCCTCGCACGACGACGTAGAGACGCCGGAGCTGATCGACCAGGAGAAGGTCACCGGGTTCCGCGACCGCTGGCAGAACGTCCAGACCGGCTTCGTCGACGACCCGAAGCAGGCGGTCCAGCAGGCCGACGAGCTCGTCGCCGCCGTGATCAGCGCGCTGGCCACCACCTTTGCCGAGCACAAGAGCGAGCTGGAAGCCCAGTGGCGGCAGGGCGAACCGGCCACCGAGGAGCTGCGCATCGCGCTGCGCCGCTACCGCTCGTTCTTCGACCAGCTGCTGCCGCGGTAGCGGACGCCGTTTCCCGGCGGGCATGATCGGGTAGTCCGGCCGGGAAACGGAGTCGGCGAAGGAAAGGCAGCCGGATGAACGTGGCCGATCTGCTCATCGAGGGGTTCAGCCGGGTCCAGGGCACGGTGCACGCGGCAGTCGGGGGACTGACCGCGAAGCAGCTCGGGACCCGGCCGGACGACGAGGCCAACTCGATCGCCTGGCTGGTGTGGCACCTGACCCGGGTGCAGGACGACCACGTCGCCGACGTCGCCGGGACGGAACAGGTGTGGACCGGCCAGGACTGGCTGTCCCGGTTCGGCCTCCCGTTCCCGGCGGGCGACACCGGCTACGGCCACCGCCCGGCCGACGTGGAGGCGGTCCGCGTCGACGACCCGGACCTGCTCACCGGCTACTACGACGCCGTGCACGAGCAGACCGTCCGGTTCGTGGCCGGGCTCGGCGAGAAGGACCTCGACCGGATCGTCGACGAGGCGTGGGACCCGCCGGTGTCGCTGGGCGTGCGCCTGATCAGCGTCCTCGACGACGACACCCAGCACGCCGGGCAGGCGATGTACGTCCGCGGCCTGCTGGAACGCGGTTAGCTCAGCAGTTTTCCCAGCCGTCCTCGCGGTGGTCGGCGAGGCGCTGCGGCCCCGGGCCGCCCGCGCCGAGCCGGTCGCCGGGGTTGGCGAGCCGGCACTTGGCCATCGACATGCAGCCGCAGCCGATGCAGTCGTCCAGCTGGTCGCGCAGCTGTTCCAGCTGCCGGATCCGCGCGTTGAGGTCGTCCTGCCAGCAGCGGGAGATGCGCGCCCAGTCGGTGCGGGTCGGCGTGCGGTCGTCCGGCAGCAGCGCCAGCACCTCGCGGATCTTCGACAGCGGCATGCCGACCCGCTGGGACATCCGGACGAACGTCACCCGCCGCAGCGTGTCCCGGCAGTAGCGCCGCTGGTTGCCCGCGGTGCGGCGGCTGCGGATGAGACCTTCGTCCTCGTAGAAGCGCAGGGCCGAGGCGGGGACTCCGCTGCGCCGGGAGAGTTCGCCGACCGTCAGGTCGGGCAGCGGCCGGGCCGGGGCGTTCACCATGGTGCACACCCAACCACAGCGGCACCCTTGACTTCAAGTGAACTTGAAGTCCCACCCTGGGCACGAGAGCGAGAACGCCTGCGTGTCAAGGAGGAAGTGTGTCGGAAGCGCCGATCCGCGTTGCGGTGATCGTCGGAAGTGTCCGGGAAGGACGGTTCGGGCCGGTGGTGGCGGACTGGCTCGCGGAAGTCGCGGAGGCGCACGGCGGGTTCGCGGTCGACCTCGTCGACCTCGCCGAGCCCGACCTCCCGCTCGCGATGCCCGCCTTCGGTGCCACGCCGTCCGCGACGGTCGTCGCCGAAGTCGCGAAGGTGGCTCCACGGCTGGAAGCCGCCGACGCCTTCATCGTCGTCACGCCGGAGTACAACCACAGCTACCCCGCTTCCCTCAAGAACGCGATCGACTGGCACGGGCCCGAATGGCGGGCCAAGCCGGTCGCTTTCGTGTCCTACGGCGGGATTTCGGGCGGGTTGCGCGCGGTCGAGCACCTGCGCGCGGTCTTCGCGGAGCTGCACGCGGTGACCATCCGCGAGACGGTCAGCTTCCACGGCGCCCACACCCGCTTCGGCGCCGACGGACGGCCGGACGACGCCGGCGCGGAAGTCGCCGCGAAGGCGCTGCTCGACCAGCTGGCCTGGTGGGCGCGGTCGCTCACCGAGGCGCGGGCGGCGCGGCCGTACCCCGGCTGAGGCGCCGAGGTCGTCAAGTCGACACGGTGCTCACGCCTGGCACGTCTGGTACGGCAGCCGGACGTCCGGGGCGACGACGGCGAGGGTGCCGTCGGTCGTGTACCCGCCCGTGGCGACCAGCGCCGCGAAGGCGGTGCAGACCAGCTGGTTGATCCCGGTGCCGCTGAGGGGCTGCACCGGGAACGGCACGGTGATCGTCGGCGGCGCGCCGTGCGTCAGGGTGATCGCGCCGGTCCGGCGGGGCAGCTCGGTCGTGTAGCCGCTCGCCCGCTCGTCGGCGGACGGGCCGTCCATCAGCATCGCCAGGGTGGACTCGACGCTGGCCGGCAGGCTGCGCGGCCGCGTCACGGGGGTCAGCCTGCCGTTCAGGACGTAGTAGAGGACCACGTCGGTGCCGCTGCCGTCGTCCGCCGGGTTGCGCAGCGTGGGCGCCGGGCCGGCCGCGACCACCGGCGTCGGCTTGACGCCGCACCCGCTCACCAGCAGCAGCACCGCGAGGACGAGGAGTTTCTTCACCACGGCTCCCGGGGCAGGCGCAGCTCGAACCGGGCGCCGGTCCCGGTGTTGACCGCGACGATGTCGCCGCCGTGCAGGCGCGCGTTCTCCCGCGCGATCGACAGCCCGAGGCCGCTGCCCTCGGACCGGGCCCGTGCGGTGTCGGCCTTGGTGAAGCGGTCGAAGACCCGCGGCAGCACGTCGGCGGGGATCCCCGGCCCGTGGTCGGTGACGGTCAGCACGACGGCACCGGCCTCCTGCCGCAGCACCACCTCGACCGGCGGCGCGCCGTGCCGCAGCGCGTTGCCGACCAGGTTCGCCACGACGATGTCGAGCCGCCGCCGGTCGAGCTGCGCGGTGATCCCCGGCGGCAGGTCGGCGGCCAGTTCGGTCCCCGGCTCCCAGCCGCGCGCGGCGAGGCTGTCGGTGACCGCCGCGGCGACGTCGAGGCTCTCCCGGCGCAGCTCGGCCCGGCCGGCGTCGAACCGGGAGATCTCGATCAGGTCCTGCACCAGCCGGGTCAGCCGCCGCGTCTCGGCCGACACCAGCCGGGCCGCCACCGCGGTGTCCGGCGGCAGCTGCTCGGCGTCCTCGTCGAGGACGTCGGTGACCGCGTTCATCGCCGCCAGCGGCGTGCGCAGCTCGTGGGAGACGTCGGCGACGAACCGCCGCGCGTCGGCCTCCATCGCGCGCAGGGTGCCGACCGTGCGCTCCAGCTCCGCTGCCGTGTGGTTGAACGTCGTGACCAGCTGGGCGAGCTCGTCGGAGCCCTTCGCGCGCAGGCGCACGTCCAGCCGGCCGCGGCCGAGCTGGCTGGCCGCGGTGTTCAGCGCGCGCACCGGCCGCAGCACCTGCCGGGCCGCGAGCAGCGCGACCCCGACCGCGATCGGCAGGGCGAGCGCGGAGAACAGCCAGGCGTAGCGGGCCAGGTCGTCGATCGCCTCCTGCTGGTCGGTCAGCCGCGCCATCGCGTAGACCTCGAGGCCGCTCGGCTTGCCGCCGGGGGTCTGCACCGGGATGCCGACGAAGAAGAGCGCGAAGCCCTGGACGTCGACGCGCTGGAACTGGATGTTCGTGCTGGCGCCCACCGCCTGCCGCAGGTCGGCGGGCACGTCGTCGAGCGAAAGGCTGGACGTCGAGTGCAGGTCGCGGTAGACGACGAGGGCGTTGCTGGACTTGAGCGCCGTCGCGAAGGCGTCGAGCGTGGCCTGGGACGGCGGCAGCGACAGGGTGGGCAGGTACGCCACGATCTGGTCGCGCAGCTTCAGCATGGTCTGGTCCTGGATGCCCTCCAGGATGGCCCGGCGCGCGTAGACGTAGCTCGTGCCCGCCGCGGTCGTGGCGCCGAGGATCATGATGACCGCGAAGGCGGCGACCAGCCGGGGCCGCAGCCCGGCGAGCCACGACCGGATCCGCGGTGCCGTCACGAGCGGCCGAACCGGTAGCCGAACCCCCGGACCGTCTGCACGTACTCGGGCTTGGCCGGGACGTCCTCGATCTTCGAGCGCAGCCGCTGCACGCAGGCGTCGACGAGCCGGGAGTCCCCGAGGTAGTCGTGGTCCCACACGGCGGACAGGATCTGCTGGCGGCTGTACACCTGCCCGGGCGTGCGCGAGAGCTCCAGCAGCAGCTTGAGCTCGGTCGGGGTCAGCGACACCGGCGCGCCGCGCTTGGTCACCTCGAGCCCGGCCCGGTCGATGACCAGGTCGCCGTGCCGTTCCGCGGCCACGGTCGCCGTCCCGCCCGGCCGGTCGGCGGCCGAGCGGCGCAGGACCGCCCGGATCCGCGCGTCCAGCACCCGCGGCTCGACCGGCTTGGCGACGTAGTCGTCCGCGCCCGCCTCGAGCCCGGCGACGATGTCGAAGTCGTCGCTGCGCGCGGTGAGCATGATGATCGGGACCGGACCGGCCGCCCGCATCCGGCGGCAGGTCTCGAAGCCGTCCATGCCGGGCAGCATCAGGTCGAGCACGACGATGTCGGGCCGGTGGTGCACGAGCACCTCGATGCCGAGCTCGCCGGATTCCGCGGTCCGCACCACGTGCCCCTGCCTGCGCAGGGCCAGCTGCAGGCCCTCCCGCACCGCCGCGTCGTCCTCTACCACCAGTACCTCGGCCACGGCGCCATTATTCGGAAAAGCGCACGTCATGGCGACCCGGGCGGATCTTGTTGCAAAACCATGACATCGCCCTGACGGGATCCCGAAAAGCGCGTTCCAGACTCGGGGACATGGCAGTGATCCTCACCGACGCCCCTTCCGCAGCCCGGCCCGCACCTGTTTCACGGGCCGCGTCCCGCACCGCGGTACTGGCGGCGAGCGCGGCCGGGTTCGCCCTCGCGTTCGTCGCGGCCTACCTGCTCTTCGTCCGCACGGAGGCCGGCCGCGGCGTCGAGAACGGCGTCGTCCGCAGTGCCCAGTCCGCGGGGACCACAGTGGACTGGGCGGCCCCGCTGCGCGAGGTCGACCTGGTGGTGGTGCTCGGCGGCGTCGCGGTGCTGATCGTGGTGCTCTCCGTGGTGCGACGGCGGGTGGCCCTCGCGGTGCCGGCGCTGGTCCTGCTGGCCGCGCCGCTGGTGGTGGCCCAGCTGCTCAAGCTCTATGTCCTGGACCGCCCGAGCACCGGCGACCGGTTCGGCGTGGCGAGCCACAACAGCTTCCCGAGCGGGCACGTCAGCGCGGCGATGGCCGTGCTGGTGGCGCTCGCGATCGTCCTGCCCCGCCGGTTCCGGCGGCCGGCACTGGTGCTCGGCGGCTTCGGCGTCGCCTGGGTCTCGGCGGCGGCGGTGGCGCTGGGCTGGCACCGGTTGAGCGACACCGTCGGCGGCTGCCTGCTGGTCGCCGCGGTCACCTGCGCCGGGGCGGCGGTGGTGTCCGCCCGCCGCCCCGACGGTGACCGCATCCCCCTGCTCCCGGCCCTCACCGGCTTCCTGGCCCCGCTCGCCTTGATCCTGACCGGCTACGCGGTCCTCTCGACGGCCACTTCGGGCGCGGCCCAGTTCGTGGCGGCGCTGGTCCTGGCGGCCCTGTCATCGGTAGCCGTGGTGCTGCTGCTCACCGGCCCGCTGCGCCGGGTCGCGTTCGACCCGGCCGAAACCCGGGTCCGCCGCCTCCTCCGCCGACCGTGATGCCCCGCCAATCACACGTGAAGCCTCCCCAATCACGCGAGAACCCCCGCCAATCACGCGAGTCCCGTCCCCAATCACGCGAGTCCCGTCCCCAATCACGCGAGTCCCGTTCCCAATCACGTGAGTTACGCCTCTGATCACGCGAACCGACCCTCCAGGTACGCGAACCGACCGTCCAGATACGCGATCCGACCCTTCCGGCCCCCCCGCGCGACCGAGCCGGAGCGGGCCAGTTTCGCGGGATTGGCCCGCGACACCGGGACGTCACCGCGCCTAGCGTCGGTGAGATGGACCCGAGGCTCGCCGATGACCTGACCGCCCTGCCCGATCTCCTCGACGCCGCCGGCAAACTCGCGGCCGAGGCCCTTGCCGGGCTCGGCGAGCGGGCGGCCGCCGTCCCACCCGTGACCGCCGCCCCGGCGCCTTTGCCGCGCGAAGGCACCGGCGCCCGCGGTGCCCTGCACGAGTTCGCGCGACGCTGGGAACCCGGTTTCGCCGCCAGCGCCGGCCCGCGCTACCTCGGCTTCGTCACCGGCGGCGCGACCCCGGCCGCGCTGGCCGGGGACTGGCTCACCGCCGCCTACGACCAGAATCCCGCCAGCGGCGTGGACTCCTCGGCGCAGGACCTGGAACGCGAAACCGTCGGCTGGCTCGCGGAGCTGTTCGGCCTGGGCCCGGAGTTCTCCGGCGCCTTCGTCACCGGTGCCACGATGTCCACGGTCACCGGACTCGCCATCGCGCGCGAGTGGCTCGGGGAACAGGCCGGCGTGACCGTCTCCACCGAAGGTGCCGCCGCGCTCGGTCCGGTCACCGTGCTGTCCGGCTCGCCGCACTCGAGCGTCCTGAAGGCGTTGTCGTTCCTCGGGATGGGCCGGTCCGCGCTGCGGAAGGTGCCGGTGCTCCCGGGCCGCGAAGCCGTCGACGTCGCGAAGCTGGCCGAAGCACTCGAGACGCTCGACGGCCCCGCCGTCGTCGTCGCGAACGCCGGGACAGTGAACACCGTCGACTTCGACGACCTGCGAGCGATCGCCGAGCTCAAGCAGCGCCATCGCTTCTGGCTGCACGTCGACGCCGCGTTCGGCGGGTTCGTCGCGCTGTCCCCGGAGCACGCGGCCCTCACGGCCGGCCTCGACCAGGCCGATTCGGTGGTCGTCGACCTGCACAAGTGGCTCAACGTGCCGTACGACTCGGCCGTCCAGTTCACCCGCCGCCGCGACCTGCAGCTGCGCGTCTTCAGCAACAACGCCGCCTACCTCGGCGAAATCGGGGAGACGCCGGACTTCCTGCACCTCACGCCGGAGAACTCCCGGCGGCTGCGGGCGCTCCCGGCGTGGTTCTCGCTCGTGGCGTACGGCCGCGCCGGCCACCGCGAGATCGTCGAGCGCTGCATCGCACTGGCCCGCGACCTGGGCGCACGCATCGACGGCTCGCCGCACTGGCACCTGCTGGCGCCGGTGCGGCTCAACGTCGTCTGCTTCACCCCGGCCGGGGACGTCACACAGGACCGGATCGACGCCCTGGTCCGCGCCATCGCCGAAGACGGCACCACCTTCCTGACGCCGACGGTGTACGACGGCAGGCCCGCGTTGCGCGCCGCCTTCAGCAACTGGCGCACGACCACGGCCGACGTCGAGCGGGTGTTCGCCGTGCTGGAGCGCCTGGCGTCCCGGTCGTGAGTGCGCGGCCGGCTCGCTTGTCCCACCGGCCCGGGAATGCCAAGGTCACGGCGTGCCGATCTTCCGCGCGCCGGACGGAACCGCGCTCGCCGTCCACCTCGCCGGTTCCGGAGCCGAGCCGCCGGTGGTCTGCCTGCCCGGCGGTCCGATGCGCGCCGGCAGCTACCTCGGCGACCTCGGCGGCCTGACCGCCCGGCGCCGCGTCGCCGTGCTGGACCTGCGCGGCACCGGCGATTCGGCGGAACCCGCCGACCCCGCCACCTACCGGTGCGACCGCCAGATCGAGGACGTCGAGGCGTTGCGCAAGCACCTCGGCCTCGACCGCTTCGACCTCCTCGGGCACTCGGCCGGGGCGAGCCTGGCCGTCCGGTACGCGGCGCGGTACCCCCACCGCCTGAGCCGGCTCGCCCTGATCACGCCCAGCCCGCGCGCCGTCGGCTTCGACGTGCCGCCCGCCGAACGCCGCCGGATCATGGCCCGCCGCACCGGCGAGCCGTGGTACGCCACCGCGGCCGCCGCCTACGAGTCGATCGCCGCGAAGACGGCGACCCGCGCCGACTGGGCCGCGTTCGCCCCGTTCTACTACGGGAACTGGGACGCGGCGGCCCGCCGGCACCAGTCCGGGGAAGCCGGCCAACGCAACGGCGCGGCCGCCCGGGTCTACAACGCTCCCGGCGCCTTCGAGCCCGAGACGACCCGAGCCGCGCTCGGCGCGGTCACCGCGCCCGTGCTGGTGCTGGCCGGCGAGCTTGACTGGATCGCCAGCCCGGCGATCGCCGACCGGTTCGCCGGGCTGTTCCCCGACGGCCGGGCGGTCGTGCTGCCCGGCACCGCGCACTACCCGTGGCTGGACGACCCGGCGGCTTTCGGGTCAGCCGTGGGCGGATTCCTGGCCTGAGGCCGGGTTGCGGCGGGGTTTGATGCGCACGGCCGGCAGCGCGGGAGCCGGCAGGCGGTCGCCCGCATAGCCCGTCACCGCACCGAACTGGTCCGACTCGGCTTCCCACGCTGCGCGGAACGCGGCGATCTCCTCGTGGGTGCGGCCGACGAAGTTCCACCACATCAGGATCTCTTCGTCGAACGGCGTCCCGCCCAGCAGCAGGAACCGGGCCGGCCCGGTGCCGCGGTTGCTGAGGGTCAGCGAGCGCACGCCGGTGCCGACGTAACCCAGCTCGGCGGCCCGGACGCGGGTGCCGGCCACCTCGACGTCCCCGCTGTCGACCAGGACACCGTGTTCGAAGCCGGGGTCGACGCCGAGGGACATGTGTGCGTCCGGCCCGAGCACGATTTCCGCGCCGAGCAGCGGGGTGAACGTCGGGATCGGCGACGTCCGGCCGGCCAGCGAGCCGAGGAACACGCGGATTTCCGCGCCTTCGATCCGGTTCACCGAAGGGACGTAGTGGTCGAACGCGCGTGCCGTGTGCCGGTGCCGTTCGGGCAGGGCCACCCAGAGCTGGACGCCGTGCAGCGTCTTCGTGGCGGCGGTCGAGACCTCGGAGTGGCAGATGCCGTTCCCGCCGGTCATCAGGTTCAGCTCGCCGGGGCGCACCATCGCGTGCGTGCCGAGGCTGTCGCGGTGCTCGATCTCGCCGGCGAACAGCCAGCTGACGGTCTGCAGCCCGGTGTGCGGATGCGGCGCGACGTCCATCGCGCCGGCCCCGGCGACCTCGTCCGGGCCGTAGTGGTCGGCGAAGCACCACGCGCCGATCAGCGACCGCGACCGCTGGGGCAGGGTCCGCCGGACGCGCATCGCGCGCGGACCGCCGAGCGGGACGTCCCGCGGGGTGAGGATCTCGACGGCGGGCCGCTCGGGATCGGCGGCCGCCGGCCGGTCGCCGCAGGCGAGTTCGGCCGGGGCGGCCTCGGTGTTGCTCATGTCCGCCACGGTAGTCGTGGTGGAGGGGAACCGTGGGTGGGCGCGGTCACTCAGGCGTACTGCGGACCCGCCGGCACGAACCCGGCGGCCTCGCGCCCGGCCCGGGCCGCCGTCGCGGCGAACCGGCCGTAGCTCGCGGCGAGCAGCCCGAGATCGACGGCCGCCCCGGCCCCGGACGGCCACGCACGACCGTCCACCCACTGCCGCACCTCCCGCTCGGCCGCGACGGCGAGCGCGACCGCGGCACCGAGCGCCGTCCCGTCCCGGCCGAGCAGGACGTCCCGCAGCGCCCGCGCGGCCGCGACCGCGTGCCTGCCGAGGCGTTCCAGCGCGGGTCGCACCTCCAGCGGCACGGGCGCCTCGGCGACCTCTTCCGCAAGTCCACCCATCCGAGTGAGATCCGCGGCGATGTGCACGGCCGCCACGACCGTCTTCACGTCCGCCTCCGGCGGTGCGTGCAGGGCCAGCAGCGCGCACGCCTGGTCCTCGCACGCGGCCCCGAGCGCGGCCGCCGCACCGGCTTGCTCCCGCGCACGTCCGCCCAGCGTGTGGTCACTTTCCAGGATCGAGCGCGTGGCTTCCTCGAGCGCACTCGCGACGAGGTCGCTCAGGTCCGCCAGCCGGTGGGCGAGCGTCACGAGCTCCTTCTGGAAGGCGGTCGGCATGGCGGCAGGAAACCAGCCCGGACGGGTGTCGGCATCTCGTCACCGCCCCGGAATTGTCGGACCCCCGTGCTCTCCTCGTCGGCAAGAGCGGTGCACCCCGCACCCGGAGGACAAGGAGAGACCGATGGCAGGCGAAACGACGGTCACGGTGGTCGGCAACCTCACCGGCGACCCCGAGCTGCGCTTCACCCCGGCCGGCTCGGCGGTCGCGAACTTCACGGTCGCGAGCACGCCACGCCTGTTCGACCGCGAGTCCGGCGCCTGGCGCGACGGCGACCCGCTGTTCCTGCGCTGCAGCCTGTGGCGGGAGTACGCGGAAAACGTCGCCGAGTCGCTGGTGCGCGGCAGCCGCGTGATCGTCCAGGGCCGGCTGAGACAGCGGTCGTACGACACGAAGGAGGGCGAGCGCCGCACGGTGGTGGAGCTGGGGGTCGAGGAGATCGGGCCGGCCCTGCGGTACGCGACGGCCAAGGTGACCAAGGCCAGCCGCGCGACGGGCGTCGAGGGGAGCAGTTCCTGGATCCCGGAACCGGTGGCGGTGGGCGACCCGCCCTTCTGAGCCCATCCGTTCGCGGCCGGCCTCCGAACGCCCGTCGACGGGGCCTCGACCCGTGCTGGATCGCCTGCGGCGACGATGAGGGTGACGCTCCGGCCGGACCTGCTGTCGAAATCGCACCGTTCGATTCGACGCAGGGACAGAGGCCGAACCACGAGCGGGAGGGACCGACATGAACGGGAACGAGAAGACCGGCTCACCGGCGGCGCACCCCGTGGTCAACCACCGGATGCGGGCGATGCTCCGAGCGGTCGGCGCGGGCCGCGCCCGGGTGTCGTGCAGCAGCGAGCCGGACCTGTTCATCGACGGCCTCTCCTGCGGCGACCAGTTCGCGGCCCACGCACTGGCCCACCAGGGCCTGGTCCGCGCGACCCGCCCCGGCCGCCCGGGCGAGCTGGTCCCGGCGATCCTGACCCCCGAAGGCTGGGCGCTCATCACCCCCGAGCACAAATCGGCCGCCTGACCCGGCGACCGGGATGTTTGACAACTCCACAGAGAAGCCTTGGGAGAAAAGGAACCGGGGTCGCCACTCGGCTGCCTTCCGGCCGGCCGGGTGACCGAAAGCCCATCCTGCCGGGCGGCATGAGAGGCGCGGCGGCTCAGGGGCGTTTGATTCGGCCCGCGCACCCGCGAAAGTGTCGTGGCCGAAAAGCCGGTCCGGCCGGGAGGCGTGGCGGCGGCGCGAGCGATGCGGCGGCCGGTGCCTGGTCCGGCGAGGCCGCCACAAAATGCACGAAGGCCGCCGCTGTCCGGCTCGGCCGGAAGGCCGACCCGGCCTGGAGACGAGCCGGCGGCGGTCTGCCTACTGCCCCTGCTGCGGGAACTGCCCCTGCTGGCCCGGCGCCGGGAACTGCCCCTGCTGCGGCATCCCCTGCGCTTGGGACGGGTGCACCGGATACCCCTGCTGCGGAAACCCCTGCGGCTGCGAAGGGTGCGGCGGGTACCCCGTCGCGGCCTGCGCCTGACCCTGCTCCTCCTGGGCC
The DNA here is from genome assembly GCF_013364075.1 of Amycolatopsis sp. Hca4. Taxonomy (GTDB): domain Bacteria; phylum Actinomycetota; class Actinomycetes; order Mycobacteriales; family Pseudonocardiaceae; genus Amycolatopsis. Next base: position 9,423,814 of record NZ_CP054925.1, read on the forward strand.
TGCAGCCGCAGCGCGTCCTCCTTCGGGATGCGGTTCTCGATCCCGCAGAACGTGCACTGCGCCGTGTACTTGACGCTGATCGGGAACAACGGGATGAAGAACAGCGTGAACTTCGTGACGGCCTTGCGCACCGCGTGCGACGCAGGATTGCCGCACCGGCCGCACAGGAACGTCGTCATCGCCAGCACGTAGATGCGGGTACGCCAGCCCCAGATCAGCATCGGTCTTCTCTCTTCCGGTTCTTCGTTCGCCGCGCAGCCTCGCACACCGCCGCCGCCCGGCGGGGCGGTTTCGGCGATCCTGTCCGGGCAATACCCGGCGAACCGGACATCCGGCCCGTACCGCGCCACCGGTGGTCACGGGACTAGATTGGGATCATGCCGAGCGACTTCGCCCTGAAGACGATGAACGCCGTCCACCGCGGCCTGATCAAGCTGACCGGTGGGCGGGTGGGCTGGCAGGTCGCCATGCCCGTGCTGGAACTCACCACCACCGGCCGCAAGAGCGGGCAGCCGCGGTCGGTGCTGCTGACCTCGCCCCACCAGGAGGGCGACACATGGGTCGTCGTGGCCTCGCGCGGCGGCGACGACACGCACCCGGCGTGGTTCCTCAACCTGCGTGACAACCCCGAGGTCGAGGTCTCGCTCAAGGGCGGGCCGAAGCAGCCGATGCGGGCCCGGATCGCCGACGCCGAAGAGCGGGCGCGGCTGTGGCCGAAGATCACCGCCGACTTCAAGAACTACGCGCAGTACCAGACGAAGACCGAGCGCGAGATCCCGCTCGTCTTCCTCGAACCGCGCTAGGTGTGATGTCCAGGGACGTTGTCCCGAGGTGAGGCGACCGGTGGCGGGCATCGCGTTCGTCCACACCGTCATCGACGACCACTCCCGCATCGCCTACGCCGAAATCCACACCGACGAAACCGCCGCCGCCGTGCTGCGCCGGGCCGTGGCCTGGTTCGCTGACCGCGGCGTCACCGTCGAACGCGTCCTCTACCCATCGGAAACCTCGCGGCGGGCCGCGCTACCGGGCTGGCTCCACTTCTCCAATCATCACCGACCCCACAGCTCAACCGGCGGCAAGCCGCCGGTCACCCGACTGACCAACCTCCCCGGACACCACAGCTAGGTCACAACCGCGCCGTCAGGTAGGCCGGGTCGGCGGCGGGGATCGGCTTGTCGGGCACCCCCGCGAGCAGCTGGCTCATGGCGTGGAAGTACGGCGGCGCGGCGACCGTGCCGCCGAACGCGCCGTGGCCGCAGTCGCCGAGGTGCACCGGGGTGCCCGGGCAGATCTCGCGTGGGTGCGGCCCGTCGGCGAACACCATGGACGACACCGCGTAGTCGTCGACACCACCGACGAAGGCCACCGATTCGCTGAGCTGGGTCGTGCCCGTCTTGCCGATGTCGGGCCTGCTCCAGCCGGCCGCGCGGGCCGCCTCGGCGGACGTGCCGCTCGTGGTGTCCTTGCTCAGCCCCGCTTCCAGGGTGTCCGCCACGCCCTGGGGGAGCACCCGTTCGCACGCCTGCTGCGCGACCGGCACGGCGTTGCCGTTCCGGTCGGTCACCGACAGGATCGGGTTCGGCGGGCACCACACGCCGCCGCTCATCAGCGTCGCCGACACGTTGGCCATCTCCAGCGGGCTGACCGGGCTGTTGCCGAGGGTGAACGACAGCAGGTTCCGGAAGTACTGCGACTGCGGCTGGCTGAACTGCGGGTTGCCCGACTTCGGGTCCGGCGTGCGGCCGGCGTCGTTGGTCGCGAGGGTGGTGCGCAGCCCGAGCTTGGCCGCCATGTCGAGCACGGCGGGCATCCCGACCTGGCTCTCCAGCCCGACGAACGCGACGTTCGGCGACGTCGCCAGCCCGTCGGCGAGGGTGATCGGGTCGGCGTAGTGGCCGTCGTTGTGGACGGTGTAGCACGATCCGTGCGCGTCCGGCGCCGGGAAGCACTGGCTGTCCGGGTTGGGCAGCGGGGTGTCGAGGCCGGCCTTGCCGGTGACGAGCGCCGCGGCCGAGGTGAAGATCTTGAACGACGAGCCCGCGCCGAACTCGTTGCTCGCGTCGGCGACGATGTCGGTCGACGTCTCGCCCCGCGCCGGATCGGTGCCGTAGTTGCGGTTCGCGACCATGGCGAGCACCTGGTGCCCGTCCTGGCCCGGCTGGACGACGGCGAAGGTGTTGGCCACGCCGTCCTGGGTGGTCGGCACGTTCGCGTCGACGGCGTCCTTGGTCACCTGCGAGACACGCGGGTCGAGGGTGGTCTTGATCGTGTACCCGCCGGTGGCCAGCCGGTCGGCGGTGAACCCGGCGTGCACCAGGTAGCTTTCGGCGTAGGCGCAGAAGAAGCCCGCGTCGGGGGCCGCACCCATGCAGGTCCCGGACGGCGTGACCGGGCCGTTCGGCACGACCCCGAGCGGGGTCGCCTTCGCCGTCGCCGCGTAGGAGGCCGGGATGGAGCCGTTGGTGACCATGTCGTCGATGACGAGGTTGCGGCGCTGCAGCGCCTTGTCCGGGTGGGTGTACGGGTTGTAGATGCTGGGGTTGTTCACCATTCCGGCGAGCAGCGCGGCCTGCGGAACGGTCAATTTATCCGGCGTCGTCCCGAAATACGCCTTCGCGGCCGCGCCGACCCCGTACACGGTTCCGCTGAATTCGACCACGTTGAGGTAGTTCGCCAGAATGTCGTCCTTGCTCATGGTCGCGTTGAGCTGCACGGCCATTTTCGCCTCGCGCAGCTTGCGGGCGAGCGAGTCCTCGCGATCGGCCTGCTGGGCCGCCGGGTCGTTCCGGTCGACCACGTTGATCAGGTAGTTCTTGACCTCCTGCTGGGTGATCGTCGAGGCGCCCTGCAGTGCCCCGCCGGTGCTGTCGTTGACCGCCGCGCGCAGCATTCCCTGCATGTCGACGCCGCCTTCGGTGTAGAACCGGCGATCCTCGACGGCGATGATGGCGGCCTTCATCGTGGTCGCGATCCCGGCCGCGGTGGCGGGCAGGCGGTACTGCGCGTAGAGCGTCGCGATCGGCGTGCCGTCGCGGTCGGTGACCGTGGTCACCAGCGGCGGATCGGCGGCGGCGAGCTGGGCGGAAATGGCGTCCACCGAATCGCTCACCTGATTCGACAACAGGCCGGCCCCGATGGCGGCGGGCGCGACCGTCCCGGCCACCAGAATCCCGGCGAGCAGACACAAACCGGTAAAAGGGACCACGCCCCGGCGACGTTTCACGGATTCGAGATTAGGCATCGCGCGATAAAGGTTCCGTTCGGTGAGACATGTGCCTCACCGGGCCAACCTGCCGAGCAGGACCGAGGCGACCGCAACGGCCACCGCCGTCGCCACCACCAGCACGGCGAAGTCGGTCCCGAGGTGGGCGGGTGTCCCGATGAGCAGGCCGCGCAGCGCGTCGACCTGGTAGCTCAGCGGGTTGACGTGGCTGAGCACCTTCAGCCACGACGGCATCAGGTCCACCGGGTACAGCGCGTTCGAGCCGAAGAACAGCGGCATGGTGAT